>JANRLG010000056.1:0-4983 GCA_033762835.1 Thermoanaerobaculia bacterium
CCTCGACCGGAGTCGAGGGGCCCACCGCCTTCACGCGGTTGCCGTGGTCGTCGAGCATGGCCCGGACCCGGCCCGAGGTGGCACCGGAAACGAACGCGTCGCCGACCGAGAGGGTGCCGTTCTGGACCAACACCGTGGACACGATGCCACGCCCCACTTCCTTGCGCGCCTCGAGCACGGTGCCCTGAGCGGGGATGTCCGGAGCGGCCTTCAGGGCCAGGATGTCCGCGGTCAGCAGGATCATCTCGAGCAGGTCGTCGATGCCTTCCTTCTTGAGCGCGGATACCGGCACGGCAACGGTTTCACCGCCCCACTCTTCGACCAACAGGCCGCGGTCGGACAGTTCCTTCTTGACTCGGTCGGGGTTGGCGTTGGCTTTGTCGATCTTGTTGATCGCCACGACCAAGGGCACCTTCGCGGCCTTCGCGTGGTCGATGGCTTCGATCGTTTGCGGCATGACGCCATCGTCTGCGGCGACCACCAAGACCACGATGTCGGTCACCCGAGCGCCGCGGGCGCGCATCATGGTGAAGGCTTCGTGACCCGGAGTGTCCAGGAAGACCACGTCGCGGTCACCCTTCTTCACTCGATAGGCGCCGATGTGCTGGGTGATGCCGCCGTGCTCGCTTTCGGCCACCTTGGATTCCCGAATGGCGTCGAGCAACGAGGTCTTGCCGTGGTCGACGTGCCCCATGATGGTGACGACCGGTGCCCGCGGCGACTTGGTGCCCGCCTCGGTGCCCACCGTCATCTCGCGCTCGAGCTGGACGGACTCCTCGAAGCTGACCACCATGGCCTCGATCCCGAGTTGCTCGGCGAGCTTCTGGGCCAGCTCCGGAGGCAGCACGTAGTTGATGTTGGCCAGGATGCCGCGTTGAAAGAGGATGGTGATCAGGTCCTTGACCTTGATTCCCGCCTTTTCGCCGAACTCCCGGACGGTCATGTTCTCGCCGATCATGATCGGCCCGGTGGGGGCGTTCTCCTTGAAGGAAACCGCCTTGGGACCGGTATCGCCCTGGCTCAGGCGGCGCTCCACGCGCCGCCGGCCGCGCCCGGTCGAAACCGCGGCGTCGCCGATGGCGTCGAGATCCTCCTCGCCCGCGATCGAGCCGCGGAAGCCGACGAAGTCTTGGCGCTCGCTGTTGGAACGGCGCTTGGCCGGACGCTTGGCGCCGTCCCGATCGGTGCGCTCGCGGCCCTCACGGACCCGTTCGCCTTCTCCCGGCGGGCGCCCCAACGGGGGCGGACCACCAGGACGGCTCATCGGCATGCCGGCGGGGCGGCCTGGACCTCCCGGGCCCCCCGGACGGGGACCCGATCCGGGGCCAAATCCACCGGGACGCGGACCGCCGGGACCACCAGGTCCCATCGGACGGGGACCGCCCGGGCCACCCGGACGCGGCCCACCAGGGCCCATCGGGCGCGGGCCGCCGGGGCTGTAACCGCCGGGTCCACCCGGACCCGTGGGCCGCGGACCGCCCGGGCCTCCAGGTCCCATCGGGGGGCGCGGACCCCCGGGGCCACCCGGACCCATCGGACGGGGACCGCCCGGGCCGGGAGGATAGGGACGCGGGCCACCCGGCCCGGGGCCGTAGCCACCGGGCCCTCCCGGTCCCATGGGCGGGCGCGGGCCACCCGGACCGCCGGGACCCATCGGCGGTCGCGGACCGCCGGGGCCACCCGGTCCCATTGGACGCGGGCCACCCGGACCCATGGGGCGCGTGCCTCCGGGGCCGTATCCGGGCGGACCACCGGGCCCCATGGGCGGGCGCGGACCGCCGACGGGCGGTGCACCCGGCGGGCGCGGACCCATTGGGGCACCAGGCACGGCGGGGCGAGGCGGATGACTGACCGGGGGCCGCGAAGCCGGAGGCAGGGGACCGCGGGCCGCGGGCGGTGGCGCCGGCGGGGTGGGCACGGTGACCGCCGGAGACGATTCGATCTCGGCCGGTGGGGTAGCCACTGGGGCCTCGGCGACCGGCTCGGCCGACGCCGCGATCGGTGGCGCCACCGGGGGCGCTTCCACCACTTCGGGCGGCGGCGCATCGACCACCGCTTGCGCCTCGGGCGAGAGGTCCATTTTGGGCTCGTAGCGATCCGTGGTCGGCAGCGACTTGATCTCGGCATCGACCCGCTGGATCAACGTCCGAGGACGATTGGGTCGCAGGGGGTTGACCGAGGGTCGGCGGGTCGGCGGTGGCGTCGAAGGTGCCGCGGGGCGACCCGGAGCGCTCGGTGCCGCGGAGGCACCGCGGGCTTCCTCGTCCCGAAGGATCACTTCCTTCGGATGGGGGAGCTTTTTCCCATGCATGATCGCCTGCAGGGTGTCGGTGTCGATGTGAGCGTCGTCGCCCTCGACGCGCACGCCGATCGACTTCAGCTTGAAGACGAGGTCCTGGTTGGGGACGCCCATCTTTCGTGCCAGGTCTTGCACCCGAATCTTTCCCATAACGCTTGCGCGACTCCTCTCGATTCTCGAACCCTCGGGCGCCGACGATTCAGCGGCCGTCTTCGTCGTCGTCGGTGCTGCCTTCGATCGAGACCCTGAGCTGCTCGCTTTCCGCGAAAGCGCGGTTGAGCGCAGCCATGAAATCTTCGTCCTTCATCGGCTTGCCGCCGGTTTCCTGCGGAATATTGAACTCTTCGCCGAACAGCGGTTCGGTGGACTCGGGCTCGACCGGGATCTGCTCGGCGACCCAGGCCTTCAAGCCCGCGGCAGCCTTCTTGGACAGCCCGGCCTTCTCGACCAGATCCTCTTCACTCGCCTCGGCCACCGCGGCGAGACTGGTGAATCCGGCCTCGGTCAGGTTCGCAGCGCCCTTGTCGCCGATGCCGGGAGCGGTGGTCCAGTCGATCGGACCGGCCTCTTCCGTCTCGAGCGCACCCTCCGAGTCGCCGAAGGCGCTCTGGAGCATGCGGGCGAGAGCGTCGGCGACCTCGTCCTTGACGTCGGTCTCGCTCTTGATGTCGATGCGGGCGCCGATCAGTTCGGAAGCCAGGCGCACGTTCTGACCGCGTTTGCCGATCGCCAGCGACAACTGCTCGTCTTCGACGATCACGTCGAGGTGCGGCACTTCACCGTGGTGGGTGACCGAGACGCGGGTGATCTTGGCCGGTGCCAGAGCGCTCTGGGCGAAGGTCACGAGGTCGTCGGAGTGCTCGATGATGTCGATCTTCTCGCCACGCAGCTCGCGGATGATGGACTGCACGCGGGAGCCCTTCATGCCGACGCAAGCGCCGACCGGATCGACGTCGCGTTCACGGCTCGACACCGCGACCTTGGCCCGCTCGCCCGGGGCACGAACGGCGTTCTTGATGATCACCGTACCGTCGTAGATTTCCGGCACTTCCATCTCGAAGAGCTTGATCAGGAGACGGGGATCGGTGCGCGAGAGCACGATCTGGGGACCCTTGGGTTGGGTGTGGACGTCGACGATCACGCCGCGGATGCGTTCGCCCTGGCTGTAACGCTCATGGCGGGCCTGCTCGCTCCGCGGCACGATGGCCTCGGTGCGGCCGAGATCGACGATGATGTCGCCGCGCTCGAAGCGCTTGACGGTGCCATTGACGATCTCGCCCAGGCGACCGATGAATTCGTTGTAGACGTTCTCGCGCTCGGCCTCGCGAATGCGCTGGTAGAGCACCTGCTTGGCGGACTGGGCCGCAATGCGTCCGAGGCCGTCCACGGAGATGGGAATCGAGATCTCGGTGCCGACCTCGGCCTTGTGGCCCTCGGCGGCGGCTTCCTCGACGGTCCATTCGGCGGTGGGGTCTTCGACTTCTTCGACGACCCGCTTGACGATGAACGCCTGGAACTTACCCGTCTGGCGATCGAAAGCCGTGCGCACCGGCTCTTTGATGCGGTGCTGCTTCTTGGCCGCGGAGGCCATGGCGTCCTCGAGGGCGGCGATCCAACGGTCGATATCGACGTCTTTTTCGCGGGCCACCTGCTGGAGGAGCACGGTCAGGTTCAACTCGGCTGAAGGTGCTTGAGGCATCGTTTCCGGTCCTGTTTCCTTAGAGTTCGATCTCGAGACGCGCGGTTTCGACCTGAGCCAGGGGCAGAAGAAGTTCGGTCGGAGTCTTGCCGCCGAGCTCGAGTCGGAGCGTCGGTGGTTGGTCGGCTGGCTCGTCGAATGCCGTCAGGCGCGCTACGACGGTCTTCTTGGCTCCACCGGGAGCCTCGCGAAAGGTCACTTTGGTGAGATGTCCCACGAAGCGCCGGTAGTCCGCCGGCCGGTGCAGCTCGCGATCCAAACCCGGCGAACTGACTTCGAGGGTGTAGCGGCCGGCGCCGAAGTCCACCACGTCGAGGAGCGCCGACACCTGCTTCGAGACTTTTTCGCAGTCGGCGAGCTGAACGCCCGTCTCACCCTCGGTCTTGTCGAGGAACAGGCGCAACGTGCCGCCCTTCCACTCCGCGTGCCAAAGCTCGCAACCGGTGTCCCGGGCGATCGCCGCGATCTCGCCGAGCAGCTCTTCGGAAAGACGCACCGGCGCCCGCCGCACGGGGGGGCGGGTCGCCTGACGGCCCTCGGGCTTCGCCCGGCCGGAACTCGGAGGTGCGTTTCTCGCCATCATGACTTGTCTATCGGGAGGCCTCTTCGGCCGTCCACCGCCTCAGACCCCGAACAACAAAAAGAGTGGGCCTGCGCCCACTCCCTTGGTTCAAGGCGAGCTGACCGGCGGAGTATAGCCGGAAGCTTTGCAACAGGCAAACCAGGGGTCGACCACGGCACGCCCAAGGGTTGGGAAATCCGAGTGCCATTTTGGCCGATCAGGCGGCGGTCGGCTGAAGCAGATCGCTGCTTTTCAGGCAGTTCCACCTTGGCAGGCGCCTTGCTAGCCGCGAGAGGAAACTGGAGCCGACGGTCTCCGAAGGAAGAGGTAAAGAAGAACCATGAGCACTCGGAATCGACAATTCGTTTCGATGGCCATGATCGTAGGCGCGGTCGCCTTCGGCATGGTGCTCGCGAGCGATCT
>JANRLG010000057.1:0-4323 GCA_033762835.1 Thermoanaerobaculia bacterium
CCAGGGGATTCGGGAGCGGGGGCAGCATCGAAGCGATCAGCCGACACAGAGGTCGGCCGCGACTCGGTGGAGTTGGCCTTGTTGGAGCGGGTCGCCGCGAGTTTGCGGGGACCAGAGCCGGAACTCGCGAGTCTGCCGGCAGGCCCCCAGCCCCTTTCTACCCAGCTCTTTTCTTCCTCTTCCGCTCCCCGTGTCGCCGTCCGGACCCGCTCGCACAGCCGCCTTCTCGCGGCCGGCTCAACGATCCCGCTCGTGCTCGCGCACCGCGTGGTCACGGACGTGCCCGGTCCGGTTGTCGGGATCACCATCCGCGACGTCTACGACACGCTGACTTCGTCCCGCCTGCTGCTTCCCCGAGGTGCCAGGTGCTTCGGGGAAATCCAAGGACAGCCGGGTTTCGGCGACAGCCGGGTGACCATCGCGTGGTCCAACTGCCAGGCGAACGGCGTTCGCCTCGAGCTCGGGCCGCAGGGCTCGGCGGCGCTCGACGGCTCAGCCGGGATTCCGGCCCGGGTTAATCAGCACTGGGGCCAACGGCTGGGGACGGCGCTCGCGTTGTCCTTCATCTCAGCCGGCGTGCAGCTCGCCCAGCCCGAGCGCCGCGATTCGGCCTTTGGCTTGAGCCCCGGCCAGATCCTCGCCGGCCAAGTGGGCACCGACCTCGGCCGGGTTTCGACCGAGATCCTCGAACGCGGCTTCGCGCGTCCGCCGACTCTCACGCTCGAGGCCGGAACGGCCGTCCAGATCCTCCTTCTCAGTGACCTCGAAGTGCTCTGACCTCGACCTGACTTCGTACCCGTAACCCGTTCTCTTTCAACCTGATCCGGAAACCGGAGGGAGACCTTCCATGGGACCCGTGTGCTCGAAGTGTGTCCGCTTGACCCTGTTTCTGACCTTGTGGGCGGCTTGGCCCGCCTTTGCCCAGACCCCGCCGCTGAACGTCGAGAAGGTGGTGATCCTCTCGAACGACGTCAACGGCAACGGCCTGCCGGACCCCGGTGACGGCCTGCGCTGGGCCATCCGTGCCCAAAACATCACCACCGCGGCCGTCACGGCCGTGACCCTCGCCGACAGCCCGACGACGATCCCCCCGGGTTTGTCCTCGAGTTGGTTCTCGGTCGTGCCAGGCAGCGTCACCACCACCCGCGGGACCATCCTCCGCGGCAACGAGCCGCCCGTTACGCCGCCCTACAACGAGGAAATCCTCGTTGACGTCGGCACGATCTCGGCGGGCGGCGAGGTCGTCGTCCGCTTCGACTCCGTCGTGCTCCCGAACCTCACCGGCCGCATCTGCAACCAGGCCGTGCTGACCTACACGGGCGGCTCGGCGGTCTCGAACGACCCCGACAACGCCGACCCGCTCGACCCCACGTGCCTCGGCCCGATCGGCGGTGGCAACTTCGTCGTGGCCACTCTCCGCGATGCCCTCGCTCAGGACCTCGACGGCGACGGCCAGGCCGATTCCGGGGACCGACTCCTCTATACGGCCCGCGTCGTCAACACCAACCCGACCGCGCTCTCGGCCGTGGTCTTCGACCTCACGCCCGGCAACGGCACCAGCCTGATCGCCGGCACCGTCACCACCACCCGCGGCGTCGTTCTCCTCGGCAACACCACCGGGGCGAACGCCGTTCGCGTGGCGCTCCAGACCATGACCTCCGGATCGGACGGCGTCATCACCTTCGAGGCTCGGGTGGCCTCGCCCTTCCTTCCGCCACCGACGGTTCACGTCCAGCAACAGGGCAGCGTCACGGCCACGGGACTTGGCGCCACCCTCACCGACGATCCGGACACTCCGGCCCTCGGCGACCCGACCCGCACGCCGATCGACTTCGATCCCGACCTGGCCCTGGCCGCCACCGACGACAACGCCCGCGGGGTGCCCGGCCAGCTGATCCCGTACCGACTGACCTACCAAAACCTCGCGGATCGGTCCCAGGCGAACGGCGTTCGCCTCCGTGCAACCGTTCCGGCCAACACCACCTTCGACGCCGCCGGTTCCGCTCCGGGCTGGACTTGCGCTGGAAGCACCTGCGAGCTCGTACTCGGAACGGTCGCGCCGCTGGCGAACGGCGTTCGTATCTTCGCCGTCCGCGTCCGCAACCCACTTCCCGCGGGCGTCACCCAGTTCGACCTCACGGCCGAGGTCACCAGCGACGGAACTGCCGGCCCGGACACCAATCCGGCGAACAACACCGCGTCCGAAACCACCCCCGTCGATCGATCCCAAACCGGCCCGGACCTCGCCGTGACCAAAACCGACGGAGGGGTCTCGGCCACCACCAACGACACCGTCGTCTACACGATCGCCACCACCAACGTCGGTAACCAAGGCGCCACGGGCGTCCGGCTCACCGAGACCGTTCCCGCCCACACCACCTTCTCACCCAGCTCTTCCTCCCCCGGCTGGTCCTGCTCCGGCACCGCCTGCCACTTCGACCTCGGCAGCTTTCCTGGCGGCGGCGGCCAGGCGAACGCCGTTCGCTTCGCCGTCCGGCTGCCCGCGACTTTCCCGCCATCCATCGACCGCATCACCAACAGCGTCTCCGTCGCCGACGACGGCACCAACGGTCCCGACCGCAATCCAACCAACAACACCGCCACCGACGACACCCCGCTGATCAACGTCGCACCGGACCTGCGGCTCACCAAAGCCTTCTTACCCAGTTCTTCCAACCCCGTCCCCGGCGGACTGCTCGTCTGGGAGCTGCGCTACTCCAACCAGGGCAACCAGGATGCGGCCGGCGTTGTCCTCCTCGAATCCGTCCCCAACCTCACCACCTTCGACGCCGCTGCCTCGTCCCCCGAGTGGCAGTGCGCCGGCTCCGATTGCCAGCTCGCCCTCGGTATCGTGGCCGCCGGAGCGAACGGCGTTCGCCGATTCGCCGTGCGCATCACCTCCGACCTACCGCCCGGCGCCGAAGCGATCGAAAACTGCGCCGACCTTTCCACCTCGGCCAGCCGCGGCACTCCGCCCCCGGCCTGCTCGACTGTACCCGTCAACGCTGCGCCGGATCTCCGCATCACCAAAACCGACGGCGGCGTCACCACCACCGCGGGCCGCGTCGTCGTCTACTCGATCGCCTACTCGAACGCCGGCAACCAAGCCGCCTCGGGCGTCGTGCTCACCGAGACCGTCCCGGCCCACGCAGCCTTCGAGCCTGCCGAATCGACCCCAGGGTGGCTCTGCCCGGGTGAACCGAGCGGCACGGCCTGCACCTTCTCGGTCGGGTCCCTGCCTGCCGGTGACTCCGGCCTCGTCGCCTTCGCCGTCCGCGTGGCGTCGCCCTTCCCGAGCGGCGTCCGCGAAATCCGGAATCTGGTGGAGATCGAAGACAACGGCACCAGCGGCCCGGACCCGACGCCCGCCGACAACACGGCCGTCGACACCACGCCGGTCACCCCGGCTGGACCGGGCCCGCAGCCGGCGCTCTCGGCCCTCAAGACCGACTCCCTGAACCTCGACCTCGACGACGACGGCGAGGCCGATGCGGGCGACACCATCGTCTACCTCGTCACGCTCCGCAACACCGGCACAGCTGCGGCCAACGCCGTGGTCTTCACGAGCCCGGTTCCCGAAGGCGCCGTCCTCGTCGCCGACCAAGTCCTGACGCCAATCGGCACCGTGCTCTCCGGCCAACACCCGGACGACACCGAAGTCACCATCGAGATCCCGTCCCTCGCCGCGGGCGAGTCGATCGACCTCACCTTCGAGGTCGAAGTCTTCGACCCCATCCCCGAGGGCCTCGACGAGCTCGTCTGCCAAGGCACCCTCCTGGCCTCGAACCACCGGCCCGTCCCTACCGACGACCCCGAAACCCCGCTCCGGGACGACCCCACCCGCACGCCGCTCGACCGCGACCCCGTCGGCCCACCGCCGGCCGAGATCCCGACGGTGGGGCAGTGGGGCCTCCTGCTCCTCGGCGTCCTGCTTGGCTTCCTGGGCTTCCGGAAGATCTGATGTCCGGCCCGTCCCTTCCCCTTCGCCGGAGCGGGCTCACGATCGCTCCGGCCCTTTTTCTCGCTGCTCTCGCCCTGCCGAGCGCAGCCCAGGACCACTCCATCCTCCCGACCTACCCGCCGTGTTTTCCGGTCACCCTCACGGCGAACGACGTTCGCGGACGGCCACCTCTGACCTTCACCTGGACTCTTCCGACCGGCGCCGGCACCCTCACGGGCAACCCGACGATCCTCGACACGAACCGCCTGCCGGCCGGCTTCCACACCGTCCAGCTCGAGATCCGGAACCCGTGGGGAGTCGCCCGCTCGTCGATCTCCCTCGTTGTCGAAGCCCTCGGCTTCGCCTCGACCCCAACCGCCACG
>JANRLG010000058.1:0-6408 GCA_033762835.1 Thermoanaerobaculia bacterium
CCGTCCGAGGGGGCGGGTCTCATGGAGGCTGTCGAGCAGCAAGCGACCATGGCCCTCCTCGAACGGGCACCGGATCGGTAGGCCCCACCTCGCTCCTCCGCTGATCTCGGCACTACCGAACTTGAGGGTAGTCCAATGAGCGACCGCAACGATTCTAGTGAGTTCCAAGAACGAGACCACTTCCTGCGCCGGACCTTCGCCTGGCGCTTCCGCGACCCGGAGGACTTGGCCGCCGTTGTCCGACTCGGTGAGATCCTCCAGACCTGGATCTACGAACTGAACCAGTTCGGCCCCGACGAAGACAGCGACCTGATGGATGAAGAGTTCCGCGCCGCTGGCCAAGACCTTCTCTTGATCGCCGCCTACCTTCGAAGCAAGGCCGAGGAGCGGTTCGAGAGTGGGTTGGATGAAGCGACCACCCGGCGATGCGAACGCGCCGAGCTCTGGGCCGAGCAGGCCGAGGCGTTGGGCCGCCTGATCCTCGACGACATCGATCAAGACGCAACCTAGAGACCCTCCTGGGGCGGGCCATCGGTCCGCCCCCCGTTCTTCCTCCCCGTCGTCCGCCGCCGCGGGCGACCCTCTCCCCTCGCAAACCACCGCGCGAACGCCTCCCGGTCGAGATAGAGCCTTCGACCCTGGGTAACCACCAGGGAATCCAGGCCGTTCTCGGCCCGGGAGAAGAGCCAGCCCCGGAGCGTCTGATCATTGATCCCAAACTCCCGGGCCAGCTCGTCGGGGCTCGCGTATCGGGGTCGATTCCTCGGCCGTTCCTCCTCGATCGACCGCATGCGGTCTTCCAGCTCGTCGAGCCGCGCGTCCAGCCGGCCGAGAAAGGTGTTCAGGTCCGGAACCGGCGCCGAGCTGGGCTCAGGCGGGGAGGGCGGGGAAAAGCGGAAGCGGCGCATGGCGGACTCCGAGAACTCCAGTTCCGGAGACGCTGTACCGAGCGCCGAGGGCAAAGCAAGTCAGCTGGGACAGGGTGGGACAGGGCGGGACAAACGGCACTCGAAGGACGAGAAACACGTTCCACGGGCCAGACGAGCTCGCCGGCTCGACTGGCCCCAGGGATTACCGAAAGTGAGGGAATCTCGGCTCAGGCATCCCAACACAGGCAGTCACGGACAGCGCAGAGACTGCCCGTCCAGCCACCCCACTCGAGGCAGCAGCCGGCACAGATCTCGGCGCTGCAATAGGTCCAGTCGGTCGGGCAGCCTTCTCCCCCTTTTACGGAGGGAGAGGCACCAGGCAACGGGCCCGAGAGGGTGGCGCTCTGTTGCTGAAGCTCGAGGAGGAAAGCCTCCAGACTCACCTCTTCGGGAACCGGCGGAGTAGCCGCCGCAAGTGGAGTCAGGCACAACGAGAAGAGTCCAAAGGCCAGGGACCAAGTGAGGAGACTACGGCGCATCATGATCCTCTTTCGAATTCACGCATAGGCAGTGAGCGGTGAAATTGTGCGCCATGTTCGACGTTGGTGCAAGTGCAGCAAGCAGCCCCCGCCCACCCGAAGGCCGGCTGGGTAGGTCGGCGGCCGCCCGTGCCGTCGCTCGGCGCATGCCACCCCGGGAGCGGGATCGACTTCGGCACCGACCGTGGAGCCCGGAGGAAGAGCCGGGAGGGCAGCGGGGGCGACCTCGCGCGCCCCGCCGGCTCACTGGCGCCGACGACCGACCGATGTACGCCTCGCCGTGGGCGCTCTATCGGAGGCGCGGGAGGCATCCGCCTTTGAGCCCGGAGGGCGAAAAGGCCGAGCGCCTGGGTTCAGCCGACGGCCGCAGGCCGGCGGGTGACACCCAGGCATTGCTCGCTGTCCTCTGACCGGACTCTTCGATGGTGGGGGGAGGTTTTGCTGTGGATTGGCCTCGGGTGAGGGAGGAGGTGACGGCAGGAACATCATGCCCGAAGCGGATTTCCGGTGCAACTCAGGGAGGGGTGCCACCCTCCACCCACCCAAAGACCGGCTGGGTAGGTCGGCGACCGACCTTGCCGCCGTTCACCGCTTGTCTCCCCAGGATCGGCTTCGGCGCCGTTCGTGGAGCCCGGAGGAAGAACTGGGCGGGTAGCGGGGGCTGCCTATTGTGTCCGCACCTGCTACAATCAGCCTCGTATATAACTCCCATAGCTAGAAGCTGTCGTCGTCTAAAATTTTGAAATTCGGCCTTAGGACCCCTGGGGGTCGCCGCACGGACCTTCTGAAGATCAGGGAGTACTGGCGCGAATTACATGGGAGACCAGAGCTAAAGGCAGCTAAAAGCTGCCTGCACGGCCGCGCTGGCGTGCGGCGATGAACGTTGAGCATCTAGGCGGGAGCGTCGACCCTTGGATAATTCAGCGCCCTAAAAAGGAGCGAGTTCGTATGTTTAGCTTAAAGACGTTGACTGCGATGCTTGTGTCTTTATCGGCGTTCTCGGTGCCCAATTCCCTCTGGGCAACTGTGACAACGTTTACGGATCGGGCGGCCTGGCAGTCGGCATTGCAGGGAGTTTCAACCGAGAGTTTTGAAGCGGAGCTGGTTGGCGACTACTCAACCCCATTCTCAACGACTCAGGGTACCCAGGCCCAGACTGTCTCTGGCGCCGCAGGAACCATTCAGGTGGTTAGTGGCGGCTTGACCAACGGAACGCGCGAGCTTCGCTTCCGGGAGTTTGGGCCAGGAATGCTCTTTATGCTCTCTGCTTATACGCGCGCGGTCGCCTTCGATTACACAACATCCGGGGAAAATTGGAGAGTGGAGGTGGCTGGAGGAGTTGCCACGCTGCAGGCCAATTCGACTGGCTTTATCGGTTTTATTGACGACTCGAGCCTGCTCCGTTCCTTCAAGCTGTCAAGCTCATCTCTCATACAGGGGGGGGTCAGCCTTGACGACCTTTCCCTGGAGGTGGTGGCTTCAAAAATATTTGTCCGGCCAATTGCGGCCCTATCCGGTACTGCTGGCCCGATCATCATTGATCTCGGTTCAGGCCCCCAATCTACAGGCCCGATCTCCTACGAGCTGGAGCCGAGTACATCGAACACTATGAGGTTCAATATG
Organism: Thermoanaerobaculia bacterium; assembly: GCA_033762835.1. GTDB lineage: Bacteria > Acidobacteriota > Thermoanaerobaculia > Multivoradales > DATKCC01 > JANRLG01. The sequence continues at coordinate 3,032 of JANRLG010000058.1, forward strand.
CTCCATGGGCTTGCCGAAATTGACATCCATCTCCTGATCGACTTTCCACTGTTGGACCAGATTGGCAGTCCACCACTTCGGATTCGATTACGGGAGGCGGGTCCTGTAACATGGGGCGTCGATCCAGTAACGCGGCAGATTGCGGGCTGGTCCAGCCTCACGGGAGGCGGAGTGTTCGAAGGCGGCATATTTGCTGGCGGTGTCTTCTATAATAAAAACGGCTGGGAAATTGTGATCAACGGGACTCACGCGAATAATGCCCCCTCGCCTCCGACACCCTATCCTGAGCTGTTTTCGCCATTCCCGCCGCCAGTCGCGGATATCACGGCCGATCCGATACCTCTTATGCCACCCTTCTCCGCCCTTTCTGATGCGCAGGTCGAGGCATGGTTACCAACCGCTTCCGGCGATGCGAATTTTGGATTCGCGGGCTTCTTCAGATTCCCTGGACAAACAGGAGACATCCCGGTACATGGCGATGGCATTTGGACTCTCCCCTTCCAAGGTGGGACCCTCGTTGTTCCAACGCTATCCCACTGGGCAATGTTCTGTTTCATAACAGCTCTCATGCTGACTGGCGTGCTGTGGCTGCGCCGAAGGCATGACCTGAACCATGGGAGGCAGGCCAACGGCGACTAGTCTGCTGTCCGGTTGATTCGGCAGTCGGCTAACCACCGAGACGATCCCGCACGAATCGACGCACTGGAGCTTGCGGCTGACGGCGAAGGGATGCGGGCGTGACGAGTTGGCAGGTGTCGCAGGTCTGGGCGGAGGGCGCCGGCTGCTGGTGCGGGAGGCTCGCTCCTTGATCGGAATGTCCGGGTTCAGGGTGCTCGCTGTCCTCTGACCGGACTCTTCGAAGATGGGGGGAGGTTTCGCCGCGGATCAACCTCCGAGTGGAGAAGACGCTGGCGATAGGAACATCATGCCCGAAGCCGGTTTCCGCCGCAACTCCGGCGCTGCTCCCGAGAAGACGGACCGTCGAAGTCACCAGCCGGCGCCCGACTCTCCGACAGAGCACCCCCGGCGGGGCGTACATCGGTCGGTCCTCGGCGCCAGTGAGTCGGTCGAGCGGGAGAGGTCGTCCCCGCTGCCCGCCCAGCTCTTCCTCCGGGCTCCACGAGCGCCGCCGAAGCCGATCTCGTTCCCGGGGTGGCACGCGGTGAACGGCGGCAAGAGCGGTTGCCGACCTACCCAGATCGTCTTCGGGTGGGTGGTGGTGGCACCCTTCTCAGAGTTGCACCGGAAACACTCTTCGGGCATGATCTTCTTGCCGCCAGCGCTTTCCCCACCCGGAAGCCGATCCGCGCGGAAAACTCCCAACTACAGCGAACCGACCGGGCTCAGGACAGCGAGCAATGCCTGGGTCTGACCCGCGCTCCGCGCGGGCCATCCCCAGGCGCTCGGCCCTTTCGCCCTTCGGGCTCAAAGGCGGATGACGTGTCTCCGGCACTGTCATACTCGACCCAGCGGCCAATAGTCTTGGAGCTTCTTGTTGACTAGCGCTCGCGATGCGACTGAAGATCGAGAGGCCGCGACTCGTGACGGGCGTACTTAGAGCGAACGACGAAGCGCCACTGACCTGTTTCTGGGTCTCTCCGCGTGCACGAAAAAACGATGTAGTCAGACGCCACCGCATGGAGCACCGAAGCCGTTTGAGCAAGATCAAAGTAGAGGACGCGTTGTGCGCGCGTACGATCCGACGCGACGAAGTACCCGTCCATGCCTCCATCCTCCGCTCTTGCGAACAGAAAGATCCAGCTATGGACGAGCTGATTGCAAAAGTCGACTAAGGCTACCTGGACCCTTATGGGCTCCTCGAGGTCGTAGAACTCATCGATGCGGTGCCAGTTCATGTAGTCGGGAAGATCACCGGTCTTGACGAAGTGTCGCCGCGTCCCCTTGAACGGGAACGCGGTGGCGGCAATAGCTGTGTTCGCCAACTCATCGGAGATCTTGTGGGCTTCAAGAAGCTTGCGCACTGCGTAGCCAGCGAGCATCACGTCTTGTTCGAGGAGAGCGAACGAAGTGGAGCTCCAGCGACGCTGCTGTCGCCGTTTAGCAATGGCGCGCGCCTTTCTGTGGAGAAGCTCCTTCCACGGGACCGAGTCGTCTATCATTCTTTCACAATACAACGAATGGCCGGGCGCCGGGCTTGTCGCCCTGTTCGCGATCGCTTACCTCCTCGATGCAGTGGGGGCACCCTTGCCCCGGGCTGTCCTCACAGGGAGATGCCGACTCGAGTCACCTGCCCTGGAATTGCCCGCTCAAGTGCTTGCTGGAGCGAAGGCACCAGGGGCAACAGGCTCGGGAGGCTGTTGCTGCGAGTGCGAATCAAGACCACCGCGAGATCAAAGCTCCCGACCTGTTGTTGCCACTGAAGGCTACGGTCGACTGTTATGAAGACATCGAAGCGGCCAGACGCCGCAGAAAGCAGCTCGCGGTCCTTCTTGCCCGTCAGATTCGCCTGGCGTACCGTGAGGACTTGGTGCCCTCCGAGTTCGTTGCGCAACCCGACCGGGAGGCATTCATCAAGCAGTACGCGCATGCGCGAGGACGGCCTGCTTGGCTTCTTCCAAGGCGGCGATGGCCTGGTCCTTCTCGACGGTTGGGAAATCAGCGAGGAAGCTCGCCAGAGGGAGACCCTCTTCTAGATAGTCGATGAGCGCCTGGAATGGAACCCGGGTGCCCACGAAGACGGGAGTGCCTTCGAGGATTTCGGGATCACTGTGAATCGTCCGCAGGTCCATAAGGAAGAGAGTCTACTCCGAAGACGTAGAACGAGGCAGCGTTGTCCCTCGTATCGCCTGCTCAGCCGGGATGCCTCCGCTCGCCGACGAGCGGGAAGGCCCGTCGAGATCTCGGCCGAGGAAGAGGCGGAGTTGCTCGAGGCGTTGGCCGAGGCCGGTCGGGAAGTCGGCATCTCGGTCGAGGAGCTTCTCCGACGCCTCCAACGCTTCGGCTGATTCACCCCGCCGCTTCCATTCATGGCCAATTGACATGATTGAGCCGAGGAGATCCGCGGATTCCTGGTGGCACTCTGGTGGCAACGCCCAACACAACCCAGCATAGTCAGCGTGGCGCACGCCGGGACAACCGGTAGTAAAACCAGGCGTTTGCGCCAGCCTGACTATGCTGGAGATAGTTGTTCGAACGTCTTCTAATCCGCGGGTCGGGGGTTCGAATCCCTCCGGGCAGGCCATCCAAAACGCTGAAGCAATTCAACTTGCTGGAACGCCATGGAGGCCCGTGGTGGCGAAATTTGCCTCCGCGTCACAGCCGCGTCACAGTTGCCGGCATGGCGACGATCCGCAAACGGACGACCCGGCAGGGGACGAAATGGCAGGTACAGGTCCGCCGCACAGGCTATCCGCCGC
>JANRLG010000059.1:0-18737 GCA_033762835.1 Thermoanaerobaculia bacterium
GCGGCGGATAGCCTGTGCGGCGGACCTGTACCTGCCATTTCGTCCCCTGCCGGGTCGTCCGTTTGCGGATCGTCGCCATGCCGGCAACTGTGACGCGGCTGTGACGCGGAGGCAAATTTCGCCACCACGGGCCTCCATGGCATTCCAGCAAGTTGAATCTTTTCAGCGCTTTGGATGGCCTGCCCGGAGGGATTCGAACCCCCGACCCGCGGATTAGAAGAGCGCTCCAGACCTCACACGGCGCCCGGTGATGCACTGCGGCGGGGCGTAAGTGTCGGCATGGACAAGGGCCGCGCCAAAACGTTGAGGCGGTAGCCTTGCGCTAGCGTGCGGCGTGTCTGTGGCGAAATCTGTGGTGAGTTGTGGTGTTTGCCATCTGGGGGTAGGGGCGGGTGCAGATTTTACCGCGCCAGCCGGCCGGGGACCGGCGCCCCTGCCGACGCACATCGGCGCAAAATTGAGGTTTTGAGGGGTGCCATGGTGCGGCATCCTTGGCGGGTTGGTGCGGTTGGGCGGCGGTACGTTCGCGCGTCATGCGAGGACGCCGCTCCAAGCCGCCAGAGCTGAAGTTGGTCTCGGGAAATCCGGGCCGGCGGCCGGTGCCGAAGGCGACAAACCCGGAGTTGCTCGGCAGTCCGCCAGTATCTCGGGGTTTGCCCAAGCCGGCGAAGGCGTACCACGATCGAATTTGCCGCGCGCTCGAACAGCTTGGCGTCGTAGCCATCACCGACGAGCTGTTGCTCGAGAGGCTGTCGCGCATCGCGGCGGATCTCGAAGAAGTCGAGCGCCAACTAGCGCAGTCGCCTCGAGTGTTGGTCAGCACGAGCGACAACGGCGTCGAGGTGCACCGGACCAACCCGCGGCCCCGGCGGCCGGATGCCTCGACGCGGCCCTTGAACTCGCCGATCGCGTCGGCGCCGAAAGCGACCTGGTGGCGCGCCTGCTCATACAGCGGGGGGCCGTCGAACTACACCGGGAACAGGCTCTCGCGGGCGTCCGGATACTGACTCGCGCCCTTGAGACCGTCGACGCACGGCGCCACCCGTGGCTGGCACTCTCGGCAGTCCACAACCTCGCCGAAGGACTGGCAGACATCGGCAGGGGAGACGTCGCGGTGGCCCTTCTGATTAGCTGGGAGCGAGTGTACGCGCGAGACGCGCTGCTGTCCGCCCGCCGGCGGTGGTTACTGGCTCGGATTGGCATCGAGTCTGGGTACACGCCAGCCGCGGCCGCCCTGCTGGCCGAGGTGCAGCACTACTTCCGAGCCGAGGGCCGGGCGCTCGAGGCGACCCTCGCGGAGGAGACTTCGCTACAGCTCGCCCTCGTACAGGGCGACCGCGACGCGGCGGCGGTGGCCGCTGGCAACCTCTACCTAGGGGCGTGCGCCCTTGGGTTGGGGGGCGAACAGCTGGCCGCGGCGGGCGTCCTGCTGGAACTCGGCGGCGGCTCGAGCCCGGACGTAACGCTCGTACGCGAGTGCGCGGCGAGTCTTGCGCGCACGCTCCGGCGCCGTCCGGCGCTCGACATCTCGCCGAACCACTAACCGCCGATCGGCCGACACTGGCCGTTGGGGTCCTGCGTATTACCGGCTTCGCAGTTGGTTGTCACGGCGGGCTCCGGTACATCAGGCGGTACGCCGTTGGGGTCTTGGGTGTTGCCTGCTGGAAGGGAAAGAAATTCCCAGACCGGCGACAACCAGGCGGCCCACATCCGCGCCCACAGGCCGCTTTGTTGCGGCTCTGCCGCCGCCGGCAAAGCCGAAGCTAGAACGATCAGGCCAGCGCCGAAGACACTTTTACGCATACATCGCCTCCCAATGGATTTTTGCCAGGCGAGGAGACTCCCGCCCTGGCTGGTAAGTGGAAGTATGCGCCGGGGCGCCCTACTCCTGAATGCGTTCGGCCTTGAGAGCTGTTCCATCGCCGGGAAAAAGCTCGCCGGCGAACGCCAGCGCGGCCGACTCGTCAGGGGCGTAGACCTCGCCTACCGTCGAGGTTCCTGAGAGGATTCGCCACCGCGAGTCTTTGGCCAGCTTGCCGAGCTCGGCGTCGGCGGCAGCGAAGGCAGCCGCGACCGAGGACAGGCCGAGGCCGGCGGCGTCGATCCAGGCGAGTTGAACGTTTTGGCGGTGGGCCATCAAGAACGTGGAAATGGACATTGCGAGGCTCCCTCCTGAGCGTGCGCGGGTCTACACTGCCCGCGAAAGACACCGTTTCTGTAAGATAGTTGAAAACACGGGAGGTTTACACAAGATGCACGCCCTTGCACTGTTTGTCACTCTGTCCGCGGTGCTTGCAACCGGCGGGTGGATGAAGAAGACGGAGACCGATCGTCTTACCGGTCGTGAAGTGACCTTCGTTCGTGGGTACGTAGGCGCTGGGCAGGGGTCGCGTTTGTTCGACGTGATGCGCGTCGATGACGCGTTCTTCTTTCGATTCGTGGTGACTCAGCCCTCGAGTCCGACTTTTCAGGGAAGGCGACTCGAGACACCCAAGGAAGTCGGAAGAGTGCGCTACTCGATCGACGGCAAGGAACCGCACGAGCCGGCGGCCGAGCGGACGTATCGCGACATCGCCGAGGTTGGCGCGGCCGATTTCGGCGCGCGCTGGGCTGTTGGGTGTGAAGATCTTCGAGAGCTGGCGACTGGCAAATTCCTGCGCGTCGTGACCGACGCTTTCGACGCCGAGTTCCCTCTGGCTGGTCTGCTGAAGCCGATGGAAAAGGCGTTCGGGTTCAGCCAGAAGGACCTGATTCAACGGACTGCCAGCGTCTGTCAGTAGTACCGCGGCACCAGCATTGGTCCGATGTCGGACCGCTGACCGGCAGCAAGATGCACGTACTTGTTGGTGATCGCTAAGCTGCGGTGTCCGAGATGCATCTGCACTTCGGGACCGCCCGCCCCCTGCATCGCCAGCCAGGTGGCGCTGGTGTGGCGCAGGTCGTGCCATCGGAAATCCTCAAGAGCGGCGGCGGCGCGAGCTTCGTCCCACTGCTTTCGCGGCCAAGCCGGCGGCCGAGTCCCGCCGCCCCACAGCCAGACTGAGATTCGCGGCAGCTGACGCAAAGCCTCCAGGGCAGCGCCCCGAAAGCGCAGCGTGCGCAGGTGCCCGGTCTTCGCGTCGTCTGGACGCAACACGGCGGTGCCGCGTTCGAGGTCGAGATCTTGCCAGCGGATCGACATCAGCTCTGAGCACCGAGCGCCACAACTGAGAGCGGCCAGCACCATGGCCAGTAGGCGATCGGAGACTCCCCCAGCGGCATCGATCAGGCGTTCGAACTCGGCGTCTGACAGGTAGCGCAGGCGCACCAGCCGGTTGCGCGGTCGGCGAACTTTGACCGGGTTGGCGACTCCGTCATAGTGCTCGCCGGCCGCCTTGTAGATCGCTGACAAAGCCGCCAGGTAGCCGGCCACCGTCGAAGCGGCGAACCGTCGTGAGAGGTCGTCTCGGTGCCGAGCGATCAGTGCCGTCGTGATGTCGGTAATGGGCAATCCGCCCAAGCTGTCGATCCAGTACGCAATTCGGGGCTCGTCTTTCCTCTTCGACTCCCGCCGCTCTGTCCACGCCGGGCTGCGCCGGTAGGCTTCGACCAGGTCGCGCAACGTCAACGCCTCAACTGCCGCCGCGCCCAATCGGATCAAGCGCTCTTCGGCGGCGGCCCACCGAACAGCGTCGTTCCGGCTGGTGAACCTGCGCGATCGGGGCCGATGGCCCTGAATGCGTACCTGCGCCTCCCAGCACCTACCCGATCGAGCGGCGGGAACCCTGCGAATGGTGGCCATGAACCGATGCTGCCAGACATCGCGCGGGGTGTAAACCCGTGAGTGTGGTCATGGTGTGGTGAGTTTGTCCTGCGAAGGTCCCGCCTGCGCGTCGAAAAAGCAGGGCGCAAGTCATTCAGGAAATAGGTTCAACGGGTGTTGGCCTGCCCGGAGGGATTCGAACCCCCGACCAGCGGATTAGAAGTCCGCTGCTCTATCCAGCTGAGCTACGGGCAGTCGAAGGAACTGCAGGGACTTCTCGCGGTCGGGCGAATGGTCGGGGCGCCGAGATTTGAACTCGGGACCCTCTGCTCCCAAAGCAGATGCGCTACCAGACTGCGCCACGCCCCGCCGACAAGTGCTGGGGCAGTGTAGCGGCGGGCTCTCGCGGGTGTCAATCGCGGGTCAGCCCGCGATGTCCTCGCCGCCGTCGACGTTGATCACGTTGCCGGTCAGCCATTCGGTGCCCGGGGCGGAGAGTGCCACCAGACACCGGGCCACGTCCTCGGGGGTCGTCAAGCGGCCGCCGGGGTTGCGCGCCTTGGCGCTTTCGATGATCGCGTCGTTGCCCGGGATTTTGCGCAGGGCCGGGGTGTCGGTCACACCGGCCTTGATCGCATTGGCGGTGATGCCGAGCGGCGACAGCTCCACGGCCAGCTGCCGGGTGTGGCTCTCGAGCGCGCATTTGGCAGCGGAGACGGCACCGTAGGCCTTCCACATGACGTGATCGCCGGAGGACGTCATCGAGTAGATCTTGCTGCCGGAGCGCAGGAGTCCGCGGCGCACGGTGTCCTGGGTCCAGTAGACGAGGGAGTGGGCCATGACGTCGAGGGTCATGTCCATCTGAGCCTGGGATAGGGCGTCCTTCTCGTCGTCGGCGATGAACGGCTTCAAGGCCCCGAAGGCCAAGGAGTGCAGCAGAACCCGGATCTGCCCGCTGCCGATCTCCGCGGCGGCGGCCTCGAGTACCTCGGCCCGCTTTTCGGCATCCGCGGCGTTGACGTTGAAGAACAGTGCTTTGCGGCCGTGCGCTCGAATCTGCCCGACGATTTCTTCGACGTGGGCGAGACCGGCACGGCGGTCGAGGTGAACGCCGACGATGTCGTAACCGGCGGCCGCCAAAGTCACCGCGGCGGCCTCTCCGAATCCGCTCGAGGCGCCGAGAATCAGTGCCCAGGGGTTGTTGTTGGTCATGGGCGGGGAGTTTAACGGGAAACGAGCGCCAAGGCGCCGTACACTCCGCCCATGGCGCTCGGCAACGTCCACCTGACCCCCGAATTGGTCCGGGCGGTGCGGGAAACCGTCGACATCGTGTCGATCGCTTCCGAGCACACGCGACTGACCAAGGCGGGGCGGAGGTACAAGGGCGTTTGCCCGCTCCACAAGGAGAAGACGCCGTCGTTTTCGGTCGATCCGGATCAGGGCCTGTTCTACTGCTTCGGCTGCGGCCAGGGTGGGGACGCCATCAAGCTGCACATGCTGGCCTCTGGGGACGACTTTCCGGCGGCGATCGAATCCCTGGCGCTGCGCTTCGGCGTGCCGCTGCCCGCCGCCGGCCCGGCTCGACGGGGTGAGATCGACTCGCGGGCGGTGCTCGAAGCGGCGCAGAAGTTCTTCGTCGAGCAACTCGGCCGGCATCGCGCGGCGCGGGACTATCTCGAGCGGCGCCGGATCGCCCCCGAGCTCGTCGAGCGTTTCGGCCTCGGTTACGCGCCGGACGGCTGGCAGCACCTGCTCGACGCACTGCGCCCGAAGATCCCGACCGAGCAGCTCGAAAAGGCCGGTCTCGTGGCCCGCTCGGACCGCTCCGAAGGTCGGTTTTACGACCGCTTCCGACATCGCCTGATGTTTCCCATCCGGTCGCCCACGGGGCGCATCGTGGGCTTCGGGGGCCGAACTCTCGGAGACGACCCGGCAAAGTACGTCAACACCTCGGAAACGGCGGACTTCCACAAGAGCACGCTGCTCTACGGGCTCGATGTCGCCAAGAAGGCCCTGCGCGAAACCGGGCGGGTGCTCCTGGTCGAAGGCTATTTCGACGTTCTCGGCGCGTTCGCCTCGGGCATCGACTGGGCCGTGGCCAGCATGGGCACCGCTCTCACGCCCGAACAGGTCCAGCTGCTCGAACGCTTCGCCGGGGAAGTCGTCGTGGGTTACGACGGCGACAACGCCGGGGAAGCGGCTCACCGCCGCGCGCTGCCGCTGCTGCTCGCGAAGGGCTTCACCGTCCGCCGGGCGCGCTTCGGCGCCGGAGAAGACCCGGATTCGCTGCGCGTGAAGGCCGGCCCCGACGCCGTGGCGCAAGCGGTGGCCGACGCCCGGGACGCCGTCGAAGAGGAAATCGACCGCCTCGCCCCCGACGGCATCGCCAAGGACCCACGCGCCCAGTCGCAGGCCGTTGAAGAAATCACGGCCTTGTTGTCGCCGATTCCCGAGGCCACGCTGCGTTACGCCTACGCACGCCGCGCCGCAGACCTACTGTCCCTGCCCGGGGATTTGCTGGCGCGGAAAATCGCCCGCCGCGATGCCTCGCCGACGCCCGCGGCCCAGCCCCCGCTCACGAGAGCAGGAGCCCGCCCTGCGGGGGCTTTGACCCACTCGCAAGAAGACGAGCTCCTAGCCCGCCTGCTCGCCGACCCGGCCGAACCACCTGCGATTTCCCAACTTCCACCCGCCGAGGCCTTTCTCGATCCCGTTTGTCGGAATATTTACCGGTCTCTCCGCGATCTCTATGGGGTGACGGGGGCGCTGCCGACGGCCAGGACCTTGGCAGAGGCCCTCGAGAACGATTCCGATGCCGTGGCGCGCGTGGCTTTGTACCAGAACGAGGTAGAATATCCGGCTGGCTCGCGCCGGCTCGGACTCCGAGAATGCCTCGACGCAGTGATGCACCGGTGGACGAAAGAGCGGTTGCGGGAGCTGACGAACGAAATCAGAGCGGCGGAACGTCGGGGTGACCCCGAGGGACGGATCAAGAGTCTCCTGGACGAACGTGTCCAGTTGAGCCAGCGCCGGTTCGGCGCCCCCTCCCTCCCGGGCCACAGACCACCGTCGCGTTAAAACGGCTGCGCTCGACAGAGCGCCCGGCCGCGGTGATCCTAGCCCACCGCGGGCCGACAGCCGTTCGTGTCCGGACAGGAGATCACGTTGGCCACATCGACGACAGTCAAAACGATCGAAGAGCGTTATACCGCCGTTCGACAGCTCATCGAGCTCGGCAAAGAGAAGGGCTACCTTCTCTACGACGAGATCTACGACATGCTGCCGGACGAGATTGCGAGCCTCCCCGACGAGCTCGACGAGGTCTATCAGCGCTTCGAAGATCTCGAGGTCGAAGTCATCGACCGACCCGAGCGTTACCAGAATCGCGACGAGCAGGACCCGGTCGTTTCCGAGTTCGACAAAAAGGACGAGGAGACTCTCGAGTTCGGCTTGTCCGCTCACGAGAAGACCAATGACCCGGTGCGCATGTACCTGCGCGAGATGGGCACGGTGCCGCTGCTCGACCGCGAGGGCGAAGTCGAGATCGCCCAGCGGATCGAACAGGGGGAGTGGCTGATCTACGAAGCCCTGGCGGAAAACCCCGTCGTGCTGCGCGAGCTGCTCCGCCTCCACGAGCTCGCGCTCAAGGACAAGCGGGTGCTCCAGGACTTGATGGCGCCGTCCGACGAGCCCATCGACAATAAAGCCGAGGAGCGCATCCTTTCGTCGCTGACCGTGTTCCAGGCGATCGCGGAAAACGACAGTCAAATCGCCCAGGTCAAGCGACGGCAGAAGGAAGTCGAGCTGGCGAGTGAGGAGTACCAGCAGCTCGAGCGCGAGGTCGACCGCCTAATGGCGAAGATCTCGAAGGACATCCGCTCGATCGACTTCTCCGTCCAGGCGCGCAACCGGATGGTCGACTATCTGAAGTCGATCGACGTGCAGTTCAGCCGCTACGAGCAAGACATCCGGCGGGCCGAGACGGCGCTCAAGAAGGAGACCAACAAGGAACTCCAGGCGCTGCACCGCCGCCGCATCGAGAAGTACCGGGCGAAGCTGAAGGAAATCGAAGAGCGTTACGGCACCACCCACGCGGAGATCGCCGCCACCATCGGCAAGATCCGCAAGGGCGAGCGCATGTGCGAGCAGGCCAAGGAAGAGCTGATCGTAGCCAACCTGCGCCTGGTGGTCTCGATCGCCAAAAAGTACACGAACCGCGGCCTCCAGTTCCTGGATTTGATCCAGGAGGGCAACATCGGCCTCATGAAGGCAGTCGAGAAGTTCGAGTACCGCCGCGGATACAAGTTCTCGACCTATGCCACGTGGTGGATTCGCCAGGCGATCACCCGGGCGATCGCGGATCAGGCGCGGACCATCCGCATCCCGGTCCACATGATCGAGACCATCAACAAGCTCACCCGCACGAGCCGCTCGCTCGTCCAGGAGCTCGGTCGCGAGCCCACCGCGGAGGAAATCGGCGAGAGAATGGATCTGCCGGCCTCCAAGGTGCGCAAGATCATGAAGATCGCCCAGGAACCGATCTCCCTCGAGACGCCCATCGGCGAAGAGGAAGATTCCCATCTCGGGGACTTCATCGAAGACAAGAACGCCACTTCGCCGATCGACTCGGTGATCGCCACCAATCTGCGCGAGCAGACCCGCGGCGTGCTGAAGACCCTCACCCCGCGCGAGGAACTGGTCTTGAAGATGCGCTTCGGCGTCGGCGACGGCTCCGAGCACACGCTCGAGGAAGTCGGCCGGTCGTTCAACGTCACCCGCGAGCGCATCCGGCAAATAGAGTCGAAGGCGCTGCGCAAGCTCCGCCACCCGAGCCGGTCCCAGAAGCTGCGCCCGTTCCTGACCGACGGCGACGCCAACTGAACGACTCCCCTCCCCTGAACCCACCCGGCCGGCGGTTTCGACCGCCGGCCTTTTTGTTTGGTGTCCCGGTCGGACGGCCCCTCGACACGAGAACTGGTGTTGTTGATGAAAAGGAGGTTTTCTATGTTGTCGATCAGCCTTCTCGCTCTCGCCAGCTTCGTCGCCGCTCCGGCGCAGCCCGCGACGAAAACTCCCGAGGCCCTATTCCTCTCGACCTGTTCGGCCCTTCACCAGACCTGGTGTCCGAGCCCGGGATCCAGAACACAGTGTCAAGAGGTCGGGGATCCAAGGCCGTCGAGCTGTTTCTGCTCCTGGGGCCAACGCTGGATCTGTCCGATCTGATCGCGGTCTCCCACCCGGCCGGCGGTTTCGACCGCCGGCCTTTTTCGTTACCATCGCCGCCATGTCCGATCCCACCCCCAAGCCCGTCACCTACACCAACTATCTGAAGATCGACGAGCTGCTCGAGCTCCAGCAGCCGCTGTCAGTGGCCTCGGACGGGCGGCCGGAGCAGGACGAGATGCTGTTCATCGTCATCCACCAGGTGTACGAACTTTGGTTCAAGCAAGTGCTCCACGAGGTCGCGTATCTCGAGCAGTCCCTGATCCACGATCACGCGCCGGAGGCGCTGGCTACGTTGAAGCGCATCTTGACGATCCTGAAGACTTTGGTCGGGCAGATCGACGTGCTCGAGACCATGACGCCGGTGTCGTTCAACTCGTTCCGGGCACGGCTCGAGTCGGCCTCGGGCTTTCAGAGCGTGCAGTTCCGGGAGCTCGAGTTCGCCCTCGGCGCCAAACAACCCGCGATGGTCCGGCACCACCCGGAGGACACGCCCGGGCACCGCCGGCTCGAGGCGCGGCTGGCGGCTCCAACGTTGTGGGATGCCTTTCTGCGTTTCCTGGTGAAGCGCGAGTTCACGGTACCGGCGGCGCTGCTGGAGCGCGATGTCCGCCGGCCCGTCGAGCCTTCGGAAGACCTTCAGCGTGAGCTCGTTCGGATCTACCGTACCGACCACCTGGTGAGCCAGGTCTGCGAGCGCTTGGTCGACCTCGACGAAGGCTTGCAGGAGTGGCGGTATCGCCACGTCAAGATGGTCGAGCGGACGATCGGCACCAAGAAGGGTACGGGCGGCTCGTCTGGGGCCGAATACCTGCGCCGCACGCTTTTCCAGCCGCTCTTCCCCGATTTGTGGGAGATTCGGTCCGAGCTCTGAACTTAGGAGGGGATGGCCATGCGTTTTCTGCTTCGCCTGCTGATCAACGCGATCGCCCTGTCGGCCGCGATCAAACTGGTGCCCGGCATCACGTCCTCCGGGGACTGGCTGAAACTCGGGGCCGTGGCGCTCATTTTCGGCCTGGTCAACGCCACCATCGGCCCGGTCCTCAAGTTCATGACCTGCCCGGCGATCGTGCTCACCCTGGGCCTGTTCACCCTGGTCATCAACGCCTTCCTGCTCCAGATCACCGCCTGGCTGTCCGGCAAGTTCGACCTCGGCTTCGCCGTCGCCGGCTTCTGGCCCGCCTTCTGGGGCGCCCTGATCGTCACCGTCGTGAGCGCGATCCTCTCGATCTTCCTCCCCGGCAAGAAGGAGCGCGAGCGCGATCACGGCCCGCGGTTCGAGAAGCGGGTGAATTAGGACACCGCCCGCAATGGCAGCCCTGGTCTACCTCGAAACCTCGATCATCAGCTACTTGGCCGCCCATCCGTCACGAGATTTGATTACTGCCGGGCGCCAACAGCTGACTCATGAATGGTGGCGCCGCCGCCGATCAGCCTTCGAGTTGGTGGTCTCCGAGCTCGTGCACTTGGAGGCGGCAGACGGTGACGTCTTTGCTGCGCGACGGCGATCAGAGTTCTTGACGGGTCTCAGGTCTCTTCGGGTATCGGCCGAAGCGGAGCAGCTCGCCGTCGAACTGCTGAGGGGAGCGGCTCTGCCGCCCAAGGCCCGTGCGGATGCTCTCCATATCTCGATCGCCGCAACCCACGGCGTGGCGTTTCTGCTGACCTGGAATGTCCGCCACATCGCGAATGCCGAGAAGCGGTCCGTGGTGGAACGGATCGCCGGTCAATTCGGCTACTCTTGTCCAGTCCTCTGCACTCCGGACGAATTGCTGGGCGAGGAGACGTAACGATGCCTGAAGCAGTAGTTGAGAACGATGCTCCCTGGGTCGACCCCATCGTGGCCGAGGTTCGTGCGACGCGAGAACGACTCATGGAACGCGTCGGTGACCTCCATGCTCTTTGCGAGTTGCTCCGGGCTCGAGAGGGAGAACGAGTTCGCCAGCCGAACGTGCCGCCGGCCGGCGAACCCGGCGGGGCAGGACAGGCTGCGTAACCGGGCCCCTTCTCGCGGAAGCCGCGGTCCGTTACCATTCGGCTCCCCATGAGCAGCACCAAGAGCATCTTTCGCGAGTACTTCGAGGCGATCGTCATCGCGGTGCTCTTCCTGCGCTTCGCCAACACCTTCGTGGTGCAAACGTTCTACATCCCCAGCGCCTCGATGGAAGACACGCTGCTCATCGGCGATCACCTCTTCGTCAACCGGTTCATCTACGGACCGCCGACGCCGGGGCTCGAGTCGCTGCTGCCCGGGCGCGACATCCGGCGCGGCGACATCGTGATCTTCCGGCGCCCCGACGACCGCGGCACGGATCTCGTGAAGCGCTGCATCGGCTTGCCCGGCGACTCGATCGAGGTGCGCGACAAGAAGCTCTACGTCAACGACCAGCCCGTGCAGGACGACCTCTACGTCCGGCACAAGGACCCGATGCTCAACCCGCGCCGCGACTTCTTCGGCGGCAAGGACGAACACGGGACCCAGAAGTACCGGGTGCCGGAAGACCAGCTGTTCTTCATGGGCGACAACCGCGACAACTCCACCGACAGCCGCTTCTTCGGCTCGGTGCCGCGGACGCTCATCAAGGGGCGGGCGTCGATGATCTACTGGTCCTACGGCGGGGAGGTTTCCGACGGTTCCTGGAACCGGCCGAGCAACCGCCTGTCCCTCATCGGCAAGACCATCCTCGGCTTCCCGACCAAGACGCGATGGAAGCGGACCGGCAAGATGGTCCGTTGAGGGTGAGGGCGCGCGGATCACTCGCCGTCGAGGCCTTCGAGGCCCTCTGCGTCGCCCTGATTTTCGGCCTGTTCGTCCGCACCTGGTTGTTCCAGGCGTTCCGTATCCCATCGGAGTCGATGGCGGAGAATCTGCTCGTCGGCGACCACATTCTCGTCAACAAGTTCATCTACGGGCCGGTGCGCTGGAACTGGGAGCACGCCGTTCTGCCTCTGCGCCCGGTGGATTTCGGCGACGTCGCCGTTTTTCGCTCCCCGGAAGATCCGGACCGCGACTTCATCAAACGGTGTATCGGGTTGCCCGGGGACGAGCTGCGCATCGTCGACAAGACGCTGTCGAGAAACGGTGTCGTCTTGGACGAAACGGGCTACGTTCAGCACCTCGACCCCAAGGTGATTCCGAACTCGCCGTTCGCCCTCGAGCGCGACCGCGACCAGTTCGGCCCCTACCACGTGCCCGCCGGTCGCTACTTCTGCCTCGGCGACAATCGCGATCAGTCGAACGATTCGCGTTTCTGGGGGCCGGTCCCGGCCGATCACTTCCGCGGCCGAGCGTGGTTGATCTACTGGTCGGTGACCACGGCCGAGGGCGAGCGGGCGGTCCGGTGGCGACGGAGCTTCCGGTTGGTACGCTAGAATCCCCGCCTGTCTCAAGGAGGTTCTGATGATTCGGCACACTCGCGAACGGGGCGAGGGCAACATGGGCTGCATCCTGTGGTCCGTCGCCTTTCTCCTCGTGGCCTACGCTCTGTACATGACGGTACCAACGAAGATCGCCAGCGCCCAGCTGTACGACTTCATCGTCGACGAGGCCAAGGAAGCGGACCGTATTCCGCCGGCCGACATCAAGAAGCGCATCCTGCGGAAGGCCAAGGAACTCGACCTGCCGTTGGCGGAGAAGGACGTCACCGCGGAGCGGATCGGCGACCGGATTCGCATGAAGGCCAAGTACACGGTGAAGATCGACTTCGGCCTGGGCATCACCTACGACTGGAACTTCTTCCACGACGTCGACCGGCCGATCTTCTACATTTGAGGCCGGGCCGGGCCCGACCATGAACGAGCGGGAGACGCCCCGAACCTCCTCCGGGGTCACCCCTCTGTTCGCGGTCGTTCTCGCGGCCTTGCCCGGAGCGGTCTTCGGAGGACATCTCGGCCTCCTGCTGTTCTTCCTGAACCCCGAGGTGCCGTTCACCGCGGGCCGCCTGCTGACCGCGACCCTGGCCGGGGCCGCCGCCTGCGCCGGCTTCACCGCGGCCCTCGGGTGGCTGTTTCGCCACCGGCGCTGGCGGCGGTTGCTGCCCTGGGGCCTCACCGTCGCACTGGCGCTCGCCGCCGGTTTGTATTCGACCCACGCCTCCCATTACGCGTTTTATCTGCCGGCGCGGATCAACGACCAACTGCTGCGCACCGCGGCGTGGTTGAGCCTCGCCACGCTCATCTGCTTCTACACCGCCCTGCTCCACTCGCTGGGCCGCCGGCCCTATGGCTGGCGGTCCCGGGCCGCTTTCTGGTTGCTCACCGCCGGTTCCTTCTTCGCCGCCTTTGATCGCCGCAGCTCCTACTTGCCCCTGGCGGTCGAAGCCATGCCGGTACCGATCGAGCGCGGAGCGCCGCGGCCGCACCTGGTAGTGGTGGGCATCGACACCTTGTCGCTCGACGCCGTGTTGCCTTTGGCCGAAGAGGGTGGATTGCCCTTTCTGAGCGCGGCGCTCGAGACCGGAGCCTATGGTCCACTGCGCTCGTTGCGGCCGCCCCGACACCGAGCCTCGTGGACCACCGTCGCCACCGGCCAGTTCCCCCACCGCCACGGCATTCTCGGCGCGCCGTCGTCCTGGAGCCCGTGGTTCGGCCGTGCCACCGAGCTGCGACTACTGCCCGCGGGACTCGCTTTCCAGCGCTGGGGGCTGATCGGCGCGCGGACCGAGCCGGAGAGCCCGGCACGCCACCTCAAGGGGCTGCCCTTGCCCGAGCTGCTCGCCCGCCTGGGGGTGACGACCGGCAGCGTTGGCTGGCCCGCCTCATCACCGCGCGACGCGCCGCTCCTCTGGCAAGTCTCGGACCGCTTCTTCAGCACCGTGGAGGCCGGAGACTCGGCCGCGGTTCCCGGGACGGCCCCAGGTGCGGAAGAAGTGGTGCCGCGAGACTTGGCGGCCCGCGCCCGCCTGTTCGCAGTCAACCCCGAAGAGCTCGACCACCGGTGGACGGCGAGTGCCGGCACTCCGCCCTCGGAGCCTCTGCTGGCAGCCTTGCGAGCGGACCAATGGCGAGTCGGTTTGACCACGGCGCTCGCCCGAGAGGCTCCGCCGCGCGCGTTGTTCCTCCACCTGCCGGGGCTCGAGCGGTTGTCTCGGGCCTTTTTCGAGGACTACGCCGAGGGCCGTCTCGAGAGCCCGCCGAGTGCCCGGGCGGAGGCCGCGGCTCGGGAGCTCGGCGCCCATCACCGCTACCTCGCCGCGGTGCTCGAGGAGCTTTGGCTGGCGACGCCGGAACCGCGCCTGTTCGTCATCGTCTCGGCGAGTGGTCCGGAGGTGCCGGGGTTCGTCGAACATCTCTGGCGCCGTGCGTTTGGGGGTCCACCCTTGGGGGGCGCGGTAGGCAAGACCCCCGACGGCGCGGTGTTCCTGCTTGGGGACGCCATCCGACCCGGCACCCTACTCACCGGCGCCCGCACCGTCGACGTGGTGCCGACGCTGCTTTACGGTCTTGGTTTGCCGGTGGCCCGCGATCTCGACGGCCGAGTCTGGACCGAGGCGTTTCGGCCTGACTTCCTCGCTGCCCACCCGCTCGCCTTCGTCCCCACCTACCGCGGCCTAGACCCGCGATCCGCCCCCTGACCGCCGCCGTTCAGCGTGTTACGCTGTTGCAACGATCGGTTCTGGGACAGCCTGTTTCTTGGGTCTTTCACCCCTGCCGGCACTGTGCGGCCGGCGTTTTGTTTGGAGGAAAAAACGATGAAGGAGCACGACACATCGCCGGCCCGGCGCCGCCGGGGAGCCGCGGTTTGGAGTCTCACCCTGGCTTTCGCCTTGACCCCCGCCGCCGTCCTGTGGGCGCAGGACACCCCCCCTCCCGCCGAGGAACCGCAACCGGAGGAACCGGCGAGCGAGGAACGGATCACCGAAGAAATCACGGTCACCGGTACCCGCGTCGAAGGGCGGAGCGCCACCTCGACGCCCGCTCCCGTCGACTACATCGACAATGTGACGATCAAGAGCACCGGCGCCGTCGAGACCGGCAAGATCCTCCAGCAGATCGCCCCCTCGTTCAATTTCACGCAAACCACGATCAGCGACGGCACGGACATCATTCGTCCGGCCACGCTGCGCGCCCTCGGGCCGGACCAGCTGCTGGTCCTGGTCAACGGCAAGCGGCGTCACCAGCAGGCGCTGCTGAACGTCCAGCAGACGATCGGCCGCGGCTCCGCGGGGTATGACCTGAACGCCATCCCCGCCGCCGCCATCGATCACATCGAAGTTTTGCGCGACGGTGCGGCGGCGCAGTACGGCTCGGACGCCATCGCGGGCGTGATCAACATCATCCTCAAGGACTCGGCCGAGGGCGCGGACATCTCGTTCGATGCCGGCCAGTTCTACGAGGGCGACGGCGAGACGTACCAGGTCGGTGCCAACAAGGGATTCAAGCTCTTTGGCGACGGCTTCCTGTCGCTCACGGCGTCCTACCGGGATCGCTCCGAAACCAACCGCGCCGGGGCCGACACGTTGCGCGTGAGTCCGCCGCGGGTCACCCAGCGGATCGGTGACGCCGACGCCAAGGACGCTTCCCTGTGGCTCAACTTCGCCAAGCCGACCGCCCGCGGCCGGGTGTACGGCTTCGGCGGTTACTCGAATCGTGAAGGCAATTCCTCGGGCTTCTTCCGCAGCGCCGGGGACGGTCGCACGATCCCGCAGATCTACCCGAACGGCTTCCTGCCCACGATCATCACCGAGCCGACGGACCTCTCCTTCGTCTTCGGTTACGACGGCAAGTTCAACGACGCCTGGAAGTACGACGCCAGCGTCAACTGGGGCCAGAGCGAGTTCAAGTTCCGCGAGGAGAACACGGCCAACGTGAGCTGGTTCTACGAACCGCGAAACCCGAACGACCCGAACGGCGCGCGCTTCAACGAGACCCCCACCGAGGCCGACACCGGCACGCTCACCTTCGACATGGCGAGCTTCAACTTCGACATCACCGGCCTCGTCGAGTGGGGAGTGGGTCAAGGGCCGCTGTACCTCGCCACCGGCGTCGAGTTCCGCACCGACGGCTTCCAGATCGAGGCTGGAGATCCGGTGTCCTACACCTACGGCCGCACCGACAACCGCAACATCCCGATCTTCAACCAGACCGGCGGCATCTCCCAGCCCGGCACCCAGGGCTTCCCGGGTTGGTCGCCGAGTGAGGAGGTCGACGAGAGCCGCGACAACCTCTCGGTCTACGTCGACGGCGAGTCGCAGATCACGGACAAGTTCCTGCTCGCGGCCGCCCTGCGCTTCGAGGACTACTCGGACTTCGGTTCGACGGTGACCGGGAAGCTGTCGGGCCGTATCGACGTCAACGACAAGTTCTCCATCCGCTCGACACTCTCGACCGGTTTCCGGGCGCCCTCGGTGCAGCAGCAGTTCTACAGCCAGCGCTCGACCAACCTGAACTCCGCGGGCGTGCTGACCGATACCCTGACCGCGCGCCAAGGCAGCGCCGTGGCCCGGGCCTTCGGCATTCCGGACCTCGAGGAGGAAACCTCGATCAACTATGGCCTCGGCTTCGTGGCCAAGCCCAACGACCGGCTGCGCTTCACGCTCGATCTCTACCGCATCGACATCGACGACCGGATCATCTTCTCGTCGAACATCCAACCCGAGTCGGGAGACTGCGGCACGCCCTTCAACGCCGCCCGCTGCCCGATCCGCGCGATCCTCGATCCGCTCGCCGTCGGCCAGGTGCTGTTCTTCACCAACGCCATCGACACCTCGACGGACGGCGCGGACCTCGTGATCTCCTACGATCACCCGCTCGCGAACGAGTCCCTGCTCTCCTTCGAGGGCGCCTTCCACGTCAACTCGACGGAGGTCACGGCGCGCCGCTCGCCGTCGACGATCCTGCCCGCGCCGGTGCTCTTCGACGCCACCCAGATCACGCTCATCGAAGAAGGCCAGCCGGGTGAGCGGGCGGTCGTTTCGACCACCTACTTCCGGGGCCGTTGGAACGCCAACGTGCGCTTCAACTACTTCGGCGAGGTCGCCGGCCAGGGCTTCACCCCCGGCTTCATTCAGACCTGGGGCGCCAAGGTCCTGACCGACGTCGCCTTCACCTACGACGTCAACGACGCGTTCTCGATCACCGTCGGCGGCCTGAACGTCACCGACGAGTACCCGGACAAGTGGGATCCGGTGAACGCCGCCCCCTTCCCGCAGCTGGGCTTCACCTACGGCTGGGAAACCCTGCCCTTCGGCATCAACGGCGGGTACTACTTCACCCGGCTGAACTTCAAGATGTAACGACCAGGTCGGGTTACGTCGTGGTGGCGTAACCCGACCTCCCTCCCGAGGCTCGTCCTCCTTCCGACACTCGGCCGCCACGCCCGCAGTAGTCCCAAACTCGCAAGCGTGCGCACGTAGCTCTTAGCCGAGGCTGCTGCCTCGAGCCCCGGGCCGGGGTGAATTCAAAAGGAGACGAGATGGAAGCCCACCTGCCTTCGATTTCCCTGGTCAGACGCCTTGGGCCTTTCGTACTCGGCGCGGTCTTGTGCGCGCTGCCCGGGAGCCTCGGCGCGCAACCGCTGGGGCCGCTGACCGTGTGCCCGGCGGGCAGTCCCCCGGTCAATCTTCGACCGCTGTTCTCGTCCTACGGTGGCTCCGGCATTCCCTTGATCCGCCGGACGATCGACACGACGCTTTATCCGAACGCCAAGTGCAATGACGACTCCCCGGCGGTGATCTACATCCGCCCAGCGAACGCCGCCTTCAACAACAACCCGATCGTCAACCCCACCAGCAAGTGGGTGATCTACTTCGACGGCGGCGGTGGCTGCCGCAGTGCCGAAGACTGTCTCGAGGGGCGCTGGTGCTCGGGAAGCGGCAAGATCTTCGACCGCGCCGGGAAAATGAGTACGAAGGGGTTGTGGGCCGCCATCGACGGCACGGGGATCTTCAGCTCCAACCCGATCAACCACTTCGTCGACTACAACATGGTGCTGATCAACTACTGCAGCTCGGACAACTGGATCGGCTCGCAGGACTACACCGCGCTGGCGACTCCGGCAGGGGCCACGTTCGACATCCGCTTCCAGGGTGAGGCCATCGTCAACGCGGTCATCGACACGTTGCTCGCGGGTCCGACCGCGCCCGACGCGGACGTCGCCCTCGGCTACTACCCGACGGCACTGCCCAGCCTCGCCGATGCGAGCGTCGTCGTGCTCTCCGGCGAGTCGGCGGGCGCCGGCGGCGTGCGCCACCACCTGGACCGGCTGAACTACGACAAGATCGTGCCGGCCGCCACCAACCCGAACATCGTCGTCCGGGGCCTGCTCGACGCGGGTTTTGCTCCGTGGCTCGGGGACCCGGCGATCAACTGGGGAGCGGTGGCCGGGGCTCCGGTTGACTATCGGGACCACCTCGCAACCAACGTGGTGCCCGGCGCCTTCGGCTTTTGGGGTGCTAACCACTCGGCCCTCGATCAGTCGTGCCTCGATCCCAGCTGGGCCCCAATCCACTTCTTTCTGCACGATGGCCGTCACCCTGACATCTGTCTCGACACCACCTACACTCTGCTGAACCACATCACGACCCCCACCTTCGTCCGCCAAGACATCAACGATCCTTCGGCCAGGGACCTGTACGTGCTCTGGAACCTGTACCCCACACCCGACGACTACTGGAAGGCCCAGTTCGACCAGATGGTGCTCTTCGGGCACTACAGCAGCACGTTTGGTGGGAACGAGCTTCCGGATGGTGACAGCGGGGCTCAGGCGATCCACTGCAGCCAGCACGTCGCGATCCAGACCAAAGCGGGCTTCTTCGATCGGCGAGTGAAGGGA
>JANRLG010000060.1:0-4178 GCA_033762835.1 Thermoanaerobaculia bacterium
GCACCCAAGCGACCACGGCGCCCAGGACGGGCTCCCCGGCGGCGGCCGCAAAGGCGCCCACGAAGGCGCTCATGTAGGCCACGAGACCAGCGCCCAGCACCAGCCCCCCGAGCCCGGCTGTGAAGCGGGCGAGGACGAGAAAACCGGCCAAGTGCAACGCATGCTCGGGCAGCCAACGGAGCGGTTCGTTCTCTTTGCCGATGCCGGTCGCGATCCAACCGAACATCTCGCGCCGGTAAGGCTCGGCATAGAAGATCCGCGGTAGAAGCTCCGGCGAGACCTGAACGAGCGTGATCACCGCGGCCGAAAACAGTGCCGCCCAGGCCATGGCCGCGGACCACGCGGCACCGTGGCGCTCGGCGCCGACGTAAGCCAGAAACGCCGGGGCCACGAGCGCCGCGGCCACGACGGGCAGGGCGACGAGCAGGTTCGTGACCGCCAGCAACCACACCGCGAGCGGGGTCGCGGCGATCAAGCCGAGCTGCCACGGGCGCAGGGTCGGCGCGGTCACAGGGCGCCTCCAGCCGGTCCCATCTGAATTTCCTCGACGAGCGTCGAAGCCGGCGCATCGAGGGCGTAGACCAGGGCGCGGGCGACTTCTTCCGGCGGCACCATACGACTGCGGTCCCAGCCAGCGCCCAGGCCGTCCCAGATCGGGGTGTCGGTGGCCCCGGGCAGCAGGCTCGTTACCGTCACACCGGTGCCCGCGAGCTCCTGGCGCAGGGTCTCGACCAGGCCCAGGAGCGCCCACTTGCTGGCGCAGTAGCCGCCCCAGCCGGGGTACGTGCGGCGGGCCGCTTGGGAAAGGATCGGAATGACCCGTCCACGACCGACCTCGACCATGGCGGGCAGAAACGAACGCAGCAGGTGGAAGGTGCCGCCGACGTTGGTGGCCAGCATGGCGGCGAGGGCCTCGGGAGCCAGCTCGCCATAGTGGCCAACGCTGGCGACCCCGGCGGCGGGAACCAGGAGATCCGGCGGCCCCCACTTGGCCAACGCCGCTTCGGCCACCGCGGCCACCGCCTCGGCGTCACGCACGTCACAGGGCAGGACGGAGCCGGGGGCACCGGCCAACCGCAGGGTCTCGCCGAGCGGCTCGGCCCGGCGCCCGAGCAGCACCAGGGAATGACCACGGGCGCCGAGGGCGACCGCCACCGCGCGGCCGATCCCCGAACCCGCACCGCTGACGACGGCGGCACCGAGCTCTGGTTGCTTCATGGTTGGATTCTTGGGAGAGGAAATTGGTCGGGACGCCGGGATTTGAACCCGGGACCCCCTGAACCCCATTCAGGTACGCTACCAGACTGCGCCACGTCCCGACCGAGAACGTCTACTTCGAAACAGGCCTCGACGTGGGGAGTCGATCGAGGATGACCAGGAGCTCGCGAGCCTCCGAAAGGGCGTCGGTAAGTCCCCGGCGGAGGAGTTCTAACCGCTCGTCCCCGGGGGTGTCAAGCCCGGGCTCGAAATCGACCTCGTTTTCGAGCTCGCCTTGGGGCTCGATCTCCGGCATCGCCGCCACCACTTGCACTTCGGGCTCGCGCCGCACCGCGGGCAGCGGACCGCCCGCCGAGAGCTCGGTTTCGAGCTTCTTCTTGGCCCCGGCGATGGTGAATCCCTCTTCGTAGAGGAGCTGCTTGATCCGCCCGATGATCGCGAGCTCTTTCTCGCTGTACACCCGTTGGCCCGACCGGCTCTTCGACGGCGACAGCGCCGCGAACTCGGTTTCCCAATAACGGAGCACGTAGGGCTGGATGTCCAGCAGCTTACAGGCTTCGCCGATCTTGTAGTACAGCTGGGTGTCGACCTTGCGTCCCGCCATCGTTGCCTACCCGCCCCTCACCGATCGGCCTTCCGACTGGGCCGGCCACCGGCTCCCTCCACCTTGACCAGGCGACGTGCGGGGCGAAAGCTGAGCCCCTTCTGCGCCGGAATCTGCATTTTCTCCCCGGACAGGGGATTGACGCCCAACCGACCTGGGCGGTCGGTCACCTCGAAAATGCCGAAGTTCTTGATTTTCACCGGCCGACCATCCCCCAGGGTGGTCTTGACGGTGCCGAAAATGGCCTCCACCACCTGCGTCGCCTCGTCTTTCGTCAATCCGCCATGGCGGCGGTAGACGACATCCACGAGGTCGGCCTTGGTCAGGCCCTGCTTCTTGAAAGTGTGATCGGCCACGGTTTGGGTTCTCGAAGTGAAAGTAGTCCTCGAAGTATAGGGCAGGAAGTCCGCGCTTCTACCCCTTTTTCGCCTCTTCCTTCTTCCCCCGGATCACCAGCCGGATCGGCACGCCGTCCAGGTCGAGTGCCTCACGCAGGCGGTTCTCGAGGTAACGCCGGTAGGAGTCCGCCTTCGACAGCGTCCGGTTGGCGAAGATCATGAACGTCGGCGGGCCGGTCGAGACCTGGGTGGCGTAGTACATCTTCCACGGTCGCCCGTGCACCGCCGGCGGCGGGCGGCGGCCCACGGCGGTTTCGAACATCCGGTTCACCTCGCCGGTGCCGAGCCGAGTTTCGAAGCGGGCCAGGGCGGTGTCGATGGCCGGGAAGAGCTTCTCGATGCTGCGGCCCGTGACCGCCGAGACGTTGACCCGCGGCGGGTTCGCCAGCAGCTCGTCGAGGCGCGGAAAGTCGCGATCGAGTTTCTCGCGCGCCTCGGGCTCGAGCAGGTCCCACTTGTTGACTGCCACCACCACGGCGCGCCCGAGCTCCCAGGCGGTGCCGGCAATGGCCATGTCACCGCTGGTCAGGCCCTGGGCGGCGTCGATGACCAAAACGGCCACCTTGGCGCGCTCGATCTGGCGTTTGGCCATGAGCACGGCCAGCTCTTCCGGGGTGTCGGTGACCTGGCTGCGCCGCCGGATGCCGGCGGTGTCGACGAGCAGGTATTGGCTCTCGCCGCGCACGAGCAGCGTGTCCACCGGGTCCCGCGTGGTGCCCGCGATGGGCGAAACCAGCGACCGCTTTTCGCCCAGTAACTTGTTGACCAGGGACGACTTGCCCACGTTCGGCCGGCCCACGACGGCGATCGGCGGCGGCGCGTCGGCCTCCTCCGGAGCCTCGGTGGCTTCCGGCAGCGCCGAGGCGATGGCCGCCCGCAGGTCGTGAAAACCGCCACCGTGTTCGGCCGAGACCAGCACCTGCGGGTCGATCCCGAGGCGGTGGAACTCGCCGTAACGCGCCTTGGCCTCGTGGGTGTCGCCTTTGTTGACCGCTAGGATCGCCGGTTTGCCGAAGCGCCGCAGGTGGTGCCACACGGTTTCGTCCGGCGACACCAGGCCCTCGCGGCCATCGACCACCAACACCACGAGGTCACTTTCGCGCACGGCCAGCTCGACTTGTTCGTTCAAACCCAGCGGATCGTCTCCGGGCACCAGGCCCCCGGTGTCGATGAGCTCGACGTAACGGTCGGGGATGATCTCCACCGAGGCGGTGATGCGGTCCCGGGTCACCCCGGGTTTGTCGTGGACGATCGACAACCGGCGCCCGAGCAGCCGGTTGAACAGGGTGGACTTGCCGACGTTGGGACGGCCGACGATGGCGACGGTGGGAGTCTGCGACATGCTCGTGGGGGTCCCGCACCCGAGAATTTCGGGTCGCGAGACGGCGCAGTGTAGCACCGGCCACGACCCAGCGAGATCGCCGTTGACACCACCCACCCCGTCCCCTACAATGCGCCCCGGCGCGAAAGTGGCGGAATTGGTAGACGCGCAAGATTCAGGATCTTGTGGTCGAAAGGCCGTGGGGGTTCGAGTCCCCCCTTTCGCACCAATCTTTCTTTCTTCTCCCTGAAAAAAGAACGATGGGTGACGCGGCTCCGGATTGCCCGGAGTGGCTGTGGCGTGGCGGTAGCCCTAGCGGACTGCCCGCATCGCACGGTCAAGTCCGGCCTCCCCACCTGCCTCGAAGGGCCATGCCGCCGTGGGGGCGGACCAACGCGCCCGCCCGCCGAAACCACACGCAATCCCTCGGTAGGGGCGACGCATGCGTCGCCCTGGTCGAAGGCCACCAACCTCCCGCAAATCACGTCGATGCGACGATCCGCGGACGTTCGAGCACATGACCAACGCGATTCCAACGGGTCGAAAGCCCGGTTAGCTCACGGCGATGATCAGGACTCCACGGCCAGCTGGCCTCACCCCCTCAATCCCCCTCTCCCCATCACCCTCGAACCCACCC
>JANRLG010000061.1:0-48759 GCA_033762835.1 Thermoanaerobaculia bacterium
CGCCAGGGCCGCGCCGATGGTTCGTGCCACGGTCAGGGCCTCGGTGGCTCGTGGAGGATCGGTTTCGAGGGTCTCGGCCCAGGTTTTCAGCTCTTCGTCCTCGCCCAAGAGGCGGACCGCAGTCCGAAAGTCGGGCAGTAGACGGGCGACGGTTTCGCCGTCGCCGCGGGCGGCGGCGGCGCGGACTTCTTGGCGCACCTGGGGCCAGCGGGCGACGGGCCAGCGGGCCAGGTCTTCGAGGTGGGCCTCCGCTTCGGCGCGCCAGTGACTGTCCGTCTCGTGGTCGAGCACCGCTTGCCAGGCTTTGATGGCCTGGCCGTGGAGGGCGAGGCGTTTGATGGCCAGGGCCCAGTTGAAGCGGGCGGCCTGGGCGAGGTCGCCGGCCGGGTCGTCCAACTCGGCGGCTTCGAGGGCGCGAGCGGCGTACTCACCGCCCAGGATGAGGTCCCGCGGCAGGCCGCGTTCCAGCAGCGCCGCGGCGTAGTCGTTGAGAAACGCCGGGTCGCGCTGCCCCGCCTCCCAGGCCTGCTCGAAGCGGCGCAACACCGAATCCGCGCTTTGGCCCTCACCACGGTCGACCAGCAGCGCGAACCCCCGGCTTGCACTTTCGAGAGGCGTGTAGACGGCGACGCCCTCGCCGCGGAACTGCGCGGGGCCGGCGGGGACCGCGGGATTGGCGACCTGACCTTGCGGTGGCTCGTGGACCGGCGACCACGGTACGTCGACCAGGCGGCCGGGGGTGAAGCGGACTCCGGATTTCGCCTGGAGGGCCGCGCGGCGTTCGGTGGCGTAGGCCCGCCCGAACTCGTCACTCCGGCATCCGGAGAGCGTGACGAGGCCCGCCAGCAGCCCAAGGCAAGCGAGTTTTCCGAGGTTTTTCGGCATTCCCTCGTTACCAGACGGAACTAAGCGCGATTTTTCTCGTACCTGGCGACAAGTCCTTACGGATTGGAGCGACATTTTATGGCTAGAATCCGCGCAACGATCCTAGTTCCGCGTTTGGACTTGGCCCTTTTGCGCGAAAAGTTCGAAGAGATGCTCCCGTTGATTCGTCGGGTGGCCGATTTCGTCGGCCGCCAGTGCGGGTTGTCCGCCGAGGACCGCGAGGACCTGGCCAGCGATGTCTGTCTCAAGCTGATAGAGAACGACTACGAGAAGCTGCGCCAGTTCGAGGGCCGGGCCAAACTGACGACCTACCTGAAAACGGTGGTCACGCGCGAGGCGACCGACCTCTTCCGCCACAAGCACGGCAAGCTCCGCCCGGCAGCGCGCAGCCGTGAGCGCGGCGAATGGGCCTGCCGCTATGAACGCCTGCGCAGGAACGAAGGCCGCTCACGAGAGGAAGCCCTGGCGATCCTGGAGCGCGAGGGCTTCCACGTGCCCCTCGATCAGCTCGACGCTCTCGATGCCGAGATCGCGGCCCGAACGCCGCCCCGCAGCTTCGAGACCACCGACGGCCTCCGCGAGTTGCCGGCACCGGGGGCCGATCCCGAGCAGGCCGTCCTGGCGAAAGAGCGGCACATGCGACGGCGCCAGCTTCGCCTCGCCCTGCGCCGCGCTGTCTACGAACTGCCGCAAGAGGACCGCGTTTTTCTGAAGCTCTACTGCGAGCCCAACGCGCGCCAGCGGGCGAAACGGCTGGCCCTGATGTTCGGGCGGAGCCCGCCCGAGGTGTACCGCCACTTTTTCGACCTGTGCAAGGATCTGAAGCGACGGCTGGAACGGCTGGGCTTCGACGTCGACGAGGTCAAGGCCCTACTCGCCGAAATCTGGGATGAAGAAGAAAATCTCTAAGTCGATCCGTCTGTCTGAGTAGAGCATGACACATCGCCATGAGTGAATACGCCCACTGTCCCGACGCCGAAGAGCTCGCCGCCTGGATCGACGGCGAGGTCGACGACGCCACGCGGCGACGCCTCGTGACTCACCTCGACACCTGCGCGCGCTGCGCGGAGGTCGTCGAGGGGGTTTTGGCGTTTCAGGACGAAGAGGCGCTGTCGGAGGAGGGCGTCGGTTCGGACTTGGACGACGAGCCGGCTCCGCGCGAGGCCGAATTTGCTCCTCCACCGCCGCTCATCGACGCGCCGAGCCGCCGCTGGCGCCCCTACTTCGCCGTCGCCCTCGCCGCCTGCGCGGTGGTGTGGGCCGTACGCGTGGGGACGCCGGAGCTGGGAGGAGGGAAGGACCCGTACCTGGAGCTAGATTCGCAGGAGATCAGTCGCGGGGGAGACTCCGACCTGCCGATACTGTGCCGGAAGTACGTCGAAACCGCGCCGGTCGCCACGGACCGAATCCTGGCCTGCCTCAAGGAGACGCGCCACAGCTTGGACCTGGCTGTGTTCCTTGTCACTGATACCCATTTCCCCGAGTGGTTAAGAAACCCGAGCCTTCGGAAAGAGGCCTGCCGGACCCTCGACCTAGCCTGGACTGAGCTCACGGGCACTGTCCAAGACGCCAGGCGGTTCGCCTACGCCGAGTGCTCGAAGGAACCCTAACACCCTGCTCTCTCATCCCCCCAGGCGCACCACGATCGGGTCGTGATCACTCGCCCGCTCGCCCTCGGGAAACTCCGCGTGCAGGTGGACGATGTCGATCTCGGCCTGGCCCGCCAAGGCTGGTGACACCAGAATGTGGTCGAGAACCTGGGAACGCCCTTCGAACACGTAGGTGTACCGGTCGGGATCGGGTCGGCGGGTGATGAGGTCCACCAGCTGGCCACCGGTCGTCAAGTCCATCAGCGGTGGGCGGCCTTCGAGCTCGTTCAGATCGCCGAGCACCACCACACGAGCCTTGGCATCCTGCGCCAGCAGCTCGGCCACGAAGTCGCGCACGACCTGGGCCTGAACCCGGCGAGAGGCCTCCGAGCGGGCCACGGGCGGCTGCACGGCGCCGAATGTGCGATCGTCGCCCGACTTCGCCGTCCAGTGGTTGTTGACCAGGAAATAAGGCCGCTCGCGGAAGCGCACCTCGAGGGCCAGCGGCACCCGGCTCGCACGCCAGGCCGCATTCTCGGGGGCGACGAGCCCGGGACTGGGCACGAGGCGCGGGCCGGCTTGGACGGCGGCCGGCACTCGAGCACTCGCCGCTGGGCGATCCACCGGGGTCACCCGCGCCGGATCGAGCAAAAAGGCCACCCGGATGTTGCCGCCGGGCTCGCCGCCCTCGGTGCCCTCGACCGGATCGATCTGGCGTGCGACGTACCGCGGCCCCCCCGCGGCGACGACGGCGGCGACCAGCTTCTCGAGCGTCGCCGCGGCCGAGACCACACCGTCCGGTCCGCGCGAGGCGGCGCCGTTGTCGTCCTGGACTTCCTGAAGGGCGATCACGTCCGGGGCGCCGAGGGCGGTGACGATCGCCGCCGCGTGGCGGGCGAAGCTGTCGGGGGAATCCTGGGCGTCTAGATTCTCGACATTGTAGGTGGCCACCGTCAGCCGCTCGGGGGAGCGCCGGAGCGTGGTCACCTCGGGGGCGAGCCCGGCGGGCACGAGGCTCGGCGGAGGCTCCGTCACCACCAGACGGAAGCCCGCGGGCACGGCCTCGAGCACCCCGTGGATCAAGCCCGGCAGGCGGTCGCCGACGGCGGCGGTCGGCAGCGGTACGAGGCGGTTCGAAAGGGTCGTGCGCTCGGGCTGCGGGTCCCCCTCGGAGAAGCGCACACCGCCGCGCGCGGTCCGGGGCGCGGAATCCCGGCCGAAGTCCGGCAGCACCACGAACTCGCCGCGGTGCTCGGGCCCCACCACCACGGCGTCGACCAGCTCGACGACCATGCCTTCCAGGCTCTCCCAGTAGTCGAGGGCGTCCGTGGCCGGCTCGAAACGGGTCAGGCCGTCGTCGTCGACGACCTTGCGGGGCACCCGCAGACGCACCGGCGGCGGCAGCTCGGCGCGCCCCTGGGGCTCGACGGTCGGGTCCCCGAGCACCGTGGCAGTCAACGCGCGCGGCACGCCCCGCTCCTCGAGGCGGCCGTGCACGCGGACCGTTTCCCCCACGGCCACCGCGGGGGCCCTCGTCGTGGCGACGAAAACGGCGTCCGAGGTGGCGGCCAGGCCGTCCGGTGGCCCCTGGAGCCAGAAGCCGGGGGTACGGCCGCGAGCGTCGAGGGCCGTCACCACGCCCGCGAGACCGGCCACGAACTGGCCGGCCAACGGCGACCGGTGTCCGGCGCCCTGTACGGTCGGGATCGCCAGGCCGGTGCGGCCCACGGCGAAACCGAGGATTTGTGTGAACTGCTCGGCGTTGAAGTTGTTGTCCGAGATCAGGACCAGGAGCCGCCGGCCATCGGGCAACGTCGGCCCCAAGGTCAGGCCCTCGAGATTGTCGAGGGGGATACCCAGTCGATGGAGATCGAGCACTGCCCGCCGGACGGCCGGTCGTTGGGCCGCCCGTTCCGCCGGCTCGAGCGCGTCCAGGCTGGGCACCCGGGCAACGTCGGTGGCGTCGCGCAGGTCAACCTCGGCCAATCGAATGGCGTGGCCAACTCCCCGGGCGAAGGAGCGTTCGAGGATCACGAGGGTTTCGGAGTCCAAGGCCAGCAAGCCGGAGATGCCCGAAACTTCGAGCTCACCGGCGGGTGTCGCGGCGGCGTGCACGGGCTCGAGGGGCACCAGGAAGGCGCGATCGAGCTTGCCGCTGGCCAGCTCGTAGCGGTAGACCCGGGCCAAGGCGCCCGTCGTCGGCGTGGGATCGGGCCCGTCCTGGCTCAAAGGGCCTTCGATCGCCAGAAACAAGTGGCGACCGTCGGGAGTCACCGCCAGGCCCTCGCCACCGCGGTTGTGGCGAATCCCGCGACCGGGAGCCGGCAGCATCTCGGTCGGCAATTCGAGCGCTCCGATGGACCGGCCGGTGCGGTCGAAGCGGCGCAAGAAGGGCGCCACGCCGTCGCGTACGACGCCCTCCGAAGACACCAGGAATCCCCCGTCGGGCCCCCCATCAGGCAACACCACGAGCCCCTCGGGGTCGAGCGACTTCGGGGCGAAGGGCTGCCCGCCTTCGTCGAGCAACCGCGTCACACCCTTCCAGGTGAACCCGTCCTCCGCCACTCGCCCGCCCACCAGCGCGAGCTGGAACTGAAACAGGCGGGCCGCGCCATGTTCGGCCCCGTCGTCGGACAACGCGTGGTAGAGCCCGGTCTCGCGCTCGTAGGCTAGAGCCGACAAACCGCCGACTTCCTCGGCGGCGATGCGCACTCCGGTGGCGATGCGGATCTCGCCCAGGAACTCGATCGGACCGAGGGGCGTTTCGGTGGGCGCTGCCGCGCCGAGCGGGACCGCCAGCAGAACGACGAGCGCGAGCCTCAGCCGGCCGAAGCGACTCACGGCGTGCCTTTCGGCGCCAGCAGTTCCCACAACTCGTCGCCCCGTTTCAGGATGTCGGGTACATCCTCGCGGCGCAGGTAACCCTCCTTGGCGAGCCGCTCGGTCGCGCGGCGGTACAACTTCCGGTAGGCGCGCTGGCTGGCGTAACGCTGGACGACGGGTACCCGGGAATCGCCCGCGGCTTTCCCCGCCTCGACGGTCCACGGGAACGGCACGAAGGAACCCCGGAAGTCCGCCAGCTCCCCGGCCGCCCCGATGCCGTCGGCCCGGAAGTTCCAGCCCGTGTAGGTCGCCAGCGGAACCGCGCGCTCCGGCAGATGGATGCCGCCGCGGTCGTTGGTGTCGGGGTCGATCTGAAAGATCAGCGCCGGAAAGCCTTCACCGACCCGCGGCGGCTCCTGGTCGATGATGCCCGCGCCCTCGAACCGCGGCCCGAAGTCGAGCTTCCAGACATCGAGAGCTTGGCGCGCGATGTTGCCCGGCAAGCTGATCTCCTCGGGCATGCGGTCAGCCACCACGAGCTCGCCCGCGGCGATCGTCGGATACCGCGACGGCGGCGGCTCTTTGCCCTTGTCGACCCAGGCGTGGAGCGCCTGCAGCAGCGCGCGCAGGCTCCAGCGGAAGTCGGCCGGGTTCTCGGCGCTGCGCGTCCGCACCCGCTCGGGAGGAAAACGCCCGACGAAGTGCTGGGTGCCCGCGAAGGCATAGACCCGGACCTCGGGCCCCGGCGGTACGTCCTTCTGGCTCTCCGGATCGGTGTGCAGGAACGAAGCGCCCCGGCCCCAGTAGTCGGCCGCGGTGTTGGTGAAGAAGATCTTGGGCACACTGCCCTGGGCGCGCTGGGCATCGAGCAAACCGGCGGTGCGGCCGGTACGGCGGTCGAACTGGGCGGTGTCGTGGTGGGGAAACAGGTCGATCGGGTAAAAAAACGACTCGTAGGGTTGAGCGTGTCGCGAGGGTTGGGCGAAGCGGTGATTGAAGCTGCCTCGCCCGGCGCCCGCGGCATGGACGAACAGGCCATCGAAGACCGGGCGACCCCGTTCATCCCGATTCAAGGCCCGATGAACGAACTCGCGCAGGAAGCGCCCGGACTGCGAGATCCCCAGGCCGAGGGTGTGCCGCAGGCCCGGCGTCAGGCTCGCCGGGTCGTGCCGCAGGTGCGCCACGGCGTCGCGCACGGCGGTCAAGCCGACCCCCGCCACCACCGGGTCCTTGGCGAGGTAGATGAGCTCGTAGATGCGCCCCTTGTCGAACCCCGAGGGGAAGTAGATGGTACGGTCGTCGGGCACTTCCTTGCCGTTTTCGAGGCGCGCGAAGCGCCACTGGTCGCGCGGGATCTTGAGCCGGCGGCCGAAGCGGAACTCGCGCACGGTCAACGCGTTGGCACCGTCCTCGGGATTCGCCACGGGGTAGGCCCGGTGACCCCAATGGCCGAGCGGCAGCTCCTTCACGCCGTCTTCCGCAAACACCCGGTCCACCCGCACGAGCCCGGTCACCGGTCCGCCTCCGGGCGGCGGGAGCACCGGCGGCGCCGTCAGCCCCACGGCATGGGGCTGATCCGCCGGCAGATCGAACTGCCAACCCACCCAGGCCACGGTGAAGCCCTGCTCGAGCAGAAAGCCGTCGCCGAAATGGGCCGCCGTGGTGGGGTCGTCGGAACCTTCGACGTTGCGCCCGAGCAGCTCGAACACGTTCTTGCCGCCGCGGTTGGGGATCTCGACCAGCAACGAGCCATTGCCCCGCCCGGCGGTCACCGGCCGCAGGATCACGAGATCGCCCGTGAAGCGCACCTTGCCGTCCTCGCCCCGCGGAGCGCTGTCGAGGTCGATGATGGCGGCGTTGGCCGGGTCCTGCGGATCGAGGGAGTAGGAGACCAAGGCGACGATCTTTTCGTACGGACCGGCCGCGCCGAAGGGCTGGCCGGCGAGGACCGGAGTCCGGGAACGGATGTCGATCTTCTCCACCGCCGCCGGCAAGCGAGCAGCACCCAGTGCGGCAGAGACGAGGGTCAGAAAGACGACAGCGCGACGCATGGAACCTCCCGTTGGCGAACGTGGCGAAGTCTACCCCGCCGCGGACGCCCCCGAGAGATGCCGTTCGGTAACGCGATCAGGCCCTTACGAGGGGTTCGCGAACCTCCTGGGAGTGGACCAGCCTTCGGAGCCGCTCGTGGCCCACGGGCTCTTCGGCTTGCCAGGCGACCAAGGCCAAACGTTGAGCGAACTGAGTGCGGACGAGCTCGATCTGGTCCCGTTCGGCGAGGGCTCGGCGGACGAGGAGGGGCTCGCTCGGGTGGGCCGCGGCCAGGCTCGAGTTGATCACCCAGGCCCACGGCTCGATTCCGGCGCGACGCAGGTCCCGCTGGAGCTCGGCGGCTTCGAGGACGGGCGTCGTCTCGGCGAGGGTGACGATCAGAATCTTGCTTTGGGCCGGGTCCTGCAGGCGCATCATCGGCGTGGTGAGGTTCTTGACGCGGTCCCCGAAGCCACGTTTCACCTCGCGGTGGTAGGAGCCGGCGGCGTCGAGCAGCAGCAGGGTGTGGCCCGTCGGTGCGGTATCGAGCACGACGAAACGCCGGGTCGACTCGAGCAGCACCTTCGAGAAGGCGTGGAACACCGCCACCTCTTCCGTGCACGGTGAGCGCAGGTCTTCCGCGAGCAGCGCCCGGCCGTCGGCATCGAGGTGCTTACCCTGGGTCGCCAGCACTCGCTCTCGGTAGGCAGCCGTCTCGGCCTGGGGATCGATGCGCCCCACGGTCAGGTTCGGGACTTCGCCGGCGATCGTCTGGGCGACGTGGGCGGCCGGGTCGGTCGTCGTCAGGTGGACGGGAAATCCGCGTGCCGCGAGCTCCACCGCGAGGGCGGCGGCGATCGTGGTTTTACCGACGCCGCCCTTACCCATCACCATCACCAGCCCGTGACCGGGTGCCGCGAGGTCGTCCACCAGCGTGGCGAGGTCCGGCAGAGGCTGGGACTCGAGCGCGGCCTCGGGCGGCCCAGGCGACACCTCCAGGCCGGGGGCCAGTAGGCGCCGCAGCGCGTCGAGCCCGACGGCGTTCTGGGCGCGCAGGGGAACTCGATCACCCGGCAACGCCGCAAGCTGCGTGGGCATCTCGGCCAGCGCGCGAGCGTGGCGACCGGCCATGGCGTGGGCGAGTGGGTCGTGCCACTGGGTCGCGGCGAGCACCGCGTTCACCACCAACCGCTGGTTGCCGATCCCGAGCCGGGCCAACTCCGCCCGAGTGCGTTCGGCTTCGGCGAGGGCCGTCCGTTCGGGGCGGCTGACCAGGACGAGGACCGTGCGGGCCGGGTCCGCCAGGGCGGCCACGGCAGCCTCGTACCGCTCGCGCTGGGCGTTCAGGCCGGAGAGCGGCCCGAGGCACGAGGCGCCGTGTTGATTGCCGGCGAGAAAGGAGCTCCAGGCCGCGGGCAGGGCGAGCAGGCGGAGGGTGTGGCCGGTGGGGGCGGTGTCGAAGATCAGGTGGTCGAACTCCTCCCGCCACCGCGGCTCCGTCAGCAATGCCGTGAACTCGTCGAAGGCGGCGATCTCGGTGGTACAGGCGCCGGAGAGTTGTTCGGTCATCTGCGCCACGAGATCCGCCGGCAGCGCGTCGCGCACCGGCCCGAGGACGCGCTCGCGGTAGGCCGCGGCGGCCCCCTCGGGGTCGATGTTCCACACGGACAGGCCCGGCGCGCCTGGTACTTCGAGCTTCTCTCGGCCGATCTCGAGCCCGAAGACCTGGCCGAGGTTCGAGGCCGGGTCGGTACTCACGAGCAAGACCCGCCGGCCGAGGTCCGCCAGTGCCACCGCGGTTGCGGCAGCGAGCGACGTCTTGCCGACTCCGCCTTTGCCGGTGAAGAACAGGAAGGGCGGTGGAGCGGTGAGCCAGCCCGGGGAGTCCATCAGCAGCATCCTTCCGGCCCGCAGCCGCAGCTCTCGCCGACGACCGCCAAGGACCGGCGCGCCGGAGCGGGCAAACCCAGCAACTCGGCCAGCCGCTCGCGGCTGGGATAAGAACCGCGGTGAACGATCCGATCGTCCACCAAGAGAGCCGGCAACGCCTCACTCCCGTGCTCTGCGAGCAGGCCGCGAACGACGGCGTGGTCGGTGAAGGCCAGCGGCTCCTGGGCGAGGTTGAAACGTCGCACGCCGACGCCCTGCTCCACGAGCCAGGCGAGGTCCGCGGCGAAGCGCGGCAGCGCCGGGTCCACGTCCGGGCCGCAAACGCCCGTCGAGCAACACATCGGGGGGTCGAACACCGAGAGGCGCGAGGTTCCAGCCGATCCCAGGGTCGAATCGTTCATGGTGCTTTCCCTTTCTCCAGGACGGCGGCAAGATCGACGGAACAACGGTTGAAGCCCCGACCGGCCTGCTGCTCGAAGGCCGAAACGGCGCCCAGATGCAACTGCTCGAGCTGCTCGGCGATGCGTTGGCGTTCCTGCTTCCAGAAACCGTGCAGCGGGCAGACGCGCTCCTCCGAGCAGGTGGTGAGGCCCAGGATGCAGCCGGTCAGAAAGTCCGGCCCTTCCACGGCGGCGACGATTTCGGCCACGGTCAGCCGGTCCGCCGGCCGCGCCAGCCGGAAGCCGCCGCGGTATCCCCGCTTGGCCTCGACGACGCCGCCGCCGACCAACCGGTTCAGGATCTTCGAGAGGTAGGGCAACGGCGCCCCGATGCACGCCGCGAGATCGCGAGCCAGGACCCAACGGTCGTCGGCTTGCTCGAGGCACGAAAGGGCCAGGATCGCGTGAGCACTGGCCGTGGTCAATCCGAACATGTACCGACTCTAGAGCTTTCATGACTCGCGAGTCAACAATTTTTCGGATCCCGTGATCTGAAAGCCAAAGACCATGGCGAGAAAGCGCGAGAGGCTGCCGACGATCCCGCGTAAACTCCCGTGTATCGCCAACTCCCAGGAGCCGACCATGACCCGACCGACCCTCGCGCTGGCCCTTTGCCTCGGTTTCTCTCCCGTCGTGGCCCCGGTCGTCGCGACCGCCGCGGAGCCGACTCCGATCGTCACCAGCGACGTCCTGAAGCTCAAGACGGCCGCGGAAATCGACGTCTCGGCGGACGGCAGGTGGGCCGTTTATGTGGTGTCGTCCATCGCCGAAAAGGCGCCGGGCAGCGGGACGTACCGCTACGACCGCCACTTGTGGTTGGCGGAGCTCGCCCCGGGGGCGCCGCCGCCGCGGCAGCTGACGTTCGGCGAGCGTTCCGACGGCTCCCCGACGTTCTCGCCGGATGGCCAGCGCATCGCGTTCGTGCGCGCCGATGGCGAGAACTCTCAGGTCTGGCTGCTGTCGCTCGGCGGCGGCGAGGCGCAACCGGTGACCGCGACGAAGCGCGGCGCCGACTCGCCGGTGTGGTCGCCGGACGGCACCCGGTTGCTGTTCCGGTCGGACTTGCCGAGTTGGGAGATCGGCGCGCCGTTGCCGTGGAGTTCGGAGCGCCCGGGCCGCAGCCATGGAGACGAACCCGACTGGGCGGCCCTGCGCGACGCCGGCAAGACTCCCGCGAGCCCCGCGGCTCCGGCCGAACCCACGGCGCGGCCGGACGGCACCCTCGCAGAGATCCGCGCTTGGCTGGCCAAGAACACCGCCGATGGCGACCCTCGGGTCTACGATCGCCAGGATCTCCAGGGTGAGAAGGACCTGGTCGAGGCCGGCTTTACCTTCAGCCATCTGTTCGTCCAGGAAGCGCGCCACGGCGCCGCCGCCGTGGCGATCACTCACGGACCGGCGGACTTCTTCGACGGTCACTGGACACCCGACGGCCGGCAGGTGGTGTGCGTGACGACGGCGTACCCCATCCATCCCGACCGCGTCACCGACTCCGACCTGTGGATCGCCCCCGCGGACGGCTCGGGAGGCCGCCAGCTGCTCGACTGGCCGGGCTTCACCGTGGCCAATGTGGTGATCTCTCCGGACGGAGGCCAGGTGGCCTTCTTGGCCTTCTACCAAGCCCATCAGGGTTACACCGAGGCCCAAGTGGCGGTGCTCCCGATCACCGGTGGCACACCTCGCCTGGCAGCGCCGGCGTTCGACCGCGATGCCTCCGACTTGTCGTTTTCACCCGATGGCCAGTTTCTGTACTTCACTGCACCGGACCAGGGGGCTTTTCCGCTCTTCCGCGTCCCGGTCACCGGCGGCAACGCCGACGCAGTCGTGGGTGGCCCGCGTGGAGTCAACGACTACGACTTCGACGGCGGCGCCCTGGTCGCCGCGGTGACGTCGGTCGAGTCTCCCTGGGAGCTCCAGGTATCGAACGGGGACGGACGAGAAATTCGCCGCCTCACCGACCTGAACGACAGCTGGGTGAGCGGCAAGGCCCTCTCGCGCCCCAGTGTCGCCTGGGTCCAGAACGACGACGGCAAGCGGGTGCAGTACTGGGTGATGGAGCCCCTCGGCAAGAAGCCGGGGGTGAAGTACCCGGTGGTGCTCGCGATCCACGGCGGCCCGTCGGCGATGTGGGGTCCGGGCGAGTTCACGATGTGGCACGAGTTCCAACTGCTCGCGAGTTGGGGGTACGGCGTGGTCTACGCCAACCCCCGGGGCAGCGGCGGCTACGGCTTCGACTTCCGCCGCGCCAATTTCCAGGATTGGGGACCGGGACCGGCGAGCGACCTCCTGGCCGCCCTCGACAAGGCGTCGCGGCTGCCCTGGGTCGACACCGACCAGCTGGTCGTGACCGGGGGCAGTTACGCCGGCTACATGACCGCCTGGCTGATCAGCCAGGATCACCGCTTCAAGGCGGCCGTGGCCCAGCGCGGCGTCTACGACTTGAAGTTCTTCTTCGGCGAAGGCAACGCCTGGCGCCTGGTCCCCTGGCATTTCGGGGGATACCCGTGGCAGCGGGAAATCGCCGAGATCCTCGACCGCAACTCGCCGATCACCCACGTCGAGAACATCCGGACGCCGCTCCTCATCCAACACACGGACCGCGACCTGCGCACCGGCGTCAACCAATCCGAAGCGCTCTACAAGAGCCTGAAGGTGCTGGGCAAGCCGGTGGAATACGTGCGCTACAAGGAGGAAGGCCACGAGCTGTCCCGCTCGGGAGACCCAAAGCGCCGCATGGACCGCCTGAATCGCATCGTCGAGTTCTTCGAGCGCTTCGTGAAGCACCCGGAGCCACCCCCGGCCGGGGCGGGGGCGCCGCCGTGATCCACATCCTCCAACTCGGTTCCCCGCGCCTTCCGGACGAGGGCCTGCGCATCGGCACGGTGCGGCGGCCGCCGCGCGGGGTGCCGAAGGCGGAGTTCGCTTCGCGAAACTTCTACGACGTTTGGTTGCCGCTCCTGGCGCCGAGTGCGGAGCTGGTCAAGGAGGCCCAGGGGGCGACCACGGAGGCGGCTTGGCGGGCGTTCGCGCGCCGGTATCGTGCCGAGATGGCAGCGGCGGAGCCGGCGCGAGTGCTCGATCTGCTGGCGGCGTTGTCGCACCAGACGAATTTCTCGGTAGGTTGTTACTGTCCGGACGAAGACCACTGCCACCGTTCGGTGCTGCGCGAGCTGCTCGCCGAGCGCGGGGCGGTGTTGGCGTAGCGACGTCTGCTTGCGGGCGCAGGATCACGGCACGAGCGCGAGAGTCGTCTCCACCGTCACCGGCAAACCCGAAACCTTGTCGCCGAGGTCCCAGGTTTCGTCGCCGTTTTCGGCCTTCGTGACGGTGGCGAACTGGGCCTCGCGCAGCGTCACCCAGATCGGGAGCTTGCCGTCCTGCGGGGCGGGGCGGCCGGTTTCGCTGGTCCAGAAGTTGTACAGCCGCAGCTCGGTCGTGGCCCCGGGGGGAAAAGCTTGGAGATACAGCTGGTTGCGGTACACGGCCAGCTCCTGGCCGGCCAGGGTGACCGTGAAGGCGAGCGCGGTGATGGTGCGGTCGCTCGTGTTGCGGACCTTGACCCGCAGCTGACACAGGGTGTCCGCCCGGGGCTTTTCCGGAGTCACCGTGAGCCCTTCGAGGACCAGCGGCGGGGCGGGATCGGCGCCCTGGGCGGCGACCGGGGCGAGCAGCAGCGAGAAAACGAGCAGAGCGCGAATCATGGAGGCCTCTAGGGTACCATTCGAGGCCATGAAAGATCGGATCGGTGCCATTCTCCGGCCGGAGCAGGAACGGTACTTGGAGCGCTTGTTGCCCCCCCGGGACGCCCTGGTGCGCGAGATGGAAGCCGACGCCGCAGCCCACGGCGTGCCGATCTCGGATCCGGAAGTCGGCCGGCTGCTGACGATCCTCGCCGCCGGCTGCCGGGCGCGGCGCATCCTCGAGCTCGGCACCGCCCTCGGCTACGGCGCGCTGGCCTTGGCCCGGGGCGCCCCGGAGGCGCGCATCCTAACGATCGATCGCGACCCCGAAATGCTGCGTCGAGCGGCGGGATACCTCGAGCGTGCGGGAGTCGCCGACCGCGTCGAGCTGCTCCAGGGCGAAGTGCGCGACCTCCTGCCGCGTCTCGACGGTCCCTTCGACCTCGTCTACGTCGATTTCGCAAAGACCGAATACCGCCGCGCCCTCGACCAAATCCTGCCGCGGATGACCCTCGGCGGCACCTTGGTCTTCGACAACCTCTTGTGGCAGGGGTTGATCGGCGAGCCGCCGGAGGAGGACGACGAGGAGACCCGCGCCATCCGCGCGTTCAACCCGTACCTCATGATCCACCCGCAGCTGCTGGCGTCGATCCTGCCCCTCGGCGACGGCGTCGGCCTGGCGGTCAAGACCAAACCCACGATTCAGGAAATGGGCGGTCCGTTTTAGGCTCGCCCACGCACCAGAGAAAGAGAGATGGCGGGCCAAGGCAGCAAACGTACGCGGCGGGGCGGCGGGCGGTCCTGGATGCCCTGGCTGGCGGCCCTGGGCGGGGTCGGTGCCCTCGGGTATCTGCGCCAACGGTACCAGCACCGGGCCACCTACCTGCCGGAGCGCTACCCCACCGGCCTGTGGAATCCCCGGTTACGGGGCCTCGAAGCCGAGGACGTGTGGTTCGAAACGGTCGACCACATCCAGCTCCACGGCTGGTGGATTCCCCATCCCGAGGCACGCGGCACCATCCTCTACTGCCACGGCCGAACCGGCAGTCTGGCGCACTACGTGCGGGTTTTCCGGCGCCTCCAGACTCTCGAGATGTCGATCCTGGCGTTCGACTACCGAGGTTACGGTCGCAGCGCCGGGAAACCCGGGGAGCGCGGCCTGTGCGCCGACGCCCGCGCCGCCTACGACTACCTGCAGCGGGAGCTGGGCCAACGGGCCAGAGACATCATCCTGTTCGGTCACTCCCTGGGTGGCGCGGTGGCGGTGGACTGCGCCCGTCACCGGCCGGTGGCGGGGCTCGTGGTCGAGTCGTCCTTCACCGACCTGCGCGATATGGCGCGGCTGAAGGCCGGGCGGTTTCCGATCCACTGGATCGCTCGCAACGGCTTCCGCAGCATCAAGAAAGTCGGCAAGCTCGAGTGCCCCAAGCTCTTCATCCACGGCACCGCGGACTCGACCGTACCGCTGGAGCTCGGCCTCCGGTTGTTCGATGCCGCGGCCGAGCCCAAGGAGTTGCTTTTGATCGAGGGAGCCAGCCACCACGACACGCACCTGCGGGGTGGCGAGACCTACTACCGGCGATTGGTCGACTTTTTCGATTTCGTGCTGGGCTTCTGAGGCGCCTCGGGCAACTCGACGGGACCGGTG
This sequence comes from Thermoanaerobaculia bacterium, assembly GCA_033762835.1. Lineage (GTDB taxonomy): Bacteria > Acidobacteriota > Thermoanaerobaculia > Multivoradales > DATKCC01 > JANRLG01. The sequence continues at coordinate 14,987 of JANRLG010000061.1, forward strand.
AGCCAAGCCGCCAAGCGCGCTTGGGCTTCGGGCGAAGCCTCCGGGTCGGCCTCGAGGTTCCAGCGCTCGCCGGGGGCCTCGCCGAAGGTGACCGGGAGTTCGACGATGCGCTCGCGGCGGGCCACCAGCACCCGGGTGCTCTGCCCCGGCCGAAAGGCCTCGAGGCGATCCTCGAAGTCACGCACCGGCACGCGGTAACCGTCGAGCGCGAGAATTTCGTCGCCGGCAGCCACGCCGGCTCGGGCCGCCGGACCATCGGCCAGAACTTTCGCCACCACCAAGCGGCCGTCCTCCACCGTGGTCTCCGCCCCCAACCACCCGGCAGGTGGCTCGTCGTCGTCCGGGGTTTCGAACCGCAGGCCGTAGAAAGCCAGCACCGGCGCGAAATCCAGATCCTCGGTGGTGTCGAGCCAGCGGATCAGCAGGCTCGACAGATTGGTGCCGGCCACCTCGGAGATCAGCGCCCGGAACTCCTCGGACCGGAAGCCGCGGTCACCGGCATACCGCGCCCAGGCGGCGCGCAGGACATCGTCGAGACTTTTCGTGCCTGCCGTGGCGCGGCGGATCTCGACATCGAGCAGGAGCCCCACGAGGGCACCCTTCTGGTAGTAGCTGATCCGCGAGTTGCCGCTGTTTTCATCGGGCCGGTAGAACTTGATCCAGGCATCCCAAGAGGCCGCGGTGAGGGGCTGTACGAGGCGTCCCGGGGTAGTGGCGAAGGCCTCGAGCTGATCCGACAGGCGCTCCAGGTACTCCTCGCGGGTCATGAGCCCGGCGCGGTGGACTTGCAGCTCGTCGTAGTAGGAGGTCAGGCCCTCGGCGATCCACAAGCTCTCAGTATAAACCTCACGCTCGTAGTCGAAGGGACCGAGCTCGACCGGCCGCAGGCGTTTGACGTTCCAGGCGTGGAAGTGTTCGTGGCTCGCCAGTGACAACCAGTCGAGGTAACCCTTACGTGTGCCGGCCTGCCAGCGGCTGGCCATGAGCACCGTCGAGTCCGCGTGCTCGAGCCCACCGTCGATTTCGACCAGCAGATTGAGGAACAGGTACCGCGGGTACGGGAACGCGCCGCCGAAGAGACTCCGGTGGGCGGAGGCGATCTTGCCCAGGTCCGCCAGGGCCCGCTCGCCTTGCCAGAACGCGTCGCCGCCCTCGTCGAGCAACGTATGGACGACGCCGTCGATGGTGAGCTCCCGCACCGTGCCGGAGCCGGCGTAGATCGGCGAATCCACCAGTTGGTCGTAGTCTGCCGCGCGGTAGACGTGGGGCGCGGTCGAAGCGGGCAAGCTGGTCGCCACCCGCGTCCAGCGGGCCGGCAACTCGAGTTTTACGGTGAAGGCGCCGGGCGCCGGGCCGTCGGTGTCGGCGGGGACCAGGAACGTCGGCGCCCCGTTCAGGAGCGCGAAATCGGGGTCGACGAAGTTGGTGCGCACCGACAACTCGTGGGCGTAGAGGCGATAACGAACGGTGACGCGCTCCCCCGCCTGCCCCCCCGTCACCCGCCAGCGGTTCTTGGTCAGCTTGGTGACCACCAGGTCATCCCCCGCCGGCCCTGAAGCCGAGATCGTTTCGAGGTGGCGGGCATACTCGCGCACGAGGTAGGAGCCCGGCGTCCACACCGCCATCATCAGCTCGAGGGAGCCGCTGGCGGGCACCGTGGCCCGGGCTTCGACCTCGATCGTGTGGCGTTCGGGAGCCGGAAAGCGGACCGTGTAGTCGGTGGTGGTGGCGTGGGCAAATCCAGTCATGGTGAGAAGGGCCAGGGCCGCGAGCAGCGGCGTTTTGCGTCGGTGGAGGGTGGGTCGCGCCATGGGTCGGATACCTTACCTCACCTTACCGAGGACGCGGGATCGCGGTAAACTGCCCCGTCGCCCACGACCGGGCTCCCCCCTCGCCAACCGGAGAATCTGATCCATGCACGACCTACTGGAACGGGCCAACGGCCAGCTGCGAGCCGCCGAACCCGCTCTGTTTTCCGCCCTGTCGCCCCTCGGGCGGCGGGCGCTTTACCCCCCCGACATTCCGTTCCAGGCCGCCCAGGCCAAGAACAAGACGTACAACGGCACGATCGGCCAGATCACCGACGGCAAGGGCGGCGCGGTGCCCCTCGCCGCGATGTCGGCGGCGCTGTCCGGTCTTTCCCCGGCGGAGCGCAACCGGGCGCTGTTGTACTCGCCGATCGAAGGCTTCGCCGACGTGCGCAGGCTCTGGCAGGGCTGGCAGCGGCGGGGTGTGGCCGCCGATGTCCCGGCGACCCTGCCGCTGGTGGTCGATGGCCTGACCCACGGGCTCGCCCTGGCCGCCGAGCTGTTCGCCGGTGAAGGGCGGGTGGTCGCGGTGCCGACACCCTACTGGGGCAACTACGACCAGATCTTCGGCCTGCGTCTCGGTGCCCGGGTGGTGTCCGCCCCCGCGTACCACGACGGTCAGTACGACCCGCGGGCAATCGCCCGGGCCCTCGACGGCGCGGGTCTCGCTCCCGGGGAGCCGGCGGTGGCGATCCTCAACGTGCCCTCGAACCCCGGCGGATACTCCCCCACCGCTGCCGAACGGACCGACTTGGTGGCGTCCCTCTTGGCCGTCGCAGCCGAGCGGCCCTTCGTGGTGATCTGCGACGACGCTTACTCGGGCCTCGTCTTCGAGCCCGCCATCCCGCGCCTGTCGCCGTTTTGGGATCTCGCCGGGCAACATCCCAACCTGATCGCGCTCAAGGTCGACGGCACCACCAAGGAGCTGTCCTACTTCGGCGGCCGCGTGGGCTTCCTGACCTTCGGCGTCGCCGCGGACTCGCCCGCCGTCGAGGTGCTCGAAAGCAAGGTCAAGTGCCTCGTCCGCGCGGGCGTCGGCTCGCCGGTGTCGACCGGCCAGGTCCTCGCCGTCCAGGCCCTCACGGCGCCGGATCTCGATGCCCAGGTGGCGGTCGTCCACGAGCTCCTCGGCCGCCGTTTCCGCGCCCTGGCCGCCGCCTTCCGCGCCCTCGATCGCGAGCTGCTGCGCCCGTTGCCGATGAACTCCGGCTGCTTCGGCCTGGCCGAGCTCGGCCCCAAGGCGCGAGACCGCGGCGTCACCGCCGAGGCCATCCGCCAATACCTGCTCGAGCACGAGGACACCGGCGTCGTCGCGATCGGCGACGACTTCGTCCGCGTCGCCTTCTGCTCCGTCGACGAATCAGCCCTCCCCGAGCTGGTCGCCCGCCTCGAGCGGGGAGTTGCGGAGCTGGCCCGGCAGGCGAGCCCCGTGCGGGGCTAACCCCCTCACCCCTCCCCTTCCGAGTACAACGGGTACCCCCACTTCCGGGTATGCCGGAAGATCACCGAGGTCTCCATGTGGTCGACCTCGGCGCGGGTGGTGAAGGCGGAGAGGAGGACTTCGCGAAGGTGGTCGAGGTCGCGGACGGCGAGGTGGACGAGGTAGTCGGCGGCGCCGGTCAAGTGGTAGAGGGCGACGACCTCGGGTAACGCGTTGGCGTGTTGCTGGAAGCCTTCGACCTCGCCGCGGGCGTGGCGGGCGAGGCGGATGGCCACCATGGCCTCGAGGCCGACGCCCAGGACCTTGGGGTCGACGTCGGCGTGGAAGCCCCGGAAGGCGCCTTCGTCCTGGAGGCGCCGCACTCGTTCCAGGCAACTCGAGGGCGCCAGCCCGACCCGGGCGGCGAGTTCTTTGTTCGACAACCGTGCTTGATTCTGGAGAGCGCGCAGGATGTCGGCATCGATTCGGTCGAGGGTTCGCACTTAGACCTCCTGCCGAATTCTCTTCGGCGGGTCGTGAATCCGTCGTTCTCGTCTTCTATTGTAGAGCCATGAGAACGAAGAACCGGAGCCTCGACACCGTCACCACCGAAACCCTCGCCGTGCACGCCGGGCGCGAGGACTTCTCTGCCCTGGGTGTCCACGCGCCGCCCTTGGACTTCTCGACGACCTATCCCCTGGGCGACCTCGATGCTGCCACCGCGAGCTTCGACCGCCTGGCATCGGGCGCGGCCGAGGCGCCGAATTCGATCTACGCGCGGCTGCACAACCCTACCGTCGCGCGCTTCGAGTCCGCCCTCGCGGCGCTCGAGGGCACGGAGGCCGCGGTGGCCTTCGGCAGCGGCATGGCGGCGGTCACGGCGGTGTTTCTGGCGCGCTCCCGGGCCGGTCGGCACGTCGTGGCTCTGCGCCCACTGTACGGCGGTACCGACCACCTGCTCGCCTCGGACCTACTCGGACTCGAGGTGACCTGGGCGACGGCGGACACGGTAGCCGCGGCGATCCGGCCCGACACCTGCTTGGTCGTCATCGAGACCCCGGGCAACCCCACGGTCACCCTGGTCGACATCGCACAGGTGGTAGCCCAGGGGGGGCCGGTGCCGGTGTTGGTGGACTCGACCTTCGCCTCACCGATCCTTCAGCGGCCGGCCCAACTCGGGGCCACCTACGTGCTGCACTCGGCCACCAAAGTGCTCGGCGGCCACGGCGACGTCATCGCCGGGGTCGTCGCCACCTCCGAGGAGCGCGCCCGGGAGTTACGCGAGGTGCGCATTTTGACCGGCGGCCTACTCCACCCGCTGGCCGCCTACCTGTTGCATCGGGGGCTGCCGACGCTGCCTTTGCGCGTCGAGCGCGCCCAGGCCACGGCCGGAGAGATCGCTCGGCGCCTCGTGGCACACCCGGCGGTTCAACGGGTGCTCCATCCCGGCCTGCCGGGCGGCGATCCGCAGGGATTGATCGGCCGCCAGATGAGCGGCCCCGGCTCGAACCTGGCGTTCGAGGTGGTGGGCGGGCACGAAGGCGCGCGCCGGTTCCTGGCGGCCCTCGAGTTGATCACGCCAGCCGTCAGCTTGGGTTCGACGGACACTCTGATCCAGCACCCCGCGGGCCTCACCCACCGCATGGTGCCGGTGGCCGATCGCGAAGCCCTGGGCATCACGGACGGCCTGTTGCGACTCTCCGTCGGCCTCGAGTCGGCAGAGGATCTTTGGCGGGACCTCGATCGCGGTCTCGCCGCCGCCGCCGCGGTCGCTTGGGAGGCTCAAAGCACGACGGTGTGAGCCAGCGCCTTGTGTTAGAACGGCGACCATGTCGGCCTTGGCTCCGCCCCAACCACCCACCGGGCTTTCCGGTTGGCTCGGTCTGCGCCTGTTCACCGCTCTCGCACCACGCCTCGCGAAGACGGCACCGTCCCCGCCCACCGTCGAACTCGCACCGTGGTCGGCGCTCGCGGTGCCCCGACGCCGGGGTCGCGGTGAGTTGGCCGGCTACCACTTTCCAGCCGAGACGGACCCGCGGGGCGCCGTGCTCTTGCTTCACCCTTGGTTGCCCTTCGGCCAGAGTTACTTTTTTCGCCGCGGGCGCATCGCGACCTTACGCGCCGCCGGTTACGACGTCTTCACCGTCGATCTGCCCGGCTTCGGGGCGAGTGGTCCCCGCGCGGGCCTGCTCGATGCCGATGTCGAGGATGTCCTCGATCACCTGGTGACCCGGGTGGCCAAAGGGCCGCTCCACCTGTGGGGGGTCTCCTCCGGCGGCTACTGGGCTCACCCGGTGCTGGCCCGGCGGGAGATCGTGGCCGGCGCCGTGTTCGAGGACGTCTCCCACCACCTACTCGAATGGAGCCGGCGCACGGTGCCCTGGAGCCGACCTTTGTACTTCGTCTTCCGCACTATTCTTGGCGAGCCCTATCGTTACCTCGACCTCAAGCGCCACGCACCCCACCTACGGGTCCGCGCGGTCGCCTACATCGGAGGGGAAGACGATCCGGGGGCCTGGGCCGCCGACACTCGGGAACTCGCCGCCGCCGCCGGTGGCGAGGTGCTCATCGTACCCGGAGCGGGCCACCTGGGGGCGATCAAGGTGGCCCCGGAAGAAGTCGTGCGGGTGGCCTTGGCGACCTTTGCCGCGGCCGAGGGGTACCAGACAGAACGGCCGGCTTGAAAGCCGGCCGCTACCCCTGAGATCCGTGGTTCCGGGGTAGCGGCCGGACAGAGGGCGCGGGGCCCGTCAGTGGGTGATGACCGGCTGGAGTTGGCCGGCTTCTTCGACCCAGCGCGTGACCTGGGAGACCGAGGGCGTCTGGCGGGTGAGCTTCTTGGCGGCGTTGACTTCCGCCATCTTGGCAGCCAAGTTCTCGGGCTTACGGTTCTTGAGCTCCTTGCAGGTGTCGACGCCCGCGGCCTCGAGCAGCTCGGCGAACTCCGGGCCGACGCCCTTGATCCGCATGAGGTCGGCGTGGTTGGCCCACTTCAGGAGCTTGTCCTCGTCGATCCCGGTCTTGTCGCAGGTGGCCTTGCGGCCCTTCTTGTCGCAGCAGGCCTTGAGCAGATCGTCGATGCTCTCGATGCCGGCCGCCCGCAGCTTCTGGCCGAAAGTCGGGCCGATTCCTTCGATATCCTCGATTTTTGCCATCTGAGTCGTTCTCCTCACGTTCGAAAGTCGGTACAACCGGGATCGGTCAAGCCGGCGGAATGCGCAGGACCTGACCGGGGTAGATCTTGTCCGGATCGCTGAGCATGGGCTTGTTGGCCTCGAAGATCTTCATGTAGGCACCGGCCTTGCCGTAGTGCTTCTGGGCGATCTTCGAAAGCGTATCGCCACGCTCGACGGTGTGGAAGGTGGCCTCGGCCTCGACCGGAGCGGCGACCGCCAAACGGTCGTCGACCTCGGCGATGCCGTGGACGTTGCCCACCGCCACGAGCACCTTCTCGCGGTCGGCCTGGGTGTCGGCCATGCCGGTCACGATGGCCGTGTGGCCCTCGACGGCGACCCCCAAGTCCTTGACGCCGAGCCCGAGGGTCTCGACGTGTTGGGCGATGGCGGCGGCCAGGCGGCGCTCTTGGTATTCGCGGACCTTCTGAGGGTCGGGTTGGGTGACAGGTGCCGGCTCGTCTTTGCCCCCGAAGAGTTTGCTGCCGGCGTCCTTGACGAATGCGATGAGTCCCATTGTTTTTTCCTTCCGCGCGTTCAGCGCTTGCCACCGAGTAGGCCGCCGAGCACGCCCATGCCCATTTGTGCGACATCGTCCATCATGCTGCCGTCGCCGTCGCGATCGAGCAGGCCGCCGAGCAGATCGCCGATGGCGGAGTTTCCAGAAGCCTGCTGGCTAGCGCCCCCGAGTACCCCCAGCAGATCCGACAAACCACCGGCGTTCATGCCCTGGCCGCGGGTCGAGCGACCCAGGAAGGCCATCACGATCGGAGCGAGCATCGCCAACAGGCGCCCCACGGAGCCGGCGTCGAGACCGGTGGCAGCGCCCACCTGGTTCTGCACGGCGCCCATGCGGCCGCCGAAGACGTGACCGAGGATGGCCTCGCCTACTCCGACATTGGGGCCGCCACCGGCGCCGCCGCCCAGGAAGCCGCCGAGATTGTCGAGCAGCGAGCCGTCGTGATCGCGATTGAGGGCGCCGAGCAGCGCCTCGGCGCCTTCGGGCTGGGCGGCGTTGCGCTGGAGGGCGCCGAGCAACACCGGCAGGGCGACGGAAATCGCCGACTGGGCTTGTTCCGGCTCGAGACCGAGCTGGCCACCGATCATTTCAGCGGCGCCGCCGCCCATGACCTGGGACAGGAGATCGAAGGGGGAATTGGACATGGCGAAGAGCTCCTTCTGCGAGGGCCGGACCGGTTCCCAGGGACGGGATCGCGGCGGCAAGATCGATCGATGACGGACGGCCGAATCCGGCGGCGTCCAGCGCCCAGAACAGCAAGCGTCACGCCAGCCGTACCCAGGGAGCAAAGGCTTTGTTCTCCGTGCTTTGCACCGCGGCACCGGGAGCCCTCCGATACCCGGACGGGAGAAGCTCCTGGGAGAAATGCGCTACCCTGGCAGAAATCCTACTGCAAGTACCGAGAGAGGCTCCACCCTAGCGGAATTCAGTCACACCAAGGGCCGGCCGCCCCGGCCGCCGCTTCCATCCCGGCTCAGTTGGCGAGTGGCTCGTCGCCGTCCGACTCGAGCGGGCCGCCGCTCATGGCCAGCAACGCCGCGAGGACGCGCGTGCGTTCGAGTGGGTCCGCGGCTTCGAGCAGTGCCTGCTTCTCGGCGGGACTGAAGGGCAAGGCCGCAGCCAAGCCATTGACCAGCTGAGGCGGTGGAATGCTCGCCAGCTCGCTGATGTCCACCTCGAGGCCGTGCTGGGTTCCGAAGCTCTGGACGTCGGCGAGCAGAGGGGTCAAATCGGGTAACTCCCGGCTCGGCTCCCGGCCATCGGCGCCGAATTCGTCGTACGCCGCCTCGACGCGGCGGTAGCCGCGGAGCCCCGGCAGCTCGGCACGCACTCGGAAGCGCGTCAACCCGACCAGCAAAATCAGATAACGGCCGTCGGGCAACTGCTGGGAGCGATGGATCCGCCCGGCGCAGCCCACGGCGTAAAGCGGCGGCTCCTCGAGCTCTTCCTCGTCCACCGGCCCCCGCGGCTGGATCATGCCGATCACTTTCGGGCCGGCCAGGGCATCCTCCACGAGGTTCCGGTAGCGCGGCTCGAAGATGTGCAACGGCAAGGAGTTCCCCGGCAAGAGCAAGACCCCTTGCAGGGGAAAGATGGCGAGCGCGGTGGGCAGTGAGTCGTCACTCATGGAGTTCGTAGCGCAGTCTAGCCGCGTTTCACGAATCCTCGAGCACCGCTTGATCGCGCAGCCGCTCCGCGGCGGGCGACAGCGGGGCGTAGGTGAGAATCGTCCGGATGCCTTCGAGGGCTTTCACGCTCTCGCCGACCGCCTGGTAGAGCGTGACCTCGTTGTAGAGCGTCGTCGCCAGGGCGTTCTGACGCTCGGTCACCGCCGCCACGTGGGCGCCGGCGGGGAACTTCTTCAGATAGTCGGCGCCGTTGTCGAGGGACTCGAAGGTCGCCACCAAGCTCGCCAGGCGAGTGCGCGCGAGGGTCTGAAGCTCGGGATCGGCGTCGTCGGCGGCGAGAGTCTGGAGGGCGGAGAGCGACTTCAGCACCGGCGCCAGGAACCGCAGCCCCTCGCGGGCACGGCGCCCCGGGTCCGTGTCGGGGCCGGCGTGGAGCACCGCCAGGTATTGCTCCACCGCCTCGGTGGGCTGCTGGCGACGCGCATAGGCGTCGCCGAGCGCCAGTGCCGCCGTGCCGAACTCGGCCGCCTGCGGCCAGTTGCTCACGAAGACCTCGAGAAACGACGTCTGGTACACCCCGCCTGCCAGCAGCGCCTGCGCCTGGGGGTATTGGCCATCGCGGTCCTTGGCCAGTTGGACTCGCTCCGCTTCGATCGTGGCCAAGGCCGGGCTTTCCGGATCGAGCCTCCGGATCGCCTCCGCTTCCGTGGCGTAACGCCGCAGCAACTGGCCGTAGTCGCGTTCGGAGGCGAGCTTCGCGAGCAGCTGCTCGCGGGCTTCGCGGAGCCGCTTCAGGCGCAACTCGCCGGCTACGGCTCCGCGTGGCCAGGCGTAGTAGGCGGCGTCCTCGAGCCCTCGAACGGCGGCGGGGGTCAGATCGTGCTTCGTCTCGAGAAATGCCAGCAGGGCCTTCTGGGTGCCCTGGCGCAGCCCGTCGATGTCCTTCGGGACTTGGCGCTTCAAGCCGTCTCCGCGCGCCTCCGCGGCGCGCACCCGGTCGTCGAGGAAAGGGTGGGTCTGGAGGTAGCCGTACTGTTTGATCTGGGGCATGCGGACACTCATACGTGCCATCAAGGCACGGGTGCCGCCGGGGTCGAAGCCGGCGTTGGCCGCCCAGCGTTGGCCCGCTTCGTCCGCTTCGTCTTCGTGTTCGCGGCTGAAGCTGCGCAGGAGCACCTCGCCGAGCACCAGGCTGGCCGCCGCGGCCCCGGTCACCACCTGGCCGGCCGACGGCCCCTGGTGGGTCGGGTTGTGGGGGTTGCGGATCGGGCCGGTGTAATACGGATCACGGTACTGTTCGCTGTTGTTGGAGGCCGCCACCATGATGCCCACGGCCAGGGCGTTCGAGAGGATCGACACCAACGTGGCGCGCTTGTTCATCCGGCCATGGTGGTCGAGCCCGACGTGGGCGATTTCGTGCCCCAGGAGCGCCGCCAGCATGTCGTCATCGAGTTCGAGATCGAGCATGCCGCGAGTCAGGAAGATCTGGCCGCCCGGCAGCGCGAAGGCGTTCGGCACCGGCATGTCGATCAAATAGAAAGACAGCGGCAGGCCCTCCTCGCGGTCGGCATGGCGGGCGACGCGGTAGCCGATCTCGGCCACCCGCGCCCGCACCTCCGGAGCATCCCACTCCCCCCAGGCGTCCAGGGCCTTTTGGGCGACCTCTTGGCTCTTGCCGAACAACTCGCGATCGGGAATGGTCTGGGCGGTGAGCTCGGTGCCTGGAAGCAGGACTCCGAGGAGGGCGGCCGACAGGCAGGAGACGGCGACACGCATGGCGCCCATTGTTGCAGACTCCGTGCCCCCTCATGGTAGTTTTCCCGGCCATGAGCCAGCTCACCCTCGAATTTCCGACTGCCAAGACGTCCATGTCCGAACTCCGCGACGCCCTGGACGCCGCCATCCACGAGGAGTTTCCCGGCGGCATGATGAAGCGAGAATGGGACGGTGACGTCCTCCGCTTGAAGGGCCCTGGCGCCGAGGGCACGGTCACCTTCGAAGACGGCCGCCTGGTCGGCCGCGCCTCCCTGGGCGGGCCCGCCCTGCTCATGAAGCCGGTCATCGCGAGCAAGATGAACGCGGTTCTGAAGCGCATCGCGGGGTGACCACGACGCTCCTCGACCCCGAGGACCCGCTGCTGTTCTTCCCGGAGGGCTGGGAGACCCGCTGGTGGTCCGTGAGGGACGTCGAACGTCGCATCGCCGGAACTCGCCGGGCGCTCGACGCCCTCGGGCTGTCCCCTGGCGCCATCGTGGCCCATGCCGCCAGCCACCGGCCCGAGGCACTGGTGGCAGATTTGGCCATCCGCCGCGCGGGGTTCGTGCCCGCGCCCCGCGCCCCGGAGGCGGACGCCCGGCTCCTGCTGCCCGGGGAAGACGTGGTGGTGGCCGGACCGGTGGCGCACTTGCCGGAGCTCGCCGACTGCCCGGCCGACCTCTCCGACCGCCCGTTCTCGGTACCGCTCACAGACGTCGTGTATCCGGACGGCTCCCGCGAGTCCGCAACGCACGTCAGCGCGCGGGTGGCCACTCTGGCGGAGGCCTTTCGGGGCCCCCGCCGCCCCATCGCCCTGGGAGTGGCCGATCCCGGCGAGCCGGAGCGGCGCGCCTTTCTGGACGCAGCGCTCGTGGCCGAAGCCGCCCTGCTGCTCGAGTTCGACGCCGAATTCCTGGCCGGCAGTGCTTTGTGGGCACGACCCACGGTGATCGCCGTGCTGGCTGGCGAGGAGCGGGTGCTCTCGAACGCCTTGGCACGGGCCGATCGGCGAGCGCGCAAGCGCCTCTTCGCCCGCCTCGACACCTTGGTGCTCCTCGGCGACGCCCGTCTCGGGCTGGATGCCCTGGCGGAATGGAGCGAAGCCGGCGTGCGGGTCTTCCGGCCCGGCGGCGTTTGAATCAAGACACCGCGGTGGCCAGCTCGACCGCCAGGGCTTCCGTCCGCTCGACCTGACCGGGCACCCGCAGCGTCATGAAAGCGCGACGAGCTTCACCCAGCTGGGTTGCCGCCTCGGTGCTGCCGGCACCGGCGGTCTTCGCGAGTTCGAGCCGAGTGCGGGCGATCTCGAAGGGAGCGGAGATCGCCTCGAAGCTGCAGACGGCGGCGCGCAGCCAGGCGCCGGAGGCCGCCGCATCACCGGCTTCTCGCGCGATACACCCGAGCACCCGCTGCGCCAGGCCCGAGCCGTATCGGAAGCCGACCGCCTCCGTGGCGCCGAGGGCGTCCCGGGCCAGGCCCTCGGCCTCGGCGGCGCGGCCGGCGCGCAGCAGAGTGTCGCCCAGAAAAGCCTGAAACCAGCCCAGGAGCTGTGGCATGCCGGCCAGCCGGAAGCTCTCGACGGCCGCCGAGAGGGACGTCTCGGCAGCGGGCAAGTCCCCCCGCTCGAGTTGGGCGTAGCCCAGAAATCCCAGGGCCGCAGCGCGATTGAGCGGGTCTTGGGCGCGTTCGAACCCGGCCTGGCACAGCTCGACGCCCAACTCGGTGCGTCCGAGGGAAGCGTGGAAGTACCCCGTACTCCAGGAGGGGTCAAGCCGCGGGTCCTGCAGGGCGCGCCACAGACCGTCCGCCCGGCGCATGTGTTCGAAGGCCTGGTCGAACTGGCCGAGAACGTAGTGATGGAACCCCGCCACACCCTCGGCCTGGCCCTGCCACCAGAGATCCCCCGCACGGGCCAGGAGCGTCGTGGCCTGCTGCCCGTGTTCGATGCCGACGCTGAAGCGCCCGGACCAGAAGGCGTCGCGACACAGCACGTACCAGGCGCGGCCGGCGGTGGCGAGATCGCCCGCTGCCTCGGCCGCGGCGATGGACTGGCGGGCCTGGTGCTCGGCCGCTGCCTGATCCCCGAGATAGCTGTGGGTGTGGGCGAGCCAGAAGTGGTACCGGCCGGTGGCCGCCGGGTCCGCCAGCGCGTCGAGGGCCTCGGCGACCTGGGCGAGCACCTCGAGGGTGGCACTGAACTGGGTCAACGGCAGAAGTGACTCCGCGAGCTGCAGAGCGATCTCCACCGAGCACCGCGGCGCTTCGGCCTTGGGCAGGCTCCGGCAATGCTCGAGGGCGTGGGTGAGCGCGGCGGCGGCCTCGGCGTGGGCGTACCGTTCCGCCGACCGCTTAGCGGAGGCCACCAAATAGTGCACCGCTTTCCGGGGCTCGCCAGCGGCGGAAAAGTGGTGAGCCAGGTGATCGAAGACGTCCTCGAGACGCTCCGCGTGAAGCAGCTCGTAGGCCCGGCCCGCGGCCCCGTGAAGGCTTTGGCGGCGGCCCTTCAGCAGCGTCTCGTAGACCGCCTCCTGGGTCAGGGCGTGTTTGAACAGGTACCGCGGCTCGTCCGCCGTGGGCTCTTCGTAGAGGAACTCCCAGCGTTTCAGCTCCGCCACCAGGGGGCCGAGCTCGTCCGCGCCATCCCACACCCGAGCCAGCAAGCCCTGCGTGAATTCGCGACCGAGCACCGAACACGTTTGCAGCAACCGTTTGTGGCGTTCGGGCAGGCGGTCGATGCGCGCGATCAGCACCCCTTGGATCGTGTCCGGCACCCCCACCTCGGGCCGCTCGAGCAGCGACCGGGCCAGCTCCTCGACGAAGAACGGATTGCCCTCGGCCTTGCCCAGTACCTCGGCGACGACCTGGGCCGGCAACTCGACGCGTGCCAGGACCGAGCGCATGACTTCCGCGCCCTCGGCGTCCGACAGCCGGGCGAGAGAAATCTGCGTCGAGTAAGACTTCTCGATCCACGGCGGCCGGTAGCCCGAGCGGTAGCTGGCGAGGACCAGAACCGGCGCCGAGTACAGGCCCTCCACCAAAAGCGCCAGCAACTCCTCGGAAGTGGGGTCGACCCAGTGCAGATCCTCGAGCTCGACGACCACCAGCTGATGCCGAGCCTCGTTCAGAATCACCTGGCGTACCAAGCGGAACGTGCGGGACTGGCGCGCTTGGGCGGCGAGCTCCTCAATGGCCGCGGTGCCCTCGTCGATGCCCAGCAGCTGCAGGAAGAAGGGCAATGCCTCCTCGACGTCCATCTCGGCCCGGCCGAGGCCGGCGCGGACCTTAGCCGTGACCGTCGCCGGCTCGTCGCCTTCGCCGATCTGCCAGGCGTTCTTGATCAGGAAGACGATCGGCAGATACGGGACGGCCCCGGCGTAGGACAGGCAACGCCCCGTCCAATGGAGCACCGGCCGGTTCCCGAGCCGGCGGCGGAACTCATAGATCAGCCGTGACTTGCCGGACCCAGCCTCGGCCGCGATGCCGACCACCTGGCCTTCACCCGCGGCGGCCCGCTCGCCCAACTCCAGCAGCGTGGCCATCTCCCGCCGCCGCCCCACGAAGGGCGTCCGCGGGGCGCTGCCGAGCACCGCGTCGTCCGTCGGCAGCAAACCGAGGCCGAGCAGGCGAGACGCGTGGACGGGCGCCTCCTTGCCCTTGACCAAGAAGGGCGGCAGCGGATCGAGCCGCGCCGCGCCCAGGAGGAAGCGCGCGGTGTCCTCGGACACCAGAATGGTGCCCGGCTCCGCGAAGGCCTGGAGCCGCGCCGCCAGGTTCGTGGTGTCGCCGATCGCCGTGTAGTCCCGCCGCAGGTGATCGCCGATCCCTCCGACCACGACCCAACCGGTGTTAATCCCGATGCGGAAGCTCAGCCCCACCGCCCCGGCCGCCTGAAGATCCGCCTCGTGCTCGCGCAGCGACCTTTGCAGCCCGAGGGCCGCCAACGCCGCCCGCCGGGCGTGATCCTCGTGGGCGATCGGCGCCCCGAACAGCGCCATGAAGCCGTCCCCGAGGAACTGGTTGATCGTGCCCTCGTAACGATGCACCTCCGCCAACGCCAGCTCGAAGAACTGGTTCAACACCAGATGCATCGCCTCCGGCCCCAGCCGCTCCGCCATCGCCGTCGAGCCCACCAGGTCGCAAAACAACACCGTCACCTGCTTCCGCTCCCCTTCGAGCGCCGACTGGGACTGGAAAACCTGGGTGGCGAGATGGGCGGGGGTGTAACTGGGGGCGACGGAAGGAGGCGCCGCGGGCACGGGTGGCGGCACCACCGGCAGAGCGGAAGCCACCGGAGCCGCCACCACCGGGGCGGCTTCCCCACCCAACTTCGCCCCGCACTCGCCACAGAACTTGAACCCCGGTGGGTTCTCCGTGCCACAAGCCGAGCAAAGAGGCGCCAACTTGCCGCCGCATTGGCCGCAGAACTTCATGCCGGAGGGGCTGTCGGCGTGGCAGTGGGGGCAGGTCATGGTGGTGTAGTCCAGTGTACGCGCAGAGGCGACGGCTGGCAAACGCCGGCGGCCAGCGGTCGTGTCCTCACTCGGAATGAGGACACGACCCGGCCAGCAATGAAGAAAATCTGGGCTGAAAGCGTTGACAGCATCCCTGTCGAAGGCGCATACTCACCTCAGCATTTTCGGCATCCTGCATTCTTAGCTGATGGCGTTACACGGCTCCATCGGTAATGGTGGGACTTTCGATGGAGGTGGACATGTCCGCAGGCCTCTCCAGCAAGTTTGACATTCTCCGCAGCTCGCCCTACGACGCTTCGCCCTGCGCCCAGCCTGCCGAGAGCCTGGCCCCTGCCGAAGGCAAGAAGCGTTGGGTTCCCTCGCGTTACACCGTGCGCGCCTCTACTGAAGACGGAAGACTCGTGCTCTGGAACAGCTATACCGGGACCATGAGTGTCTTCGAACCTCACCATCGGGCCAAGATCGAGCCGCTCTTGCGCAGAACCGGTTTCGAAGCGCGAGAAGCGGGGATCGTCGAGTACTTGTACAAACGTGGATTTCTGATCCCCGAAGGAACCGATGAGTATCGCCGCCTGCAGTTGGCTTTCGGCCAGCAGCACTACCGTACAGACACCTTACAGCTAATATTGCTCGCCTCAGAAGATTGCAATTTTCGCTGCAATTATTGCTATGAAGACTTCACACGCGGAACTATGCAGGAGTCTGTGCGGTCCGGGATCAAGAAACTGGTCGCGAAGCGGGCTAAGACTCTGCGCACGCTTTCAATTAGCTGGTTCGGAGGTGAACCTCTCTATGGGCTGTCTGCGATAGAAGACCTGGCCCCGTTCTTTCAGCAGACCGTTGCCGAGCACGGCCTTACCTTCGGCTGCCATATGACCACCAATGGCTACCTTCTGACTCCCGACGTAGCTGACAAGCTTCTGTCCTGGGACATTCGGCAGTTCCAGATCACTCTCGATGGACCCCCAGAATTTCATGACCAAAGCCGCCCTGGTCGTGACGGCAGCGGTACTTTCGAAACGATTTTCGCCAACTTAGTCCAACTGCGGCATCGCTCCGAACGCTTCGGGGTCGATCTCCGCGTAAATTTCGATCGACGAAACGCGCCACACCTATCGCGCTTGCTCGATCGACTCGAACAAGATCTGGCTTCGGATGACCGCTTCAGACTCCGATTCCGAGGAGTTGGTAAGTGGGGTGGCGCCAATGATGAGAACCTCGAGGTCTGTGGCACGCTCGACTCCAATCAGGTGCAACTCCAAATGCGCGCTGAGGCCACACGACGTGGACTGAAAGTTACCGAGGATTTAAGAGACCTAAAGGGCATGGGCTCGCAGGTTTGTTATGCCGCGCGTCCTTACAATTTCATAATTGGCGCTGACGGCAAGGTCATGAAATGCACAATCGACCTCGACAGAAAAGATCGCAACATAGTTGGCAAGATCTCAGAAGAGGGCGATCTGGTCCTGGACGCCGACAAGTTCGCGCTTTGGACAGAGCCCGCATTCGAGCGAGACACTCAATGTCAGAAATGCGTGATCCTGCCGACTTGCAGTGGTGTTCACTGCCCACAGGTTCGGCTCGACTACCACCACTCCCCCTGCACACCGCTGCGCAAGAATTTCAAGGAAGAGATGAGGCGCTGTGCGGACGACGGCGTGTCCACGGCAAGAAAGCGCGCCGTCGCTGCCGAGAACAATATCTTTTCTGCCACTTGAATCAGCTCACAACTGGGCCTATCGTGAGCCCAGTCCAAGCGCAACTCGAAAGGAGAGAGAAATGAGCGACGAGCAGAAGAATTCGATCGAGAACGAGAACTTCGAGGTCACCGAACTCGACGACAAAGAACTCGACGATGTCGCAGGCGGCGCCGAAGAGGATCTCGTGAGCAACGGCAACTGCGGAAACTGCAACTGCGGCGAAGAGTAAGACGGCGGGTATGGCGTTCGAACGCCATGAACGCAAAGAGGCCTCGCCGCCCTGGAGCCTCGGCCGACTGGCCGGGGCTCCCCCCTCAAGCCGCCAACACCCACTTGACCATCCGGTCGAACCGCTCGCCCGCCCGCGACACGCCGTCGAGCACCGCGACGTCCAACTCGCCTTCGACTTCCCCGTCGTCGTCCTCGTCCCCGCCCGGCACGCCGATGCCGAGGGCGCGGTGCCTTTCGCGGACGGTGGTCGAGAGGTAGATCGCCAGGGCGCGGTAGAAGCGGGCGGCGAAGCCTTGGTCGGTGTCGAGTTTGGTTTGGAGGGTGGTTTTGGGCAGGACGAAAACGGTGGCGTCGTCCAGGGCTTGGACGGTGGCGGAGGGGGGGCGAGCGTCGATGAAGGACATTTCGCCCACGATTTCGCCGGCCTGGAGGCGGGCAATCTCGGCGTCGGGTCCGGCCTTGGCGCGCAGTTTGACGGCGAAGCGGCCGGCGAGCACGATGAAGACGGCGGGGGTGGGGACGCCTTGGGTGATCAGCACGCCGCCCGCGGGGATTTCGCGCTTGCTGCCCGCCCGCAGCATCCACTCGATGTCGTCGTCGTTGAGTTGGCCGAAGAGGAAGAGGACTTTGCGCATGGCGGCTCCGATGGGCAGGGGTCCAGGGCTCAGATCAGTTGCCGGGAAGCGAGGCGCGTGAAGGTGCCCCCGCGGGCGAGCAACTCGGCGTAGCTGCCCTCCTCCACCACCCGCCCGGCTTCGATGACATAGATGCGGTCAGCGTTCTCGATGGTCGACAAGCGATGGGCGATGACGATGCGGGTGGCGTTCAGGCGCTCGAGGCTCCGACTGACGATCTCCTGGGTGCGATTGTCGAGGGCGCTGGTAGCTTCGTCGAAGAGCAGGATGCGCGGTTTGTGGACGATGGCGCGGGCGATCAGGAGGCGCTGTTTCTGGCCGCCCGAGAAAGTCTCGGCGCCTTCCGAGACGACCGTGTGCATGCCCATGGGCATGGCCTGGATGTCCTCCGCGAGCCCGGCAGCGCGGGCGGCGGCCCAGGCGTCGTCGATCGTCAGGTTGGCGCTGCCGACGATGTTCGAAAACAGGCTGCCGGCGAGCAGTCGGCCGTTTTGCAGCACGACGCCGATCTGCCGGCGCACGTCGCGCACGGCCAGGCCCGCCAGGTCCTGCCCGTCGAAGTAAACGGCGCCCGCCGTCGGTCGCTCGAAGCCGAGCATCAAACGCAGGCTGGTGGATTTGCCCGAGCCCGAGGGCCCGACCAGCGCGATGAACTCCCCCGCCCGCGCCCGGAAGGAGACACCCTGGAGCACGTCGACACCTTCCGGGTGGTAGCGGAAAGAGACCTGGTTGAACTCGATGCTCCCGGCGAGCTCTCCCGGGTCGGACTGGGCGTCGTCGACCTCGGGCAGGGTCTCGAGGATCGGCTTCAAGCGCTCGTATACCGGAATCGCCGCCAGCACGCTCGAGAAGACCGAAACCAACGACAGGGCCGCGGAGAGGAACTGGCCGAAAGCGGCGTTGAAGGCCAGAAAGTCCCCCAAGGGCAGCCCTTCCTCGGTCGCGAAGCCGATCATGGCGAAGATCGCCAGCGACGTCAGCAGGCCGTAGACGGCATTGAAGGTGGTCTGGAGGTTGGCTGCCTTCTGGGCCGCGAGGGCACGGCGGCGCTGCTCCGAAAAGCGTTCGGCCCAGCGGGCGAAGCCGCGGGACTCGGCGGCCGCCACCCGCAGCTTGGCGATCCCCGAGATGAGCCCAAAGACGAGGCTGGCGGTTTTGCCCTGGAGGTCCAGGATCGCGCGCTGGTGGCGCAGCTGCCACCAGGTCAGAGCCGCCGTCACCAGCATCAAGGCCAAGGCGAGGGCGGTGGCGAGCAGGGCCAACCGCAGGCTGTAGCGGAAGAGCAGACCGAAGCTGAAGACCGAGAAGACCGCCGACAGCGCCACCGTCAAGACGTTGCCGGTCAGCAGGTCGCGGATGGTGTCGATACCCATCGCTCGGCTGGCCAAATCACCCACCGAATACCGCCGGAAGAAGGCCACCGGCAGCGCCAGCAGGCGATCCCACACCGCCGGTTGGAGCACGCCGTCGACCTTGCCGCCGAGGCGTAGGACAGCCAGGCTGCGGGTGATCTGGAACAGGCCCCCGGCCACGGCCGCCACCAGCAGCGCCAGGGTGATCTGCACGAGCTGGCCGCGATCCGCGGCGGGGATGACCTGGCCGAACACATGGCCGGTCAAGATCGGCACCAGCAGGCCGAGCAGCCCCCCGGCGACCCCCATGGCGACCAGGGTGAGGATGTCGCGCCGCCGGCCGGCGAAGGCCAGGCGGGCGAGGTCCCGGAGGTCCACGGGCCGCGCCGGCAGGGCCGGGTAAAACATGTAGGCCTCGCCCGACAGGCTCTCCGCCAGACTTTCGTCCACGGCTTGGCGCCGGCCATCGGCCGCCACGCACTCGTAGGCCCGCGTCGAGGTCGGCAGGAGCGCCACGGGGTGCCGAGCCTTGGCGTCCTCCGGCGGAACCCGGAACGCGACCAGGGGACCATTGTCCCGCCGCCACCAGTCGTCCCGCAGCAGGACCCGGCGGGATTGCAGCCGGGCCGCGCCAGCGATCTGGGCCACGGCGTCGCCCTGTTTACGGGCCGCTGCCCCTTGCGGCCGGGCACGCACTTCGAGGCCCGCGTGGGCCGCCACTCGCCGACAGGCTAAGAGCAAGGGATCGAGATCGGCGCCATCGGCGAGAGCCGAAGCGGGCGAAGCGAGCACCGCCGCGAGCTGTTTCTGGGCGCCTGCCAGGGTCACACGGTCCCGTTCCCGCCGGTCGGCGAGGCGTTCGCGGTCGCGCTCCTCGGCCTCGGCCCTCTGGCCGGCGAGGACGGCGAGCACCGCGTCCTGGAACTGGCGGAGTCCGGTACCGCCTGCGCCACTCGCCAGCACGTCCGCGGTCGCCCGGCCCACCACGGTCGACGGCCCGACGGCGACCGCCCACAGGCCCTCCCACAGGGGTACCGGCGCCGGCCCGGCGAGACGCGGGCCGCGCTCCCCGAGCAACCCGACCGCACCCCCCGCGAGCTCGAGCCATAGGACTCCCTGGCCGGCCCGCACCGCTTGCCCGGCCGCCAGTTGGAGCTCCCCGCCCGCGGTCAGCTCGGTGGTTTCCTTCGGCACCGCCGCCGTCAGCAGGCTCCCCGCGAGGCCAGCGATCCAGCCTTCGACGGCCGCGGCGTCCGCCGCCAGCGGGGCGGGTTCGAGCCGCGTGCCCGCGCCGCCCACGGCGAGGAGGTCGAAGCCGTGTCCCGCGGTGGACTCGTCCGGAAGACCGAACAACAAGCCGCCGGCCGGCACGGTCGTGAGGTGGAGCCGCGGCCCGGTCGTGCCCCGCGGCACGGCGAACACCTGGACGTGGCCCGCCAGCACGCGCCAGCCCCCGGCACCCGGGACCCCCACCACTCGGGCGTGGCCCGGCAACTCGGCAGTGGCGGCGGAGAGGGTGGGAGTCGCCATGGTGCTGTTCAGCCGGCCGCGATCAGGCGGGCATAGGCCCCGGCCCGGGCGACCAGTTCGTCGTGGCGACCGCGTTCGATGACCTTGCCGCGCTCGAGCACGAGAATTTCGTCGGCGTCGCGGATCGTCGACAGCCGGTGGGCGACGATCAGACAGGTGCAGCCGCGGCGGCGCAGGTTTTCGTCGATCCGTTCCTCGGTCGTGGGATCGAGCGCGCTGGTGGCTTCGTCGAGCACCAAAAGCGACGGCCGGCCGACCAGGGCGCGGGCGATTTCGAGGCGCTGGCGTTGGCCGCCGCTCCAGTTGGCGCCGCCTTCCTCGATGGTCGATTCATATCCGCCGGGGCGGGCCGAAATGTCGTCGTGGATCGCGGCGTCCCGGGCCGCCGCCACGACGTCCTGCACGGGGACCGTCGCGTCCCACAGGGTCAGGTTGTCGCGCACCGATCCCTCGAAGAGAAAAACGTTCTGGTCGACCACCGCCAGGGACGCGGCGAGCTCCGCCGGGGCGATCTCCCGGCGCTCGCGGCCGTCGAAGAGGATCTGCCCCGACCAGGGCGAATACAGCCCGGTGACCAGTTTGGCGAGCGTCGACTTACCGCTCCCCGAGCCCCCCACGAGGGCCACCCGGGAGCCCGGCTCAAGCACCAGGTCGAGGTTTTCGAGCAGCGGCGGATCGAGCCGGCTGTAGCCGAAGCTGACGCCGCGCAGCTCCAGTCGGCCCGCCAGTTTGCCGCGGGCCAGGACGGAGCTCGTAATGTCCGTCGGCAACTCCGCGGGGTAGCGCAGCACGTCGTCCAGCCGGTTCATGTCGCCTTCGACCATCTGCAGTCGGCCGCCCAGGCTGACCAAGCGGTTGATCGGGGCGATGAACGCCGTCATCAGCAACTGGTAGGCCACGAGGCCGCCCACCGAAAGCGAGCCGTTCATCACCCGCAGACCGCCCAGACCGAGGATCACGGCGGCGTTGACCAGCGACAACACCGGCGGCACGGCGTCCAAAATCTGGGTGTAGCGTTCGAGCTCCTGGCGCCCGTTGACCACCTTGGCCTGGAAGCCCGACCAGCGGGCAAAGAGGTCCCCCTCGCCACCCGTGGCCTTGAGCGTCTCGATCGTCTGCAAGCCGCCCATCGCGGCGCCCATCAGCTTGCCTTGGTCCTGTACCAGCCGGCGGTTGCCGTCGACTCGGCGGCGCGAGACGTAGCGCAGCGCCGCCACGTTCAGAGCCACCATGGCGATCCCGATCAGGGTCAACAGGGCGTCGTACTGGAAGAGCAGCGCCGCGAAGAAGACGATCATGACGAGGCCGAGAGCGTTGGCGGCGAGATCGCGAGAGAGCAGCTGGGCCACCCGGTCGTTGATCGCCACCCGGGTGCTGATGTCCCCCGAGTAGCGCTGGGCGAAGAACTCCATGGGCAGGCGGAGGACGTGCCAAAAGAAGCGCGCCGAGCCGCTGACCGCGAGCCGGGTTTCGAGGCGCAGCAGGTAGGAGACCTGGAGCCAAGTGAAGGCGCCGACGAAAAGCGCCGTGACCCCGAGCGCGACGAGCAGCGGCGGCAGCCAGTCGCGCCGGCCTTCGAGCAAGACGGCGTCCAAGAAGATCTTCGAGTAGGCCGGGGCGACGAGCCCCAGGACGGCCAGGGCCAAGCCCGCCAGCAGCACGAACGCGAGGGCCGTGCGCGTGCCCGCGAGCCGGCTCTTGAGCGCCGAAAGCAGCCGCGGCGGGGAGCCCTGAGGGACGAACTCCGGCCCCGGCGTGAACGTCAGGACGACGCCGGTGAAGGCTTGGTCGAGCTCCTCGAGGCTCACCGTGCGCGGCCCGGTGGCCGGGTCGTTCAGGTGGACGACGTCGCCGCGAAAGCCCTCGAGGACGAGGAAGTGGTTGAAGTTCCAGTGCAGGATCGTCGGCGGCGCCAGGTCGCGCAGCGTCTGGGGTTCACGTTTGAGCCCTTTGGCCTCGAGTCCGTAACGGCGCGCCGCCTTGACCACGTTAGAGGCCTTGCTGCCGTCGCGCGAGACCCCGCAAGCCGCCCGCAGCTCCTCGAGCGGCACGAAACGACCGTGGTGCCCGAGCACGATCGCCAGGGCCGCGGCGCCGCACTCGACGGCTTCCATCTGGAGCACCGTGGGCGTGCGCACGCGGCGGGGCGAGGCCTTGCGCTCCCCGTTCCGGCGGCGCAGGAACCGCTGCCGCAACCAGTCGATCCAACGGCCGATCATCGCAGGCCGAGCGCCTCCTTGAGCGCCGGCACGACGAGAGCCAGGGGCCGCTCCTCTTTGACCACCACGTCCCCGGCAGCCAAGGTGCCGCTGGTGATAGCGAGCTCGGGACCGCGGGACGACGACCAGCGATACCCGGACGCGGTGGCGGCATCCCGCGTCAGGGCGACGTTGACCTGGATCGGCGGGCCCTGTTCCAGGAGCTTCGTCACCAGCGCTTCGTTGCCCAGCAGCCGCGTCATGCCCCGGGCCGTGGCGGGGAACTCCGCTACCCACTCGACCGTCCCCAGAAGCGTGCCGAACTCCTCGCGGCGCACGGTGCTCGGGGCCACCCGCACGGCCATGCCGGGTTTGACGGCCTTGCCCGCCGAGGCGGGGACGAAGAGCACCGCCATCAAGTCTTCGGACAGCACTTCGACCGACAACAGGGCCGCCCCCGGCGCGACCACGTCGCCGCGCGCCGTCAGCACTTCCAACACGCGACCAGCAAACGGCGACAACACCGCCACGTTCTCCCCCAGCTTCGCCGTGAGCTCGCCGGTTTCCAGCTCGAGGTTGCGGCGAACGGTTTCACGCGCTTCCACTTGTTGATCGAGCTGGCGCTCGCCCTCGAGACGCTTCAGCTCGAGGCCCGCCAAGGCCAGCCGGCGGCTTGCCAGCTCGTCTTGCTTGGCGTTTTGGTTCTGTTGGGTGGTCAGATAGGTCTGCTTGGTGATGAGGCCGTCGTCGAGCAGCGCGCGTTCGGCCTCGAGCCGCTCGCCGAGCAACCGGACGTCCACTTCGAGGGCGGCGATCGTCCGTTCGAGCCCCCGGTGCTCCAACTCGAGATCACGGGCGCGCAGGCGCTTCTGTTCCGCCGTCGAGCGCCGCAAGAGCGCGAGCTCGCGCTCTTCGGCCTCGAGTTTGGCCCGGTTGTCGGCGATCTGGCGGGTGAGGGCGTCCTGCCGGAGGCGGGCCACGGGTTGGCCCTTCTCGATCTCGTCGCCCACCGTCACCAGGACATCTTCGACTTGGCCCGCGGCGGCCGTGACGAGATCCGACACGCCGCCGCGCCGGAGCAGGATGCCTTCCCCCGTCGCCGCCGTGGGAATGCTCCCGTACAGGCCCCAGCCGAGCCCGGCGAGCACCAGCGAGCCGAGCCCGATCAACGCCAGCCAACCGCGCGGATCGGTGACCTGCACCAGTTGGTCGAGTTGTTCGGGAGACGACAACCGTTCGAGAGACACCTTGCGGAAGATCACGGTTCGTCCTCCTCGGGGAAGGTCACGAGATCGCCGGCGGCGAGCGCGGCAGCCTCGCCGCCCGAAAACAGGGTGCCGGTCTCGAAACGCAGCCGAGCCAGCGCCAAGGCCAAAGCGAGCTCGGCCGACACCACGTTTTGGCGAGCGGCGGTCAGGCGATCCTGCTGGGAGATGAGGTCGAGCAGGGTCGACGTGCCCGCCCGCAGCTTCTTCTCCTCGTTGACGACGGCGCGCTCGAACAGCCACTCGGCCTGCCGCGCCTTTTCGAGCCGGCGGGCACTTTTGTCGAGAGCATCCAAGGCCGCGGGCACGTCGGCACCGATGGCCTTGGCCACCCGTTCGACGGCGAGCTCGCGCTGGCGTTGGCCCGCCTCGGCCTGGAGCAGGGCGCCCTCGGCATCGCGATTCGTCGTCGGCCACGACAGGCTCAGGCCGAGGCTGGCGCTCGCTCCCGGGACGTTTTCGACCAATGGCGAAAAGAAGGGCCCGGCGCCCGAACCGCGATCGAGCCCGGACCAGCTCGGCGCGAAGACCAGATCGAGACGCGGCCGCAGGTTCGCTTCGGCGGCTCGGCGGAGGACCTCGCCGGCCGCCTGCCGTGCCTGGGCGGCCCGGTGGTCGGCGCGGCGCGCTCGTGCGCGCTCAATCCAGCGTTCGGCCTGGCCGGGCTCCGGCCGGACCGCCGCGTCGAGCGCCGGGAAGGCGTCCGACGGCGGCGGCAGGGCGAGGATTTCGCCGGCATCGAGGCCGATCTCGCGACCGAGGTCCTGGCGGGCGCCGAAGACCGCCTGGAGCCCCCCGAGAGTCGAGGACTCTTTGGCCGCCAGGTTGGCCTCGAGCTGCACGAGATCCGCCGCCGGCACCTGGTCGGCGGCGATCAGCTGGCGGGTCTTCTCGAGCAAGACCCGCGAAGCCTCCTCGCTGGCGCGGAACACGGCGAGGTTACGTTCCGCCGCGAGCCAGGCCCAGTACTGGTTGATGACCGCCAGGAGCCGCCCGGCGATGTCGTGCTCGAGATCGAGTCCCGCGGCGGCGAGCTCGTACTCGGCCGCGACCTCGCGCGCCGTCGTCACCTCCCGCCCGCGACCGCGCAGCAGGGGCTGGCGAATGCGGAACGTCACCGTGCCGCGGTCGAGGGCGGCGGCCGTCGAGTTCGGATCGGCCACCTGGGAAAGGGTCAGGTCGGGTTCGAGGGAGAGGCCCGAGCGCAGGGTCCACAGCAGCCCGAGGCGGGTCGCGAGGGTGCGGGATTCGCTGGCGCCCCCGGAGGTCTCCGGCCGGTTGTCGTGGGTGGCATCGGCGCTCGCCGTCAGCAAGGGGTCGAAGTCTCCCCGCGCCCGTTCGAGCTCACCTCGGGCGGCCGCGCGGCGGCTTTCGCTGATCGCCACGTTGGGGTCCCGCTCGAGGGTCCAGCGCACGGCGGTGAGTAAATTCAGGCTTGGCTTCGCGTCGAGCCCCGGCTCCGCGGCCGAAACGCCAGCGGCGCACAATAGCCCGAACCCAACCAAAAGCCGGCATCTTCGCATTGGGACCAACCTTGGTTTAGCCTACCATCATGACGTCCGAAGCCCAGGTCGACGACGAGCTCGCGGCCTACCACCGTCCCGTCTTCGACCTCGCCCCGCTCGCCGCGGGCCTGCGTTTGCCGCTGCCGGACGAACCCTTCGTCGCCTTCTGGCGCAGCCTCGTCGCCGACGCCACCGCCCGGGGCGTTTGGCCCGCCCTGGCGGACCGCCTGCCCCAACTCGCCTTCCCCATCGCCGCCGGCATCAGCGAGTCCCCGGGGTACCGCGCCGCCACGCGCCGTGGGGTCGCGGTCGCGGAAATCCCCGAAGCGACCGGTCTCGAACTCGAACGGCCCGAGACGCTCGAACTGGTCCTCCACCCCACGGCAGCCGGGCACATTCCGCTCCTGATCGCGCGTCACCGGCCGGACTTCATCGGCCTCCTGCGCGCCCTCTCCCGGCGCAACGAGCCGGTGCCCGTGCCGGACGGCCAAGGCGCCCTCATGGTCGCGGGCTACAACAACTGGTGCCGCATCTCCGAACTGAAGGGACAATGGGAACGGTCCGCGGACCCGGATCGCGCCGCCGACTGGAACGAGCAGTTCCAGCGTTTGCAGCCCCACCGCGAGCTGTATCAGGATCGCTTCATCCTGCTCTCCGACGGCCCCTACAGTGCCACCCCGGCGGCCGACCTGGGCCTCGCCGAAGCCGACTGGCGCGAGCGTTCGCTGCGGTTGCGCCGCGACCACGAGTGCGCGCATTACTTCACTCTGCGAGTCTTCGGGTCGATGCGCAACCACCTGCACGACGAGTTGATGGCCGACTACGCGGGGATCAAGGGGACTTTCGGCGCCTACCGCGCGGAGTGGTTCTTGCGCTTTCTCGGGGCCGGCGAGTTCCGCCGTCCGGGGCGGCGGCTCGACCTGTACCGCGGCGACCCGCCGCTTGGCGACGTCGCGTTCGCGCGCCTCGAAGGGCAGGTCGCCCGGGCGGCCGAGCATCTCGAGCAGCTCGACCGCGACGCCCCGGAGGACCCGGAGCCCTTCGCCACCGCCTGGACCTTGGCCGCCCTGGCCACCCTGACTCTGGACGAGCTGGCCAAGGACGGCGCCCCGGAGGTTCTCGCGGCGCGCCGTGCGGCCCTGCGCCTCAGTGCACCGGCGTCGCGCTGATCGCGAACTCGACGTGAATGTGGCTCACGACCCCTGGCGGCAGGCCCGCCGCGAAGGGCTCCGGAACCCCGGCGTAGGCCGCATGGTCGGTGTGCAACACGATGTCGATGAAGGCCAAGGGGATCTCTCCCGGGCGAAGCGCCAGGGGGCAGTAGTTCAAGCGCGCGGTGTAACGCGCCTGGCCAGCGTCGTCCGCGGTGAAAACGTTGGGCAAGCCGCCCAGCGGGATCGGCGCCGGCCCGCCCGCGGTGAGCATGCCACCCCAAGCCGTATAGAGGCCCCGCGGGACGAGGCCCTTGAAGTCGAGTTCGACGAGGGGAGCATCGCGACCCTGGCAGCGCACCTTGGCTCGTCCCTCGGCGCGCAACCAGGAAGCCAACGTGATCGGTCCGCTCGACGGCGCACGGCTGACCGAGAACTGCGGGCTGGCCCCGAGGTCGGCGATCGGGGCGCGGGTACCGTCGGGCCCGACGATCGCGCCGACATCGCGCAGAGGTACGTTGAGCAGCGCCGGGTCCGCGGGCGGCACCCCGAAGACCGCGAGGAAGAGCGGGTCCACGGTCGTGGCCAGCAGCGTCGAAGCGGGCGACGCGGGAGTCAGGGGCGCGGCATCGGGCGCGCCGGGATCGAAGCCGCCGACGGTCTCGAAACCGATGGTGCCGAAGGGCGCGCCGAGATCGAACACCGGCTCCCCCAGGCGTCGGTTGATGCCGGTCACGGCGGTACCGTGGAATGTGGCGTTCTGTGCCGCCACTTCGAGGCTCACGAAACTGGCGCAGACCGAGACGAACAGGCCAAGGCGTCGGATCTTCATGGGTCGAGGCCTCCAAGAAATCGCCGACCACAACAGCGT
This sequence comes from Thermoanaerobaculia bacterium, assembly GCA_033762835.1. Lineage (GTDB taxonomy): Bacteria > Acidobacteriota > Thermoanaerobaculia > Multivoradales > DATKCC01 > JANRLG01. Next base: position 42,201 of record JANRLG010000061.1, read on the forward strand.
GAACGGCGCCTTTCTTGAGTGAGTGCCCTAATGTCGCAAAGGGCGACACTCCGCGGGTCACGAAATCGCCGCACTGCACCCGGACCTCATCTTTCGATACGATGCCGCTCGATGCCCGCGATCCACCCCATCCAGCCCGTCCTGGTCGTCCTCCTCGCCATCGTGTTGTGGTACATCCGGCGCAAGCCCGACGACAAGCCGACGCTGCAGTACCGCGGCAAAGGCGCGGGGAGCCAACCGGCCAGGAAGTCGAAGAAAGCCAAAGAAGAAGAAGCCCACCAGCTGGTCCGCCAGCAGGCCCTCCAAACCAAACGCGACAGCTTGGGCCTGCCCGCCGCCACGAGCGACGACGAAGTGCACGGCTTGCTCATGGAGATGGAGATCGCCGGCTCGGTCGTCACCCTGGTCTGCTTCGCGAACGGCGCCGCCCGGGTGCACTACCAGTCGGGCGGCGGGCTCGAGGCCGGCGCCGCCCACCGGGAGGTCCACAAGGCCGCCAAGGAGCTCATCGCCCTCGGTCAGCGGAGTTTGTCGCGGATGACCAAGACCCCGACTCCACCGCTACCCGAGCCCGGCAAGATCCGCTTCCACGTCCTGACGCCCCGCGCCATCTTCTCGACCGAAACCGAGCGCGAAGCTATCGGCCAACCCGGCAACTCCCTCACCCAGCTTTTCTACGCCGGCCAGGAAGTCGTCAGCCAACTGCGCCAGGCGCAGGCGGAGACGGAGACCACGGAGCGACCGGCCTGAGGGCCGGCCGGTCCCACCACGGAAGTCATTGATTTTCTTGAGGTAGCGGCCGAAGTTTAGTTCGAACCCAGTGAAGACCTTTGGGATTCGGGTTACCCAGGACGCGGTCGAGCTCAGGGATCAGCACCAGGTTTCTCTGGCCGCTTCGTGGACCGCGATCGCGTGGTGCCTCGCTACGGTGGGAAAGCCCTCGAGGAAATCCTCGAGTGTTGAGGTTCCCTCTAGATAGTCGAAGAGGGTTTTCACCGGAACACGAGTTCCCGTGAAGCACAGTGACCCGCTCATGATCTCCGGGTCTCGTCGAACCAGGGACTTGTCCATGGACTGCCTCCGCTTCTGGAGTTTACGCCCAGACCCGCGGAGCACCAACTCGCCACGCCGAACACCTGGGCGAGCGGAGAGGGCGGCCAGTGGGGGGCCGCCCTTACGGAAGTTGACGCGAGGAGTTATTGCTGCCGCCATCGAGGAGGCCGAGCTGGAGCTCGGCAGTCCCCGAGCACGGAAGACTCTGCGGGTCACTCCAAGGTCGGCCGCAGGGTCGCGTCACACGCCGAGTCGAGCCGGACGGCGTCCACCGCGGTCGAATAGCGGCCGGAAGCGGAGCTGACCGACATCACCCACGCCTGCGCGCGCTGGCCCTGGGGCGAGCTCGGCGAGCCGTGGTTGAGATCCAGTTGCAGCCAACCGAAGGGCGAGGTCGGCGTGAGCGTGTCGCCGGGGAAGCTGCCGTCCCCGGGCCCCACCGGAACCTTTTGGGTGGCGTAGGGAAAGCACTTGCCGGAAAAGGGGCTCGGCGGCAGGACGTTCGGCGACAGACAGAAGGTCTCCGGATTCTCCTCTTCGTCGAAGGTCACGACTTCCCGCTGGTCGAGCGGCGCCCAGGGGGGCAACACGGGGGCGGTGCAGTTGGTGTTCGTGAACGACTGCTCGACCGGCACCTTGGTGTCGCGCCAGACGATCAACTCCGTGCCGCCCGAGAACGCGCCGCCGTTCAGGTAGCTGGTCGAGAAGATCGACGACAACGGCTCGCGGCCGTCCGTTCCGTTGAAACCCACGAGTCGGCCGTAGAACGTGTAGGGCGTGTCGTCTCCGCCCGGGCACTGCTCCGAACCCGGTTCCGCGGCCCCTTCGGCATCGTGGCAAGCCTCGATGTGCACCAGGCTCTCCTGCTGGGCCGAGTTGTTGGCCGGATCGATGTAGGTCACGGTGCCCCAGAAGCGATTCTCGCGGACGGCGATATCGTCGAAGAAGCCCGGTGCCGACGGGAAATCGACGTCGCAGGCCCGCACGGCATCCACCGTGACGTAGCCGCGGGCGTGGCCGTCCGGGTAACGGTGGGAGTAACACTTGCCGGGGGCTACCGTGGACGACGTCCGACCGGTGTGGACGTCACGCATGTACTGGACCAGAACCGTGGGCAGCACCGACGGCAGGGGTAAGGTCGTGGCGCAGCTCGCGATGTTGATGTCCTGGGAGAGAACACCCTGGGGGCTGATCGTGTCCGTCGGATCCTGGCCGTCGCTGGCCGTGCGCGGCAGAACGCCGTTGAAGACGTCGCGCAGGTTGAAGGTCTGCACATCGTAGCCGGTCAGGTAGACGTTGAAGGCGAGGGTCGGCACCCCCCAGTCGGACCACAACGTGACCTTTGCGAGGCCCGCGGTGTCCAGAGCATTGTTGACCGAAAACAGGGTCGTCTGCCCCGCGGGATCGTCGAGGTCGACCTCGAAATACGGCAGCAGCAACGTCGCCGCGGGAACGGTGTCCGTCGAGCAGTAGTCGGCGGCAGCGGGCCACGCCGAGGCCAACCCGAGAGCCGCAACGAAGGCGATACAGCGAGTCTTCATGGTTTGTCTCCAGTTTCAGGGAAAGTCATGCCTTCACGGGTTGCAACCGTGGTCGAGGGCAACGGCGTCGCTGGCAACGCTGAACCGTTCGTCGGCGGTCAACACGGCGGTCATCCACGCCTGCTGGTTGAAGTCCGAGAGCAGCCAACCGAAATCACCGGCCAGGAGATTCAGCCGGTCGCTGCCTGGAATCACTCCTTGGCCGATCGTCAGCTCTTGGCTCGCCAGCGGAAAGCAACCGAGAGACGGCGGGTCGAAGCCCGGGCCGTCACACACCGCCGCGGAGTTCTCCGCCTCGTCGAAGCTCAAGGCCAATTCGGTCAGCGGGAACCAAGTCGGACGCTGGCTGCCGCAGGCACCGGTGGTCGTCGTGATCTCCGAAGGGTCGCGCCAGACCACCAACCGGGTGCCCCCCGAGAAGGTGCCGCCCTGGACGTAGGCCGCCGCGAAGGTGGTGGGCAGGGGCTCCCGCTGGTCCTGGGCTGCGCTCAGATAGCGGCCGTAGAACGTGGCGTCACCGGACGCGAAGGTGCAGCCGGACGGCTCGTCACAGGCTTCGATGTGAACCAGGTTCTCCTGCTGGGCGGAGTTACCCGCCGGATCGACGTAGAAGTAGCTCCCCCACAGCCGGTTGTCGAACGCCGCGACGCCGGAGAAGTAGCCCGGGTCCGACGGTGCCAGCACCGAGCAGCGGGAGACCACGTCGACCGTGACGTAGCCCCGCGCCAAGCCGTCGGTGTGCGGGAAGGCCACACAGCCGCCGTAGGGCGGCGACTCACGGCCCTGGTGAGCGCGGATCAGCGAGTCCCCGAGCACCGGGGGTGCCACGTTGACGATCGGACAGCCGGGAAAGTTGGTGTCCTGGGACAGCGCCCCCTGCGGGCTGATGGTGTCCGCCGGGTCCTGGCTGGCGATGGCGGTCTGGGGCAGCACGCCGTGCAGCAGATCGCGCAGGTTGAACGTCTGGACGTCGTAACCCGTCAGGTAGACGTCGAAGTTCAGCGTCGGTACGGCGGAGTCGGTCCACAGGGTGACGTGGGCCAGGGTCGCCTGGGCCGCGGCGTTGTTGACCGAAAACACCGTCGTCTTGCCGCTCGGATTGGCCACGTCGACCTCAAAGTAGGGCAAGAGCAAAGTGGCCGCCGGTACGGTGTCCGGCGAACACAAATCGGCTCGCGCGGTGCCCGAAAATGCGACGGCGAGCAGCAGGAAGAGGGCGCAGCCTCTCGAATCCATGACAGGACCTCCAAGTCGATTCAGAGTTCAGGGGGACGAGACGCTCCCCTGCCCCGCATCCGGGGAGCAGAGGTCGTCCAAGGCCACCGCGTCGGTCGCCACGCTGTAGCGGCCCGAGGCGGACAAGACGGTCGTGACCCAAGCCTGGGCACGGCCGGGGAAGGGGTCATTCGTGGCGAGGTCGTGGGACAAGTTCAGGAACAGCCAGCCGAAGGGCGACTGGGGGAAGAGGAACCCGCCGTTCGGGGTGTTACCGACCTCGTAGAGCTGGGTCGCCAGCCCGAAACAAGGCACGGCGGGATCGGCACTGCCGGATTGGCAGTGGGAGTCGGCATTCTCCTCTTCATCGAAACTGTCGACCCGGCGCTCCCCCAGGGCGAGCCACCGCGCCGGACAGGCGCCCGTCACCCGCTGGCGCACCTTGGTGTCCCGCCAGACGGCGAGACGAGTGCCGCCGTCGAAGGCTCCCCCCTCGAGGTAGGAAAGTGCGAAGGTCGACGGCAGCGGCTCGCGTTGGTCCGCGGCAGCGGCCGTGTAGCGACCGTAAAACGTGTAGTCGCCGGGTCCGAACCCGCTGCCACAGGAATCTGGAGGTGGCGTGCCGATCGCCGTCGGCTCGCAGGCTTCGATGTGGACCAGGTTCTCCTGCTGAGCGGAGTTGCCCGCCGGATCGACGTAGAAGTAGCTCCCCCACAGCCGGTTGTCCCGCGCCAGGACTCCGGAGTAGTAAGCCTCGTCCGAAGGCGGCAAGATCGAGCAGCGAGAGACGACGTCGACCGTGACGTACCCCCGCGCCAGGCCGTCCTCGCGGGGAAGCGCCACGCAGCCTCCGTAGGCCGGCGACTCGAGGCCCTGGTGGGCGCGGATCAGCGCGTCTCCGAGCACCGGGGGCGCCACGTTGACGATCGGGCAGCCGGGGAAATCGGTGTCCTCGGACAGCGAGCCGCGAGGGCTGATGCCGTCTCCCGGATCCTGGCTGGCGATGGCGGTCTGGGGCAGCACGCCGTGCAGCAGGTCGCGCAGGTTGAAGGTCTGGACGTCGTAACCCGTCAGGTAGACGTCGAAATTCAGCGTCGGCCACGCGAAGTCGGTCCACAGGGTGACGTGGGCGAGGGTTGCTTGGGGCACGACGTTGTTGACCGAAAACACGGTCGTCTTGCCGTTCGAGTTGGCGACGTCGACTTCGAAGTACGGCAACAGCAGGGTCGCCGCCGGCACGGCGTCGGCCGAGCACAGTTCGGCCCGGGCTGGCGGGCCGACAAACGTCGTCAGCAGGACGAGCGCCACGGGGCAAAGATCGAGAAACCCCACGCGAGCCGCTTTCATGGTGTACCTCCCGGGAATCCCGACGATGGCGAGGCCGAGGAACAGGCGGAGTCGAGTTGAATCGCATCCGCGGCGGTGGAGAAACGTCCGGCGGCGGTGTGGAGGACGACCACCCAGGCTTGAGAGGGCTCCGGCGCTCCCTCGTCGCCGGCTGCCGGCAAATCGAGGTCGAGCTCGAGCCAGCCGAAACGATCGAACACCGGCAGGTCTTCCCCACCCACCGGGGTGACCTGAGTCGCCAGCGGCAAGCAGTCGCGCTGAAAGGTCGGGGGCGAGGTGGGCAGGGCCACCGGGCAGATGTCGGTCGGGTTTTCCTCTTCGTCGAAGGCGCGGATCGAGCGCTCGCCGAGGGGGTACCAGCTCGGCCGGGCAGCCGCGGAGCAGTCGGTCCCAAAGACCTCGCCGGGGTCGGTCTTGGTGTCACGCCAAACGGTCAAGCGGGTGCCGCCGTCGAAGGCACCGCCGTTCAGGAAACTGGCGGCGAAAGTGCTCGCCAAGGGCTCGCGGTCGTCGCTGCCGTCGAAACCCACGAGGGAACCGTAGAAGGTGTAACTGCCGTTGCCGGTCGGGCACGGCTTCGTCAGGTCGCCGGGATCGCAGGCCTCGATGTGCACGAGACTCTCCTGCTGCGCCGAGTTGTTGGCCGGATCGAGATAGGTCACGGTCCCCCAGAAGCGGTTCTCGCGCGAGGCGATGTCTCGGAAGTAGTTCGGATCCGTCGGGAAATCCAGGCTGCACCGCTGGGCGGCATCGACCGTGACGTAACCACGGACGACCACCGGCCCCGCGTGGAGCGCACCGACGCAGCGGTTGTAGATCGGCGAACGCTCGCCGGTGTGAGACGTCCGCAGGTGCTGCTGGAGCAGCACCGGCAGGGTCGGGGTCGAATAGGGGAAGATCCCGGCGCAGCTCGCCAGGCTCACGTCCTGGGACAAGGCCCCCTGCGGCGAAAGGGTGTCGGCGGGATCGCGCGCGTCGTCCGCCGTGACCGGGAGAATGCCGTTGAAGATGTCCCGCAGGTTGATCGTCTGGACGTCGTAGCCCGTCAGGTAGACGTCGAAACTGAGCGTCGGAATCGCCCAGTCCGTCCACAGCGTGACTTTGGCCAAACCGGCCGACGAAAGCGCGTTGTTGATCGAAAACAGGGTCGTCTTGCCCGCGGAATCGGCCAAGTCGACTTCGAAGTACGGCAACAGCAGGGTCGCCGCCGGCACGGTGTCCGCCGAGCAGAACTCGGCCGCGACCGGCACCGATGCCGTCATCGCGAGCATCAGGGCGCACAACAGGGGGGTCCGGGAATTCATCACCCTCTCCTCAAGGATTCAGCAGGCCGCCGCTGCCCGCGTTCGGGTCGCAGAGACTGTCGAGAGCGAAGGCATCGGTGGCGACGCTGTACCGGCCGG
>JANRLG010000062.1:0-40935 GCA_033762835.1 Thermoanaerobaculia bacterium
GAGACGCCGACGGCCTGGGAGCTCGAACGCCAGGAGAAGAAACTCGACGCCTTCGCCGTCGACGACGAGCCGAACACGCCGCCGGTGCGGTTGTTCCGAGTCGGGGTGCGCAGCGGCAAAGTCGAGCGCGTGACCCACAACCGGGACTGGATCGAGTCGTTGTCCGTCTCGCCCGACGGCAAACTCGCCGTGGTCAGCGCCGGGCGCAGTCTGAGTTACGGGTTCGACGGCAAGACGCCCCCCGAGACTCGCCTGGTGGATCTCGCCACCGGGGCCGAGCGGGTCCTCTTCCCGGATTTCGTCGTACGGCCCGTCGGGGTCTTCTGGAAGCCGGATTCGACCGGCTTCTTCGTCACCAATCCCTACTCGAGCCATCCGGTCTATCGCACTGCTACGGTGCTCCAGGTCCACGAGGTGGATGCCGCCTCGGGCCAGGCGACACGCGTCGATCTCGGCTGGGAGCGGGGCGCGGACCGGGCTCTGGCAGCGACTCCCGACGGTTTCGTGGTGACCCTGGCGGATGGCGTCTACAACCGGCTCGCCCGCTACAGCCGGCGCGGCACCCAGTGGGTACGGCAGGACGTCCTGGGGGATGCCGGCGGTACCGTCGAGGACTTCGAGTTCGCGGGCAACCGGCTGGTCTTTTTCGCCTCGCGCGCGACCCAGCCCCGACAGGTCTACACCGCGACGTTGAACGGCACGCGGCTGGAAGGCGTCCGGCGCCTGACCGACCTCAATCCGTCCTGGGCCGGCAAACCCACCGGGCAGGTCGAGGTGATCCGCTGGAAGGGCGCCCGGGGGGAAATGGTCGAGGGCCTTCTTCACTATCCGCTCGACTGGCCCACCGGCAAGAAGCCGGTCGAGCGCCGGCCGCTCCTGCTCGACATCCACGGCGGCCCCGCCAGCCGGGACCTCGAAGCTTGGGACGAAAGTTGGGGCTCGCCGAAGGTGCTGTGGCGCCAGAAGGGCGCCTTCGTCCTCCAGGTCAACTACCACGGCTCGACCGGGTACGGCCTGGAGTTCGTCGAGTCGATCGGCAACGGCAAGTACTACGACCTCGAAATTCCGGACATCGAGGCCGGTGTCGATTTCCTCATCGCCCGCGGGCTCGTCGACCCCGACCGCCTGGCCACCAGCGGCTGGTCGAACGGCGGCATTCTGTCCGCGGACCTGATCACCAAGACCACCCGTTACAAGGCCGCTTCCGTGGGCGCCGCGGATGTCGAGTGGATCTCCGATTGGGGCAACGTCGACTTCGGTGCCACCTTCGACAACTACTACTTCGGCGGCCCGCCGTGGGAGAAGACCCAGGTCTACCTCGACAAATCGCCGTTCCTGCGCCTCGCCAAGGTCACCACGCCGACGATCGTCTACACCGGTACCGAGGACACCAACGTTCCGCCACACCAGAGTTGGAGCCTGTTTCGCGCCCTGCGCGATCTGGGCAAGGCCGAAACCCGGCTGATCATCTTCCCGGGAGAGCCCCACGGCCTGCAGAAGATCGCCAACCAGCGACGCAAGATGGCCGAGGATCTGGCGTGGTTCGAGCGCCATCTGTGGCGGGAACCCGCGGCGGGTTCGGCCGCGATCAAGAAGGACTCGCCCCTTGCCGGGCTGCTGGCGCGCACCGCGGCGGCGGCCGAGGGCACGAACGGCGCTTTCGGGAAGCTCGTCAACGGCGCCCTCGTGCCGGAAACGGTCGTCTTCGAAGGCCGCGAAGTGGGTCGTTTCGAGGTCACCCGCGCCCAGTGGGCCGCCTTCGAGCCGGCGACGGCGCCGGCTCCGGGGGAGGAGAACCTGCCCGCCACCGGCATGTCCTTCGAGCGCGCCCAGGCCTACGTGACCTGGCTCGCGGGCGTGACCGGCAGAGCTTTCCGGCTGCCGACGGCGGACGAGGCCCAAGAGCTGGCCGGGGCGGCGGGGCGCGACGGCAACACTCTCGAGCGTTGGGCGGGCTACAGCCCGAACCCGGAGGATTCCGCCGTGATCGCTCAGGAGCTGGCGACCCGCTTGCCCGGTCGCCCGGCCCTGCTGCTGCCGGTGGGCAGTCAAGCCGGCGACGGCGAGCCGGCGGTCTTCGACCTCGACGGCAACGCTGCCGAGTGGGCCGTGGGAGCGGACGGGCAGGGTCGCCCCGCGGGCGCCTCGGCGGATCGTGCCGACGACCCCCGCGGCTCGGCCCCTGCGGCCGATGCCATTTACGTCGGCCTGCGCGTCGTGCTGCCATGACCTCGCCATGAGTGTTGCCGGCGCCCTTGCCCCGGGCCTTTGTTGGCTGCTCGCGGTCGGGCTGCTGCTCGCCCTGCTGGCGCGCTGGGGGGAGACCGTGCCGCGGCGAATCGTCGCGCTCGGGCTGGCCTTGGGCTTTCTGCTGCTCGGCCCCGTTTTGGTGGGTGGGCGAGTCCTGCTGCCCCTCGACCTGCTGCGTGAGTCGGCGCCCTTTCAGGACTTGCCGGCGGCGGCGCGGCCGGCGAATCCGCTCCAGCGCGACCTCGTGACCCAAATGGCGCCGGCCCAGGCGGCGGTGCGCGCCGCTCTCCGCCGCGGGGAGTGGCCGCTGTGGAACGCTGCCGTGGGGGCGGGGGAAAGTTTGCTCGGCCGTCCGGCGGCGCAGGTGCTCTCACCGCTCCAGGTGGCCGCGGGGCCGCTGCCGCTCGGGCGGGCGCTGGGCGTCGAAGCCGCGCTCGAGCTGTTCCTGGCCTTCCTGTTCACCTACCTGTTCCTGCGCCGCCTGGGACTCGGCAACATCGCGGCCGCCTTCGGAGCCGTGGCCTTCGGGCTGTCGAGCTACGTCGTGTCCTGGCTCGGTTGGCCAGCGGCGACCGCCGCGGTGTGGTTGCCGGTGCTGCTGCTGGCGATCGACCGCGCCGTCGTGTCCGCGCCGCGGCGGCGCGATCTCGCACTCCTGGGCGGCGCCGTCTTCGGGGTTCTGACCGCCGGGGACGACGATGCCGGCCGCGCCGTGCTCGCCGTGGCCGCGGCGTTCGCGTTGTTGCGCCTGGCCGGCCTGCCCCCGGTCGCGCGCCCCGGCGGGCTCGGTCGGCTGGTGGTCGCGGGCCTCGTGGGCTTCACCCTGGCGGCCCCGGTGGTGCTCGCGCGGGGTGCCTACACGGCCGATTCCACGGTCCAGTCGCGGGTCGCGGCTTTCGTCGCCGAGCGGGACCGCCACGATCCTCTCGGCCTGTGGAGCTTCGACAGCGCCGAGAAGCGAGCCGCCTGGGTCTTCGAAACCGGTCGCCGCCTGCTGCCGTCGTTCGTTCCCGACGCTCTCGGCAACGATCGCGCCGGAGCCTACTGGGGCGCTGCCAACGTCAACGAAGACGGCGGCGGCTTCGCCGGCACGGCGGCTCTGCTCTTGGCGTTGGTGGGCGCCTGCCTGCCGGGCCGGGGTCTGCGCTTCCGGGAGGCGCGCTTCTTCGCCGGGGTGCTCGCCGTCGGCGTGCTGTTGGTGGCGCGGCCTCCCGTCCTGGTGGAGATCGCGGACGCCTTCCTCTCGCCCTCCCTCCATCGCCACGGCCTCGTGGTGGTGGCCTTTGCCGTGGCGACGCTGGGCGCCTTGGCCGTCGAGCGGCTCCAGCGGGAAGGCCGCGGCCGGCTCGGCCGGGTGGTCCCCGTGGTGGTGCTCCTGGGCGTGGCGTTCGTCGCCGCTCACCGGGCCTATCCGCCGCCAACCCCGGGCAACCTCGAGGCCCTGCGGGCGCGGACGCTGGGTCTACAGCTCGTCACTTTGGGGGCGGTCGTCGCGATCCTGGTCGTGGCGCGCAAACGCCCGGCGCTCTTGGGCGCCTTGCCGCTGGTAGCCGCCGCGGAGCTCCTGGCCCTGGGTCTACCGGTCCATCGCCCAGGCCTGCCGGAACAGTTCTTCCCGACCCCGCCGGCCCTCGGCTTCCTGGCCGAGAAGCTCGGTCCCGGCGAACGCCTGATGGCCCTCGGGACGAGTTTCCCGCCCGAGCTCGCCGCGATCTACGGTCTTGCCGATCTGCGGGTGGCGGGTTTCGACCACCCGGCGTTCTACACCCGCCTGATCGCCCCCTTGACGCCGCCGCGTCAAGGCCGCTTCGACTTCATGCGCCGCCCGGACCATCCGCTCCTCGACTTGCTCGGCGTGCGGTACGTGTTGGCGCCTCCGGGCACGGAGGCACCGGCGGGGCTGGTGCGGGCCTTCACCAGCCCCACCGCCGACGTCTTCGAACGACCACAGGCTCTGCCCCGGGTGTTCCTGCCCGCGACGGCGGAGCGTTGGGACGTCGCGGCCGGCCCGTGGGACCTCTGGACGGCCGCGAACAAGGATTTTCGTGCCCGCAGCCTGGTGCGCGAGACCTTCGACGGCGCCGCGACCTGGCGGGCCGCGCGCCCCTTGCGGGCCACCGCCGATCTGCGGGAAGTGACGGCGACCCACCTCCGAGCACGGGTCGAGACCGGCGAACCGCGCCTCGTGGCGACCTCGATCTTCGGCGATCCGGGGTGGCGCGCCCTGGTGAACCGCGAGGTCGTGGCGACCACGGTCAGCAACGGCCCGCTGTTGGCCCTGTGGGTGCCCGCGGGGCGCCACGATGTCGAACTCGTCTACCGGCCGCGGGCGCTGGTCGCCGGGCTGGCCCTCCTGGCCTGCGGCCTGACGTTGGCGGCCGCCCTGCTGTGCGCGCCCCGCCGAGGTGAGTCGTGATCCCCGCGGGGTGGCGGCAACCGCGAGTGGTGCTCGCGGCCGTCGGCCTGGTGCTCGCGGCGCTCGTGGGCACCGTGATCGCCCAACGCGGCGAGGTGGGGCTCGACGACGTCTTCATCACCTACCGCTACGCCCAGAACCTCGCCGAGGGCCACGGCTTCGTCTTCAACCCCGGAGAGCGGGTGTTCGGCACCACGGCCCCGGGCTTCGGCCTGCTGTTGGCCGGGTTGCACAAGGTGACCGGGATTCCCATCCCGTGGCTCGGGGCCTTGTGCACCGGCCTGTCTGCCCTCGTGCTCGGTTTGGCTTTGTTCGCCACCGCGCGCAAAGAGGGGCACGGGCTCGAGGCCCTGGGCGGCGCGCTGCTGCTGGCCACCACTTCCTATCTCTGGATCCACGCCGGCTCGGAGATCCCCTTCGCGCTGGCCTTGCTGGTTCTCGCGGGGCTGGTCGTCGAGCGCTGGCCCGTGGCGGCGGGAGTGCTGGCGGGCTTCGCCGTGTGGTGTCGGCCCGACGCGCTGCTCGGGGCGGGGGTCGTGGGGTTGCTCGAGTGGCGCGCCCGGCGCCGGCTGCCGTGGCGGTACGGAGTGGTGGTCGGCGGGGTCGTGGCGGTGGGGCTCGCCCTTGCCTGGAGCTGGTTCGGGGTGCCGCTGCCTTCGACGCTCGAGGCGAAACGGATCCAGGCTTCGTTGGGAACCCAGTTCTGGGCCAGCGGCTTCGCCTTCTGGGGCACCGCCTACCAATCACTCTATTTTCTGGTCGAGCCCGCGGGGCGGTTCGCCTTCTTCTGCTTCGGGATGCTCGGCTGGGTGCCGGTGCTGCGGTACGGGGGCCGGGTCGGGCAAGTCCTCGGCGGCACGGCCCTCGTCTTGCTCGTCGCCTATCCGCTCCTAGGAGTGCCGTTCTACACGTGGTACTCGCTGCCGGTCGTGATCACCCTGTGTTTCGGCTACGCCTTCGCGCTCGGCCTGCTGATCCGGCGTTCGTTCCGTTTCTTCGGTGGCAGCCGGGCGGCGGTCGTCGTCACCGGGCTCGTCGTACTCGCCGTGTTCGGACTCAGTACCTGGCGGCTCGCGGCCCGAGGCTGGGGGGGCTTGACCCATCGTGCCCACGACCCGCGGTACCACTTCTACCGCGAGGCCGGAGAGTGGCTGGCGGCCAACGCTCGACCCGGCGACGATCTCGCTTTCGTCGAGGTGGGCACGTTGGCCTTCTACTCGCGCCTGCCGGTGCGCGACCAACTCGGCCTGGTGACGCCGGAATCTCTGCCGTTTCTCGGGGCTCGGGACATCGTGGGGGCGTTCCTGGCGAAACCCACGGCTTGGTTCCTCTTCGACGAGCGGCTCGGAGGTTTCACCAAGGACGTTGCCGCCGAGCCGTGGTTCACCGCTGCCTTCGAAGAAGAAAAGCGGTTCACGAGCGCGCCGCTGAATCGCACGCTCGTGATGCACCGGCGCCGGCCAGAAGTAGCGATTCCACCGCCGCGGCCGCCCCTGCGGCGCGATTCTCCCCGCTGAGATTTCTGCCGCGAGACCCTTGACCGCGCTTCCCGGAGGTGCTAGAAATCCAGCATGCTAATTTTTCAGCAGGACCGGACGCCATGACGACCCCTCCCGAACTCTCCCGGCGCGAACGCCAGATCATGGACATCGTGTACCGCCGGGGCAAGGCCACCGCCGCCGAAGTACTCGCCGATCTCGCGGATCCACCCAGCTATTCGGCGGTGCGGGCGCACCTGCGGGTGCTCGAGGCCAAGGGCCACCTGGACCACCGCGAAGACGGCCCGCGGTACGTCTTCCGCCCCACGCGCCCGCGCGACGAGGTCAGCGAATCGGCCCTGAAGCGGGTCGTGCGGACGTTTTTCGGTGGTTCGGTCGAGGCCACGGTGGCGGCTCTGTTGGAGCTCGAAGATGGACAGCTGGGTGCCGAGGAACTGGAACGCCTGGCGGCGCGGGTGGCGGAAGCCCGCCGGAAAGGACAATGAGATGGACAGCTTCGTACTGGAGTTCCTGTTGCCCGGGGCCCTGCGGGCCGCCCTCGGGCTCGCCTTGGCCGTGGCCGCTGTCCGGCTCGCCCGCCGGGCCTCGGCGACCACCCGGCACCGCCTGTGGTCGCTGGGGCTGCTGGCAGCCTTGGTCCTGCCTGTCTTGGGTCCGCTGACCCCCGCCCTCGCCCGCCTGCCGGTCCCCGGAGCCGTCGTTCGGGCCACGGCGCCGCCGCTGGCGGCGCCGGTGTTCATCGCGCCGCCGCCGGTAGTGCTGCCGGTTGAGGTTGCGCCGGTCGCAGTGGTGCCGCAACCCCCGGCCGCCGTCTCGCTCTCGCCCGCGGCTGTCGTCGCTGGGCTCTGGCTTTTGGGGGTCCTGGTGGTCCTGGCCGGACGCGGGCGGGGGCTCGTGGTCCGCGGATTCCTGCGTCGGCAGGCCCGGCCGCTGGCGGACACCGCTTGGTCGGAGCTCGTCGCCGAGCTTGGTCGGGAGCTCGGACTCCGGCGTCCGGTGACGCTGCTCGAGTCGCCCATTGCGAGTGTGCCGATGACCTGGGGCACCTGGCGCCCGGTGGTCCTGCTGCCCGCCGCCGCCCGCCACTGGCCGGCGGACCAACGCCGCGCCGTCCTCCTCCACGAGCTCGCCCACGTGCGCCGGAACGACGCCGCTCTGAGCGCCTTGGCTCACCTGGCCTGCGCTCTCCACTGGCCGAATCCGTTGGTGTGGCTGGCGGCGCGCCGCCAGCGGGCCGAAGCCGAACACGCCGCGGACGATCGCGTGCTCCTTCGCGGCCTGCGCCCGTCGCTTTACGCCGGTCATCTGTTGGCGGTGGCCCGGGCCATGGCCCAGGGACCGCCGCCGCCGCGGCCGGTTCTCGCCATGGCGTCACCCGAGGGCCGCTCCGGCCTGGCGCGCCGGATCGGTGCCATTCTCGACGGCGACCGGCCACGGCTCGAGGCACGGCGAGGTTTCCGGCTCGCCACCGGGGTGCTGGCGCTGCTCTTCACCCTTGGCCTCGCGGCGACCGGCTGTGTCCGAATGGACGACCTGTCCTATTCGCTGACTTCATCGGACAGCGACGGCACGGGGCAGCCCCGTGGCTACTTCGCCCAGGAGCGTTTCCAAGGTCAATGCGCCGCCGATCTGCTCGGTGGCAAGGGGCAGTCGCTCCGCGTCAAGGGGCACGCTTCCGGGCGCCACGAGATCGACCTGCGGCAAGCCTCCTGCCGGCTCGAAATCGATGTCGAAGGCCCGCTCGTGGTGGCCGCGGCCGGCCAGGTCGAACTCGGCCCCGGCGCTCGGCTGATGGTGCGGGAAACCAGCGGCCGCGGCGAACGCTCGCTGCTCGCGGGCGGCGGCCACGGGGCGGGTCCGGTCTCGAAGTACCGCGTCGACGGTGCCGATCGTCCGTTCGACGACGAAGCTCGGGCCTTCGTCGCTCGCGCTCTCCTGGAAGTTCAGCGTTCGACGACCATGGGGCTCGAGGAGCGGGTGGCAGCCCTGCACTCTGCCGGCGGGTCGGCAGCGGTGCTCGCCGAGATTGCAGAGATCTCGACCGACTTCCTGCGCGCCGAGTACCTGAAGGAGCTGTTCGCTCAGGCTCACCCGCGTGGCGCCGAGCTGACGGCGGCTCTGGTAGTGGTGGCGGAACTGATCGAGTCCGACTACGAGCAGAGCCAGATTTTGCAGTCGGTAGCGATGAACGCCGAAGGCGGCGAGCCCCTGCCCGACGCCTTCTTCCTGGCCGCGGGTCGGATCGAGTCGGACTACGAACGCTCCCAGACCCTGCACAAGGTCCTGGCGCGGAGCTCGGTGACGGAGCCGGAAATCGTCCGCGTGTTGGCGTTGGCCCGGGAGCTCGAGAGCGACTACGAACGGGGCCAGGTGCTCGGGGAGGCTCTGAATCGCAGCGCGCTGCCGGAGGCGACGGTGCTCGAGGTCCTGGGTTCGATCGAAGGTCTCGAGAGCGACTACGAGGCCAGCCAGGTGCTCGGCCGGCTGATCACCAAGCGGCCCCTGGCGCCCGCGGAGATCGACGGCGCGATCGTGGCCACGAACCGCCTGGAGTCGGACTACGAGCGGGCAGAGATCTTGATCGCTCTGGCACGCGCCAACGCCCTCGGCGGTCCGCAGCTCGATCACTACGTCGCCGCCGCCGAGGCCCTCGATTCGGAACACGATCGGGACCGTGCCTTGGCGGCGGCGCTGCGGAACCGGAGCTGAGGCAGGCAGCAAGGAGAGAGAGTCACCGCGGCCGGGACGAGCCCGGCCGCAGAGTTCGTCTCAACCGCGGATCGCGACCGGCGGCTCCTCGTCGCCTTCGTCGCCACCCTCGTCGCCGCCGTCCTCTTCAGCCTCTTCTTCCTCGGCCTCCTCTTCCTCCTCGTCGCCACCTTCGTCGCCTTCGTCTTCCTCCTCGTCACCCTCGGCGTCTTCTTCCTCGTCGCCGCCCTCGTCCTCTTCGTCGCCTTCTTCTTCGTCGCCCTCGTCACCCTCGTCTTCGGCTTCGTCGGCGTCTTCTTCGCCTTCGTCACCCTCTTCCTCGTCACCCTCTTCTTCGTCGCCTTCGTCTTCGCCCTCGTCGGCGTCTTCCTCGTCCTCACCTTCGTCGGCGTCTTCTTCGTCGACTTCCTCTTCCTCGTCGTCGAACTCTTCGAGGTCGTCCTCGTCGAGCATCTCTTCGTCGGCTTCGACTTCGAGGCCTTCTTCTTCCCAGGACTCGGCGGCGACGTCGAGGTTCTCGTCGGCCTCTTCGTAGACGGTCTCTTCCCATTCAGCCGAGGCGTACTCCTCCGAGTAGGACTCATAGCTGAGTTCGTCGTAGGTGAAGCTGGCTTCGAACTCGGTCTCGAGGCTGTCGACCTCGACCATCGTGACGTCGGTGATCTCGTAGTCGAAGCCTTCGCTCAGCTCGAAGGAGGTCTCCCAGCTGGCGCAGGACTCGAGGGAGTAGGACTCGAAGGACTCGACGTACCAGGAGTCATAGGAGGTGAAGGAGGTTTCCACCCAGACGTCGATCTCGATCCAGCTGGTTCGATAATCCGGCCCGACGTAGTAGGAGTAACCCTCCCACTCGCCTTGGAGCTGATCGAGCAGGAGGATCGCCAGTAGGAAGGCGTCGACCGTCAGCTGGGCGGCGGCGATCCGGTTGGACTTCTCGAGCAGGCGGGCGAGGGAAGCCTCGGTGCCCTTGTCTTTCTTGGCCTTGGCCTTGGCTTGCAGATCGCCGACCTTTTTCGAGAACTCGGCCTGAGAGGACTTCATCTTCTCGAAGCGCGCCGTCTCCTGGGCGGTCAGCGGGCCGGCCTTGCGGGCCCGGCCGCCCTCGGCGCCGCGGGCGCTGCGCAGGGCGGTGTAAGCGTTGTCGAGCTTGTCGATGTAGGCGGAAACCTTGGGATTGGCCACTCCCACGCGGGGCCACACCGTCTTCAGCTTGGCCAGGGTCTCGCTGCCCTTCGACAGGGTCGCGGCGAGGTTCTTGTCCTTGGCCGCCACCTGGGTCTTGACCTTCTCGAGCGTTGTCCCCATCTGCTTGACGGCCTGCCACAGGGGGGCCTGCTTCTTGTTCTTCGGATCGAGTTTGCCCTGGGAGGCCTTGGCCGCCTTGTAGATGCCCGCGACGGCCTGGCGGGCGCTGTCGAGGAGCTTCTTGCCGTCGGTCTGGGCCTTGGCCGGCTTGGTCGCCGCCGGGGCTTTCTTGGGCGCCGCCGCGGCGGCGGCGAGCGGGCCGTTGGCCAGCAGCAGCAAGAGTGCAGCCATGGCCGTGAATCTGGATGAACGCATAGTGTCTCCTCCGGTCGAGAATGGAAATGAGGCGAACAAACGGTGCCGTCAAGTGAGGGGTGACCCGTCACGACGAGACGTTTCTTGGTTCGGTTCGCGGATCCTACCCGAAGGCGAGCGCCGTCGATCTCGTTTTTTTCGATCCGAGAGCAGCGCGGGCGCGGGGGCGTCAGCGCTTGCGGCGTTTGAGGGCGGCGGCGGGGTTCGGAGGGAGTTTGGTGAACCCGGGTCGCGTTCACGAAGGAACCGTAGCAGGCGCGCTCAACTCGACCGGTCGCTGCCCTGGTGGCTCCAGTAGATCTCGAAGGACCACAGGGCGCCGATCGTCTGGACGGCCCCAGCGCCGTGGTCACGAAAGCGGGTCAGCACTTCCGCCACGGCGGCACGGCCGAAGACCTCGACCGCGAGGGAACCGGGTCGCAACACGGTGGCCTCGACCCGCGGCCAGACGTCCGGCGCTGCCAGGGCGGCGTGATCGTCGGTGTAGGCCCGACGGTGGCGGGCGAGGCCGAGGCGCCGCAGGGCGAAACGACGCGCGCGGGCCACCTGGTGGCGGAAGGGCGAGGCGAGGACGGGTACCCCCGTTTTCTGGTTGGGAATGCGAGAGAAGAGAGCCGGGTACCGGGTAGCCAGAAAATGTTCGTACAGTCGCCCCGGCCCGCGCACGGCCGGCGGCAGACCCAGGCAGAAGTCGAACAGGTCGTGATCGGTGAAGGGTTTGCGCACCCGGAACCAGGGCCGGAAGGCGGTCGCCCAGCGGTTGGTGGACTGCGGCAGCTTGTGCTCGAACAGCGCGAAGTACGCGGGCGCGTCGCCGAGATCGGCAGTCAGCTCCCGGGTTCGCGCCAGGGCCTCCGGCCACGGCAGGGCGAGCGGCCCGCCGAGGTACGGGAGCGCGGCGAGTACCTCTTCTGGCGTCGTGACGTCGTGAAAAGTGGGTCCGGCCACGGCGTCGCCGATGTAGCCCGAAAGGTGGACATCGAGGATCTCCGTCTGCCGGGGGATCGACTCGAGGTGTCCGAGATCGTGGAGGTCGATCAACCCGTCGGTGTCGAGTACGAAACGCCGCCGCCGCTCGAGCCAATCGGCTCCCGCATGCTCGCCGTAAAGCGGCAGGAAGCTCCACGGCACGTTCGCCGCGCGCGCGGCTTGGGCAGCGTAGCGGGCATCGTCGCAGCCGGGGAGGCCGTAGGTGAGCGTCGCAAACCGCGGTGCCCGGGGCGCCGCGGCGGCCAGAATGGCCCGGCTGTCGAGCCCGCCGGAGAGCGTCTGGCCAGGCCGTTCGGCCCCGACGAGTCGCTTTTCCACCGCTCGCTCGAAGCGCCGAGCGAGCTCCGGTACCAGCTCGGCCACGGGGGCGTCCTGGCCGGTCGGCGCGAGATCACCAAAACGCCAAGCGCGCCGCACGTCGGGCGCCCGCCCGGGTTCGAGCGTGACAACGGGTGCTCCGGGCAACATCTCGACCCCGCGCACCAGCGTGCGCCCACCGAGCCGGTAACCGCCGAAGGTCACCGCCTCGCGCAGGGCCTCGAGGTCCGGCTCGGCGGAGACTCCCGGTGCCGCTAGGACGCTCGCCACCCGGCCGCCGAAGGCCACCCCGGCAGCGCCTTGGGCCAGGTACAGGGGCCACCCGGCGAAGCGGTCGAGGGCCAAGGTCAGCCGCTCCGCTCGGGCGTCCCACAGGGCGAGCTGGAACTCGCCGTCGAGCTTCGGTGTCACCGCCGCAAAACCCGCGGTCAGCAGGCGCTCGAGCAAGTTCGGAGCGGGCTCGAACAGCTCGCCGACGAACCACAGGGTGAACCGGCCGTCCGCGGAGCGCTCGGGCTCCCGCACGGGTGGCAGATCGAGCACCCCGAGTGACAGCGGGCCGAGGCGCCAACTCGTCGCCACCTGAAGGCCCGTGCGCCCCGCCGCGAGCTGTGCGGGCAGCGGGTCGTCACCACCCGGCCGCGCCGCAAGAAAGCCCACCAGACCACTCATGGCAGGAACTCCCGCCAGCCCGCGGCGAAGGCCTCGGGGCGATACGGGTCGTCCGTCCGCGCCGCGCGGGCCCGCGCCGCCGCGGCGGCTCGCGCGCGCTCCTCGGGATGGTGGAGGAAGAACCGCAGGCCCGCCAGCAGGCCGTCGAGATCCGCCGGCTCGCAAATCCAGCCGTTTTCGCGATGGACCACCAGCTCCGGCAGGCCGCCGCGGGCGAACACCACGGCGGGCAACCCGGCGTTGCGGGCCTCGAGCACGACGTTGCCGAAGGTCTCCTCCTGGACGATCGGTGCCGCCAGCACGGTCGCCGCGGCCATCAGCTCGGGTACGTCCTCGCGCGGGCCGGCGAACACCACGTTGTCTCCCGCCCGGGCGCGCAACTGGTTCGCCCAGGCGACCAACTCCTCCGGCCAGTCCGGCCAACGACCGACGATGACGAGCTGAAGACCCGGGACTTCGCCCGCGAGCCGTTCCAAGGCCGCGAGCGCCAGGTCCGTGCCTTTCCACGGGGCGATCTGGCCGACCACCAGGATCGTCGGGCGCTGCCGGCAGCGGGCGAGAAGCGGGTCGTCCGGGGCGGCAGGGGGACGCGGGGACAGAGAGTTGAAGACGAGGCCGGTGCGCTCGGCCGGAAAGCCCACTTCGGCGAGGCGGCGCCGGCCGAACGCGGAGTTGGCCACCGCCCGTGACACCAGCCGAGGCAAGACGCGGCGCCACAGGAAGCCGACCAGCCGGCCCGCCGTCGGCGCGTTACCCACCCGCAGCACGACGGGCACCCCCGCCGCCCGCAGGGCACCCAGCACGAGGCCGTGGCGCACCACCGCCAGCTCGTCGGACACCAGCACCGAGCTCGGGCGGAAGGCCGTCACGGCGCGCCACGCTTCCCGCTGGGCCCCTGCAACGTCCGCGGCCATACGGAGCCAGGCGAGCGGGTTCTTGGCCCGGCGATCGAGCGCCACCCGGTAACGGGCCGTCGACCAACTGGCGCCGATCTCCTCGACCAGGGGCACGATGGCCCCGTTCTCCCAGTCGTTCAGGATGACGTGCACGGTGGCGCCGTCGCTGCGCCGGGAGCGCAACACGGCGAAGGTCTGGCGTTCGAGCCCTCCCGGCACCACCATGCCCGAAGCCAGGGCGAGGATTCGCGAAGCGGGCCGCGCCAGCCGCTCGAGGGCAGCTACCAGGCCGCGGGTGGCCGCGGCGAAGGAGTTCCCCGCCACGGCGCGACGGCAGGCCGCGGGGGAGTAGTCGCCGCGGGAAAGGCCGGAGCGTACCTGCTCGAGCCCGGCGGCCAGGGCGGTCACGTTGCCGACCGGCACGACGACCCCGGAGTCGTTGCGGACGAGGTCGGGGGCCAGGCCGACGGTCTCGGTGACCACCACCGGCGTGCCTGCGGCCAGGGCCTCGTGGGCCGCGAACCCCCAAGTTTCGGACTCGCTGGGCAAGGCCAACACGTCCGCCGCGGCATAGACCCGGGGCAGGCCCGACTGGTTGACGAAGCCGAGCTCGATAAGCCGGACGCCCAACCGCTCGGCGGAGGCTCGCAGCTCCGGGCTCAGCTCGCCGCCGCCCGCCACCGCCAACACCGCCCCCGGGGCCAGCCGGGCCACGGCGGCGACGAGATCCCCCGGCCGCTTGATGGGCGCCAGCTTGCCCGCGAACAGGACCACGAAATCCGCCCCGTCGAGACCGAGCGCCCGGCGCGCTTCCTCGCGGGCTGACGGCTCCCGAAACGGCTCGGCTGCCTGGGCGAAGCTCTCGGCGTCGAGGGCATGGGGCGAGGCGAAGATCGCCGTGCCCGGCACGCCGTGGGCGAGCAGGTAGGTGCGAGCCTGGCTGCCGACCGCCAGGAAGCCCGAATAGCGGGCCAGTCGCCAGGCCGTCGCGATCCGCCAAGCCATCCGAGTCAGGCCGCGGTGCGCGACCGCGAGGGTCGAATCCCCGCGGTAGATCAGGGGTATGTCGGCCCGGCGGCAGGCGGTGATCACCCGCGTCAAAGTCACCGAATACCAGCCCGGTACCAACACGGCGTCGGGTTTCCCCGCGATCACCCGCGCCGCCAGCTCCGGGACGTCGAGGCCGCGGTAACTGCCCGTGCCGAGCTCGTCGCCGGCCTGCCCAGGTCGGATCACCGTCGCCCGGTAGCCCTCCGTCAGCGGCACGTCCCAGGCGAAGCCGTGGCCGAACCCGGTGCCCTGCTGCTCCGCCGTGGGCGCCACGGCGTAGATCACCTCGAGGTCGATCTCCGGGCAGTGCGCCGCGAGCCACCGGAACCACGGCGAAAAGTACTGAACCGGATGGGTCAGGGCGACGGTGAGGCGAAAGGGCTTCATCAGGTTCGCCGGAAACTGTATCCCGGGCTGGTAAAGTCGCGGGGCTCCTCACCGATCGACCGATGCGCATCCTCCTCGTCATGGACCCGCTGATTCCAGTGCCGCCGCGCCACTACGGCGGCATCGAGCGGGTCATCGCGGACTTGGCCGCCGGGCTCGTGGCACGCGGCCACGAGGTCACCCTGTGGGCGGCGCCGAGCTCGTCGACCCCCGCGCGGCTCGAGCCCTTCGGCCGCGAGGGGGAGTGGACACGGTTCTCGAACGTCCGCAATACGCTCCACCTCGCCGCTCGCTTCTGGTTGCGGCCTGGGCGCTTCGACGTCGTCCACAACTTCGGCCGGCTGGCGTACCTGACGCCGATTGCTTCGTGGCGGATCGCCAAAGTACAGACCTACATGCGGCGCATCGACCCGGCGAAGATCCGCGGCGCCGTGCGCCTGGCCGGCCGACGGGGCGGGCCGACGCTGCGCTTCACCGCCGTTTCGGACGTCATCCGCAAGACCGGCGAGCCCGGCGGTGGCGACTGGAGCGTCATCTACAACTGCGCCCCGGTGGCCCGCTACACGCCGCGTTACGACGTCGACGCAGCGACCGCGCCGCTGGTGTTCCTCGGTCGCCTCGAACGCTGCAAGGGCGCTCACTCAGCCATCGACGTCGCCGAGCGCTTGGACCGGACCCTCCTGATCGCCGGCAACCTGTCGGACTTGCCCGAAGAAAAGGTCTACTTCGAGACGGAAATCGCCCCGCGCATCGACGGCCAACGGGTGCGCTTCCTCGGCCCGGTGGACGATGCGGCGAAAAACCAGCTGCTCGGCTCCGCCGCCGCCCTCCTGCTGCCGATCGAGTGGCTCGAGCCCTTTCCGGTCGTGCTTCCGGAAGCCCTGGCCTGCGCTACCCCGGTCGTCGCCTTCCGCCAAGGCGGGGTGCCCGAAGGCATCGACCACGGCCGCACCGGCTTCCTTTGCGACACCGTCGACGAAATGGCCGCGCTGGTCCGCCGTCTGCCCGAAATCGACCGCCACACCTGCCGTGCCGAAGCCGAACGCCGGTTTTCGGACACCGCGATCGTCGGCGAGTACGAGGCCTTGTACCGGGAGCTGCTGGAGAAGCTGCCGGCGCGGTCCTAAGTCCCCCGTCCGCCTTCTTCCGCCCGCGAGCACCTAAGAAGCAACTGCCCTTGGGCTGAAAGGAGACGGAGGATGCGCCGAGGATCTTGGCTACCGCTGTTTTTGCTTTGGGGAATCGGGCTCGGCTGGGGCTTGGCTCCGGCGGAGGCTCAGAGCTACTGCAACTGGGTGTGCGTCGGCGACGATTGCCGGCTCGAGCGCGGGCCGGACGCCACGTGTGATCCGGCGCCCGCTTGGTTGCCGGTGACGGCGGACGAAGAGGCGGTTTCCTGCGTTCCCGACTCGGAGCTGCTGCCCTGTTACGACACACCGGTCGGAACCGGGGACGACCCGGTACCGGTACCCGACGACGACGAGACCAGCTTCTTCGTGTCGCCCCTGGTCGCCGAAGAGGATGTTTGTGCCTACGTCGCGGACACCCCGTCGGCGATCACCCTGGCTTCGGAGCCGCAGCCCGCGAAGCTCGACGTGCTCCTGACCGGCTTCTGCTCCTTCCCTGGGCAACCTGAGAACCCGACGGAGAAGTACCTGCCGGACATCGAGAAGAAGGTCAAAGAGAAGTGCGGTGCCGACATCAACCTGAAGACGCAATGCCTGAAGGTCGAGAAGGACGCCATCACCAAGTGCAAGGTGAAGAACCAGATCGTGATCAGCCTGGGAGTAGCGGCCGGCACCAACAAGGTGCGGATCGAAACCGCGGCGGTCAACTGCTATGTCCACATCAAAGAGGACGGCTCGCGCATCGTGAAGTGCGATCCAGTCTGCATCGACCCGACCAAGCCGATCGACAACACCGTCAAAGCCCCAGGGCCTTGGCCGGTGTTGCCGCCGGGGCACCAGATCGGTCCCTACCCGGTCCAAAAGGGTGATGTCGACAAGACCAATGACTACGTCTGCAACGCCACCTTCTACTGGCTGTGCACGCAGAAGGAATGCAAGCCGTACTTCGTCCACGTTCCGGACTTCCGAACCTTGCCGGTGGCGGACCGCGATTCGACCATCGACGGCATTGCGGACTTGATCTGCAAGATCGTGGCGGCGAACAAGAATCCGGCCCCGGCGCCGCGCCGGAGTTTCGTGACGGGTCAGTGACCTCTCTCGGGGCCGAGGTCGCGAGCGTCTTCGGCCCCTTCCCCTTGCCCTCGAAGGCGCGCTGAACTATGCTTTCTGACCATGCAGTATCGGTCGTATTTCTGTAGTTTCGCCCTCCTTTTTCTCGCCGCGGTTCCTCTCGCCTCATCGGCTTTGGCGACGACCTTCGAAGTCCTCGTTCTGCTCGCGTTGCTGGTCGTGCTCGGGGAGACCGGCTGGCGTTTGGCCTGCCGGCTGTTGCCCGACGCGCCGCGGGTGACGCGTCTGAGTTTTGCGGCCTTGGGGGCCACGGCGCTGGCGACGGTGCCGGCCACGGTGCTCGGCCACTTTGGATGGTTGTGGCCCGAGCCGTTCTTCTTGACCGTGGCCGCCCTGGCTGGGCTGGTTTGGTTCGGGCTGGGGCGGGTGGTGGCGGTGGCGGACGACGAGCCCTCGGTGGCACTGCCCGCGGCGGGCTGGCCGCGGGCGCTCGCGGCGGCGGCGGTATGCGCGTTGCTCGCCTCGGCCGCGACGTCGATCCACTTCGAGCGCTACGCCCCGCCGGGTTTCCACGGCTTCGACGACAACTCCTACCACCTGGCGACGGTGGCGACGTGGCTCGAGCGGGGAGACTTGGCCGGGGTGAAGTTCGCCCACGGCGACCGCTCGACGCCCTACTACCCGATCGTCGGTGAGTTGGTGAGCTGGGTGCTCCTGGCGCCTTTCGAGGACAACGACAGCTTCGCGCGCTGGTCCCAACTGCCGTACTTCTTGCTGACTCTGGTCGCGATCGCCGCCCTCGGTCGGCGCCTCGGTCTGCCGGCGACGACGACGGCGCTCGCGGTGGTGCTCTACGCCGGGCTGAAGCGGGCCTTTCCCATCCTCGCCCTGGGTGCCGGCAACGACCATGCGGCGACCTTCTTCACCCTCGCCGGCCTCGAGGCCGTGTTGCTGCTCGCCGCGGCACCGAATTTCGGCGCCGGGGTCTACCTCGGGCTCGGTGTCGGTCTGCTGGTGGGCACGAAGTTCTTGGGCCTGCTCTTCCTGCCGCTGTTGGCGGGGGTGTTCGTGGTCGCCTGGCTGGTGCGGGGGTCGGGGGCCTGGCGGGGCGAGGCCGGACGGCTCGCGGGAGCGCTCGTTCTGGCCGCTGCCGTGGCTGCCGTTGCCGGGGGGTACACCTACGCCCGCAACGCCGTGACCACCGGGAATCCGCTCTACCCGGTGCCGATTCGAATCGGCGCACTGGAGCTGCCCGGCACGAGCGGGGTGACGCTCGACGAACGCCGCCACCTGCCGCCCTTCGCGATCGATTTGCCGGAGTACTTGTTCCGCCCCGATCTATTCGGCCGCCTCGGGCGGTTCCTGTGGACCCCGGCGGCGATCCTGGCACCGCTCCTGGCTCTCGGCCTGGCCTGGCGACGAGCGGGCGAGCGGCGCCGTTGGCTGCTGGAAGCGGCCGTGCTCGCCCTGCCGGTGGCCTTTTTTCTGATCTTCCTGTTCCAGGTCCACGATCACCGGGACAGCCGTTATTTGTTTCCCGCCCTCGGCCTCGCGGCACTCGGCAGCGCCCGCCTGATCGGGCTGGCGGGAGACCGTGGCCGCCTCGGTTCGGCGCTCGCGGGCCTCTGTTGGCTGGTCACGGTGGGTCTGGCGATCGACCGCCATCGTGCCGAGCCGATCGCCATGGTGACGATTCTCGTCTTCACGCTGCTGGGCGCCGCCGGGGCTTTGCGCCGGCCGATCCCGCGGTTCCTGCGCCAGCCGGCGTTCGTCGGCCTGGTGGTCGTGGTGTTTCTGCCCGGCCTCGTGCACGCCGTCGGCCACTACCCGGAGCGCAAGTTCCGCCACTTGCCCGCCGCCCTTGCCCTCGAAGAGCAGGTGGGCGTGGCCGGCGCGGGGGTGGCCTACGTCGGCTACAACTATCCGTATCCCTTCTGGGGCAGCCGGCTACAGAACCGCGTCGCGATCGTGCCGCGCAACTTCTGGCGGGCGTCGCGGCTCTACTACTGGCAAGGCACGGCGGTGGATTTCTCCTCGCGGCGCGGCCGCTACGAGGCCTGGCAGCGCAACTTGCGGGCGCTCGGGATCGACTACGTCGTGGTCATCCGGGCCGGGGAGGAGGACCCGGAGCGCGCCTGGATGGCGGCCCGCCCCGGGCGGTACGAACGGTTCTATGACGACGGCTGGGTCGAGCTCTGGCGGATTCGCTGGGAGCGACCTCAGTCTCCCAACAGGTAAGCGAAGATCAGCGGCGCCACGATCGAGGCGTCGGACTGGATGACGAACTTCGGGGTGTCGACGTCGAGCTTGCCCCAGGTGATCTTCTCGTTGGGCACGGCTCCCGAGTAGCCGCCGTAGGAGGCGGGGGAGTCGCAGATCTGGCAGAAGTAACCCCAGTAGGGGATGTCGTCGCGCTCCATGTCCTGGATCCACGACGGCACCGAGCAGATGGCGAAGTCGCCCGCGATGCCGCCGCCGATCTGGAAGAAGCCGATCGAGGGGTGGCCCTGGTCGACGCCGTGGTTGGCGGCGTAGAACTCCATGAGGTGTTGGAACTGCTCGGTGCCGGTCTTGACGCAGGTGTGGTGCGCCACGTCGCCGCGCATCACGGCGGCGGCGAACATGTTGCCGGTGGTCGAGTCTTCCCAGCCCGGGCTGTAGACCGGAATGCCCTTCTCCATGGCGGCGTAGAGCCAGGAGTTGGCGGGGTCGATCTGGAAGTACTGCTCGATGCCCGGCGAACGCAGGATGTCGAAGAGGAACTCGGGCGGCGTCTTGCGCGTGCCGGTCCGGCAGGCCTGAGCCCAACCGTCGATCAGCCGCTTCTCGATGTGGCGCATGACCCCCTCGGGGATGCAGGTGTCCGTGACGCGGTTGAAGCCGCGGTCGTAGAGGGCTTTCTCGTCGTGGGCCGAGAGGCTGCGCCAGTCGCGGATGATCTCGTATTCGTCGTGAGCCACGAGATTGAAGACGTCTTCTTCGAGGTTGGCCCCGGTGCAGGAAATCAGGTGGACTTTGTCCTCCCGGATCATCCGCGCCAGGATGATGCCCAGCTCGGCGGTGGACATGGCCCCGGCCAGCGACACCAACATCTTGCCGCCGGC
Organism: Thermoanaerobaculia bacterium; assembly: GCA_033762835.1. GTDB lineage: Bacteria > Acidobacteriota > Thermoanaerobaculia > Multivoradales > DATKCC01 > JANRLG01. The sequence continues at coordinate 20,050 of JANRLG010000062.1, forward strand.
CGCGAGATGGGCCTCGTAGGCGCGGGCCGCGGCCACGGTCTCGCGGGCGTTGAAGTGGAGGAAATGGCGATCGAGAAACGCGCGAACGGTGGACATGTTGCCTCCTCGGACGGCGGCGCCGCCACGACTTTCGGGCGCCCGGAAAATCTCGGGCGGGGAAACTACCAGAAAAGTCCCATTCGGGCCTCCGGCTGCACTGATCCTTTTTTGAATCCGAAGAACCAGAGAGGGTGAACCGGACGTATCATCCGGTGGGCTTGACTCTGAAACCACTGTCGTCAGCGCGCCCGGACCGCACCGCGGCCACGTGCTAAGAGGTGTCTTGCCGTTGAACGCTCGAACTCGCAGTCTCGTCTCGAGCGGCCTCGTGGCCGTGCTTGCTGTGGTCACCGCCGGGGTGGTGTTGGGCATTCGTTCGCAAACCGCGGCGAAGTCGGCCGCCCACGACACCTTGAAGAACGTCGTCGAGGCTGCCGGATGGCTGGACCAGGAGGCCCAGACACGGCGTATCGCGGATGCCGCGGTGGTCGCCGAGGCGCTCAAACTGGTGGGCTCGGAGCCGAAACGGGTCGAGCCCCTGCTGAGCCGTCTGCCTTCGCGTAATGCCACCCTCTGGCTGCTGTGCAACGCCCAGGGCGGTCAGTCGGCCCGGATCGGCCGCCAGGACTTGGCGGACTCGTCGTTGTGCGCGTCCGGTCCGTCGGCCCCGCTGCGGCGGCTGGCAGGCGTTCCCGTCGAGGTTTCTTCGCTGCCGCTGCTCGAATTGCCTGCCGATTCTCCACAACGCATGGTCGTGGTCGATGAAATCGACGACAGCCGCGTGCAGCTGCTGTCGAAGCAGGTTCGCGCCGAGGTGGTGATCGTCGCCGGCGGCGAGATCCTGGGACGCACGTTGTCGGCGACGGCGGCCGAGGCGGTCGTCGAGCGGCTGCCCTCCTTGGCTCCGGGAGCCCAGGAAATCAAGATCGGCGACAAGACCTTCGCGCTCCAGTTCATGCCCGTGCGGTCGGGCTCGTTGGACGGCCGCGCTTTCCTCGTGGACTACGACGAAATGCCCCCAATGACCGCCGGCTGGGGGGGTAAAGTGGCGCTCGCCGGCCTCGGCGCTCTGCTCCTGGGCCTGCCGCTGGCCTGGTTCATCCACCGCCGGTTCCACGGCTCCCTGGAACGGCTGGTCGAGTCCATGACCCGGGCCGGCCAGGGCGGTGAGATCAATCTCAACTTTCCCCCGCTCGAGGACGCCGGCCCCGAGGTGAAGCGGCTCGACCGCGCCTTCCGCGCCCTCACGGCCAACTTCGTGGCCAGCCAGCGCGACCGCGAGCGCTCTTACGTCGAGGCCATCGGTGCGGTGGTGGCGGCGATCGACGCTCGCGATCACGAGACCACCGGCCACTCGTTCCGGGTTGCCCACTATGCCCTGGCGCTCGCCCGTGCCATGAACATCGAGGGGGCGCCGCTGCGCGCCATCGAGTGGGGCTCGTTGCTCCACGACGTCGGCAAGATCGCTGTGCCGGACGCCATTTTGCGCAAGCCGGATCGCTTGTCCGAGGAAGAGTGGTTCGTCATGCGCCAGCACCCCAACTGGGGTTTCGAGATGCTGGCGGACGTCAAGTTCCTGGAGCCCGCGCTTGAAATCGTTTACAGCCACCACGAGCGGTGGGACGGCTCGGGTTACCCGCGCGGCCTCGAAGGCGAGGAGATCCCGCTCGGTGCCCGCATCTTCGCCGTCGTCGACACCTACGACTCGATCACTTCCGACCGTCCCTACCGTCGCGCTCGCAGCCACGCGGACGCGGTCACCGAACTCTGTCGCGTCGCCGGCAGCCAGCTCGATCCGGAAGTGGTCGAAGCCTTCATTCGCATCCCCGAGGCCGAAATCCGCCGCCTCCGTGAGCTCTCCGAAGAACTCGACCTGCGCGTGCGCATTCCGCGCGCCCTCGCCGAGGGCGGCGAGCTGCGGGCGCGGGTGACCGGGTAGGCGGCCGAACGGGGCCGCGGCGCCCCGTTCCGGCTCTTCACCCCCGCCGCACCGCCCGCACGCCCAGCACCCAGGCCGCGGGCCAGGTCGGAAAGACGTCGTCCGGGCCGGGCGCCGGTGCGCGTTCGGCGAGGGGGTGCAGCTCGTCCAGGCGGACTTCGAAGCCGGCCGCGTGCAGGCGATCGAGCACGCGCGGCGTGCGCCGCCGCGCGGGGTCGAAGTCGTGAATTTCGAGGGCCAAGGCGCGGACGTGGCCGAGACTGTCGTGGCAGTCGTCGAGGAGGGGCTCCTCGGCGCCTTCGACATCGAGCTTGAGCAGATCGATCGGGCCGGGCTCGGCGCGCAGCACGTCGCGCAGGCGGACGGCTCTCACCTCGCGGCGCGGGCCGGCGAGGTCGCCGGCCGCGACCTCCCCGACGGCGCCGGAATCCGAACCCTCACTCTGGAAAGTCACCGTGCCGTTTTCCGTCCACAGGGCGGCTTCGACGAGCTCCACGTCGTGGCCGCCCATCTTGGGTAGATTCCGCTCGAGGTTGCGCCGGCAGCAGGCGGCGAGCTCGGGATCGGCCTCGAAGGCGGTGATGCGGGCCCGGGGGAAGCGGCGTTTCCACCACAAGCTCGCGAGGCCGACGTTGGCGCCGCCGTCGAGGATACGCGGACTGTCCGTACCCGGTCGGAAATCGTAAGTACTCCGCACGAACAGATCGTTCCACTGCGGGCAGAGGGAAACGAGGTCGGTGTAGTCGAGCGTCAGGTCCAAGGCCTGGATCGTGCCCGGAACTCGCCGGCCGACCTTCCAGGCGAGCTCGGACATCCGCCGGTGGACGGCCTCCGCGGGCCGCGGGCGGACGATTCGTTTCGCCCGGCCCACGAGGCGCCGCACTTCCAACCAGGAGAGGCTCACGAGCCCCCTGCCGGCCGCGGCTTCGGGCGCCGGGCATTGACCGCATCCGGGTCGTTCAGGGTCTCCTCGGGGCTGCCGTCGAGCCAATGGTCGACCACCTCGACGCCCTGGGCGAAGGAGTGATCCTGGTTCGAAACCTCGTACTTCCAGGCGCCGAAACGTCCGCGGGAGTAGACCTCGCGAGCTTCGAAGGCGGGCAACAGCTTGGCCAGAGCGCGGTCGCGGTGGAGGGACGGCGTCGGGTAGCCGTGGGACAGGCGCCGGTGCCACACGTGATGGACCTGACGGTGGTCCTGGATCAGCCCCGTCGAGAGCAAACCGGCGATCGTCTCGCGGGCCACTCGGCCGTCGTCGACGGGCTTGACGGGGGACTCCGAGACTTCCGCCATGAGCGACCAACTGCGGGTGATGTCCGGCACGTTCCGGGGTGAGTAGTGGGAGAAGACGGTGACTCGGTAAAACGGGCAATCGTCCTCGGGAAAGTACATCCAGCACTTGCCTTCGAGCCGCTTGGGCGGGGCGCCGAGGAGCCCCACGCCGAGCACATGGGTCGAGGAATACCGCAGGTCCGCCACCGCGCCGCCGACCTCGTCCGTCAGGTCCGACAGGCCCACCAGGTCGTCGAGGGGAATCGTCGACAGCAGCTTCTCGTAGCGCACGGTGGAGCCATCGTCGAAGCAGGCCAGGCGATTCCGGGTATCCAAGGCGGTCAACCGCCGGTTGAGGACGATCCGGCCCGGGTGGTTGGCTTCGAGGCGATCGGCCAAGGTCTGCCACACGATTCCGGTTCCGCCTTGTTTCGGGAAGCGGAAGCGGTTGTTGGGACCCCAGGAGACGTCGTCACGGTCGAGCAGGATGTTCTGGATCGAGCGTTCGACATCCACCGTGGCCACGCGGTCGCCGATCCAGCGCCAGGTCATGTCCTCGGGCGGGTAGGCCCAGACCTTGAAGTTGTAAGGTCGCAGGAAGATCTCGGCGATGCCGCGGCCGAAGACGGCGTCGATCCACTCCCCGAAGTTCGCCGGTTCGGCCGGCGGCTTCTGGCCGCGCAGCTCGAGCAGGCCCTGGACCGCCCGCCACTGCTCGGCCCGCGGCAGGTACTTCAAATTGAGCTGGAACGGGTAGGGCACGAACTTGCCCGCCACCCACACCCAGGAGCTGCGCTCGTGGTAGAGCCAGCCTTCGGGGCCGAGCAGCTCGTCCATCAAGTCTTCGAAGTGGTCGTAGTGGCTGAATTGGACGTGGCCGCCCAAATCCCAGGTGAAGCCGTGTTCGTCGACGACCGAACGGGCGAGCCCGCCCGCCACCGCGTCGGCTTCGTACACGAGCCAGTCCGACTGGCCGCGCTGGGCGAGCCGCCAGGCGGCGCCCAGCCCGGTGGGGCCGGCACCGAGGATCAAGAAGCGAACGGCGTTCATCCCGGGACGACCTCCTGGCGATACAACTCGGCGTGGCGTCGCCACCACACGGCGGGCGACAGGTGCTCCACCCAGCACGCCCGCGAGGCGTCGGCCAGGCGTTGGCGCTCGAATTCGTCGAGCCGGAACAGGCCATCGAGTGCGCGGGCGATCGTCTCCGGTGCGAGATCGGGAAACATCCGGCAGCCGGCACCGAGGCGCCCGAAGGCGCGGTTGCCGCCGGTCGCGTGCAGCAACAACGGGCTCCCGGCAGCGAGCGCCTCGATGGTCGACAAGTCGAATAGGCTGAAGCGATTGACGTTGATCACGAAGTCTACCGCCGCGAGCAGGTCGGCGACCGCGGTCACACGCCCGAGGGCGCGCAGGCGCGGGTGCGTGGGCAGGCGGTCCGGGGCCGGGCCTGCCACGGCCACCAGGCCCGGGCCGGGAGCCAGAGCCGGCAAGGCGTCGAGCAGGGTGTCGAGACCGCGGTAGGGCTGGTCGTTGCCCAGAAACAGGGCGATCGGCGCGGCCTCCGGCAACCCGAAGCGTCGGCGTAACCGGACCCTGTCTTCGGCCGGGAACCGGCGGTTCGGGCCGGCGGCACCCGTCGGCAGGAACTCGGCGCGGGCCAGCGGCTCGGCGAAACGCGAATCGAAGCGCAGGAATTCGTCCCCGGCCTCGGCACAGGGCAGGATCAAGCGGTCAACGGCGCGGAACGTGGCGAGCTCGCGCTCGGTTGCCGCTCGGACATCGGTCAGCTCGGCAATCGTCTGCCAAGGCAAGTCCGGCCGGCCGAAGCTCCAGACCTGGAAAAACCCCAAGGGAAACGGAGCGTGGAGGAAGAGCCAAACGTCCTGCCCGGGCCGGCGCCGGGCCAAGAGCCGATCCGCCGTCCAGGCGTCATGGGCGAAAAGCACGTCGGCATTCACCAAAGCGGCTTCGAGACTCGGCGCTACCTCGGCGTGGGACAACGTTTCCGCCGCCGCCAACAGCTCGGCCGCCGCACCCCCGGGTTCGCGGAGATCCTCTAGCGCATGCCGCCGGAACGTCGGGGCGCCGAACACGCAACGTTTCAGCTTTCCGAGGCTGGCGCGGCCCCGTTGAATCCAAGAGGGTGGCGGCGTCGGCCGCTGGGGTGGCGCCTCGTCTGGAAAACTCACGGTGAACCGTTCGTCGAGCACCGCCACCTGCGCGAGCTCCCACAGGTACCCCGCGGGGCCACCCGTGCGGGCGCGCGGCGGGCCGACATGGGCGATCTTCATCGCGAGGTCCTCTGCTGGTTGCCCGGCAAGCCGGATGCCTCACCCGAGCTCGGCCGGCCTGAAGGCCGGCCGCTACCCCGGAACTTTTTTCTGAGGTAGCGGCCGAACTTCAGTTCGGCCGAACGCCGGCAGTGTGACGTTCTCATCGCCGGTACAGGATGAACGCCTGGCAGAAGGAGCCGTAGCTGCGGTACGGCTGGGCGCCCCATTCGGGATGGTCGGCGAGAAACTCGTGGAAGGCTCGCGCCTCCCCTTTGCCCGGGTGGCCCTTGTAGTGAAACCAGTCGTCGAAGAGCAGCATCGCACCGTCCGCGAGCACCGGGCCCAAGGCCGCCAATACGTCCCGCGTCGACTCGTAGAGGTCGCAGTCGAGATGCGCGAGCGCCACTTGGGAGTACTTGCCAGGGATCGTGGCCGGCAACGTCTCGGCGAAGTCACCCGCCTCGATCTCCGGGCGCGGCAGGTTACAAGCGGCAAACAGCTCGAACGTGACCGCGGGCGTCACCGGCGCTCCCAGCGGCAGCAGCGGGTGCCACGAGTGATTGACCGCGCAGTCTCCGGCCTGCCAGCGCTCATGACTTTCGGCCGAAGGCGGCAAGCCGCGGAACGAGTCGAACCCCACGATCCGCCGCGTCATGCCCTTGGGGTCGAAACCGTGAGCCTGGGCAAAAAGCGCCAAGCTCTTGCCGGTGAACACCCCGAACTCGAGCACGTCCCCAGGCACCGCTTCGTAGTCCAGATACTCGAGAGCCGCGCAAAACGTCGGAAACCGGCCGTCGGCCTTGGCCAACTGGTCGATTACCGGCAACACGGGCGCCCCGAGCAGCCGGCGGGCCGCGCGGGAGAGGGTGGTGCGGAGGGAGCGGCGGATGGTCACGATTCCAGAGACCACGTAAGCGGCAGGTGGACGAAGCCCTTACGATCGGGGCCGTCAATGTACAGAATCGACGGCCCGGCGTCCACCGTCAGGGAGAGCGCCGGTTCCTGGAGATCGAGCACCTCCCGCGGGTTCCACAGGCAGACCGCGAGGTGGTATTGGCCGGCGAGCAATACGCCTCCCGGCACGGTGACCCGGGCGCGGTACTCGCCCGGTTTCGGCGGCAGCTCGAGGCCGACGTCGCGGACGTTCGAGGTGAACAGCGGAACGCCGTCGGCGGATAGGAACCCGATGCCCAGGCGGGTGCCCGGGGCAGCGGTGGGGAAGGTGTAGTCGAGCTCGATCACGAACGGTTCGGTCGACAGCGGTCGCTCGATCGGCTCGCCCGCGGCCGACAGCAATTGCGCCGCGATCAGCTGGGCCTTGCCCGTGCGCGCTCCGGCCTCGAAGCGGGGCCGCTCCTCGCCGCCGAGGTAACGCTGGGTGACGGTGCGCGGATCGGCGTCGAGGGTCAGCCGCCCGCGTTCGAGCAGGATCGCCCGCGTGCACAGGCGCTGCACCGCGGCCATGTTGTGGGAAACGAACAGGATCGTGCGGCCGTGCCGGGCCACCTCGCCCATCTTGCCGAGGCACTTGGCTTGAAAGTCGGCGTCCCCCACGGCGAGCACCTCGTCCACCAGGAGAATCTCGGGCTCGAGGTGGGCCGCCACGGCGAAGGCCAGCCGCACGTACATGCCCGAGCTGTAGCGTTTGACCGGGGTGTCCAGGAAGCGCTCGACCTCGGCGAAAGCGACGATTTCGTCGAGTTTCTGGTCCACCTCGCGTTTGCGCATGCCGAGGATGGTGCCGTTCAGGTAGATGTTTTCGCGGCCGGACAGCTCGGGGTGAAAGCCCGTGCCGACTTCCAGCAGGCTCGCGACCCGGCCGTGCAGCGTGATGCGCCCCTCCGTGGGCTCGGTGATGCGCGCGAGCAGCTTCAGCAGAGTCGATTTTCCGGCGCCGTTTTTGCCCACCACGCCGAGCACTTCGCCCGGCCGCACCGAGAAATCGACCTCGCGCAGCGCCCAAAAGGTCTCTTCCTCGGTGGTCGCATCGGCCCGCAGCTCGCGCAACTGTCGCCAAGGCGCCTTGACCAGGTCCACCAAAGCCTCCCGGAGGCTGTTGGTGGCGAGCCGCGGACCGGAGACGCGGTACCGCTTGCCAAGGCCGGCCACGGTGAGGGAAGCGCCTTCAGACGACATCGGCGAACACCCGCTCCATCGACCGGAAGCGCCACCAGCCCAGAAGCGCGAGCACCGCGGCCACGGCCGCCGAAATGCCGAGAGCGGCGAAGTCCACGGCACGGCCGAGGGCGGCGGCGCGGTAGGCCTCGATCACCCCGGTCATGGGGTTCATGGCGAACAGCAGTCGCCACTTCTCCGGCACCAACGAAGCCGGATACACCACGGGGGTGGCGAACATCCACAACTGAAGCAGGAAGGGCACCGCGTGCTGGACGTCTCGAAACTGCACGTTGAGCGCCGCGAGCCCCATGCCGACGCCTTGGGCGAGCAGCGCGGTCAGGAGCACGAGCGGAGCGAACAGCAACCACGACAGTTGCGGCGCCAGGCCGTACCAGAACATCAGCCCCACCAGCACGCCGAACGCACAGGCGAAGTCCACGAGTGCCGACAGCACGCCCGACAGCGGGATCAACACCCGCGGCACGTAGACCTTCGAAAGCAGATTGGAGTTCGAAACCAAGCTCGTGCCCGCCCGCGACAGCGCGTTCGAGAAGTAAGTCCACGGCAGCAGGCCGAGGTACGAGAACACCGGGTACGGCACCCCATCACTTGGCACCTTCGCCAGCGTGCCCAGGAACACCGTGAACACCACCATGGTCATCAGCGGCTGGAGTACCGCCCAGGAAATCCCCAGGAGCGACTGCTTGTAGCGGATCGAAATCTCGCGCTTGGTCAGGAAGTACAGCAGGTCCCGGTACTGCCACAGCTCCCCCACGTCGAAAGCCCGCCGGCCAGGCTCGAGGACGGTGAGAGGGAGGGCGGGCATCACACCGGCAAGTCTAGCCGACGGCTTGACAGCGCTGGGCTCCTAGCTAACTATTGGACTATGACTCGAGTCAATGTCCACGCGGCGAAGACCAATCTCTCGCACTACCTCAGTGAGGTGGAGAAAGGCGAAGTCGTCGTGTTTTGTCGCCGAAACGAGCCCATCGCCGAGCTGAGAGCGATTCCTAAGGTAAATCGGCGGGTGCCACAGTTAGGCTGCGCAAAGGGCACAGTTCAGATGCTTCCAGGGTTCTTCGACCCTTTGCCGGAGGAACTGCTCCGCGCCTTTGAGGGCCACGAGGATTGAGACTGCTCCTCGACACCTGCGCCTTTATCTGGGCGGGACAGAATTCTCCGGAACTCTCGGTAGCCGCTAGAGGTGCCCTGCTTGACCCGGAGTCCGAGCTGCTATTGAGTGTCGTCAGCTCGTGGGAGATCGCACTTAAAACGGCGAACGGGAAGATCGTGCTCACCGAGCCCGTTGATCTCTGGGTACCACGCATCCGAAGCCTCCTCGGAGTGGCAAGCCTCGCCATCGAAGAGGAGGCGGCGCTTCAGGTCGGAAAACTTCCACCTCATCATCGGGACCCCTTCGATCGCATGTTGGTGGCCCAGGCGATCGTCCACGGCTGTGTGCTGGTGACCCCGGATAGAGCGATCGCGGCCTATCCCGTGCGCACATTATGGTGAGCTGAACGCGGGTAGGGCGGTACGCCGACTCGTTCCCTACCTCCACCCCACATCCGCCGCCAGCTCGCTCCCCCTCCGCACGAACAGCACGTCCCCCATGCGCAGGCGGCCGTCGCGTCGGCGGCTGGCGAGGCAGGCGATGTCGTGGAGGTCGAAGTGGCGGTCGCGTAGGAAGACCACGAGGTCGGTGAAGGTGGGGAGGCCGTTGTTTTCGATCTCGAAGAACTGCACCTCGGCCAGGATCACTTCGACGACCTCGAGTAGCTTCTCCGCGCCGTGGAGCGCCTCGATTTCGTGGCCCTCGATGTCGAGTTTCAGGAGAGCTCGGTCCGCCGGGGTGAGCTCGGCGGCGAACAGGGTATCGAGCGTGGTGGCGGGGATCTCCACGGTGCCCGGGTTCGCCTCGCGGGATACGTGGGCGCCGGTATTGGACATCGTGTCCCCGGTTCCCGCCATGTTCACCACGGTGGTGCCGGGAGCGCTGGCGGCCACCGCGTGGTGACGCAGGCGGCCGCCGTGGCGCTGCGCCAACTCTGCGAGTGCGCCGCGACAGCTCGGCTGCGGCTCGAGCAGGTCGAACCGCGCTTCGGGGAAGATCGGCAGTGCCTTGTTGGCCCATTGGCCGCGGTTGGCTCCGATGTCGAGCACTCGCCGGGGCCGATAGCCGCGCTGCCGCAAGCCGTGGAGCGCCTCTTCGACGGCGTCGAAGCGGTGCGTGGGCGCCCGGTGGACGACGAGGCCGAACGGGCGGAGAAGTTGGTTGCCGAGGCGGTTTTGCCAGCTCACGGGGGCAGTGTAGCCCACGGGTGGTTGCCGCCTCGGCGGTGTGGCGTGTCAGCCGCCGAAGGCGGGGGCAAAGACTTCCCGGGCCCAGGTCGCCAAGCTCGTGGGGGATGAATTGGCGGCAGACCGTGGCTCGGTGGCGGCGACGGCACCGTCGCTGAAGCCGCGGTTCATCTCCAGGTAGTCCTCCATCAAAGCGGCGGACATGATGCCGGCCATGGACTTGCGGGCTTCGTCCTCGGGGAACTGCACGTAAGCGAGGTGGGGGCGGTCGATCGCCGCGCCGAGAATCGTGGTCGCCGCGGCCATCGACAGATCCTCGGGGCCGAGGATGTAACGCACGGTGCGGCCGGTGAAATCGCTGGCGGCCAGGATCTCGGCGGCGACGTCTGCGATGTCGCGGGTGGCAACCATGGGAATGGCGACGTCCCCGCGGGCCGTCGAGCCATTGATGCCGGCGTGTCGGATGAGATCGACGCTGAAGAGGTGATTCTCGAAGAAGTAAGCGGGCCGCAGGTGCACCCGGTGGAGCCCGGGGACGGCGTCGAGCTCCTGCTCGAGGCGGTGGAGGCCGGCGATGGGGCCGTTGCCGGCGGCGAGGTGGGCCCCCACGCTCGACAACGACACGGCGCGCGGCACTCCGGTGGCTGCCAAGGCTTCCCGGAAGGCTGCCGCGATGCCGTGCTGGTAACCGCGGAAATCCTCGACCGTGTAATTCGGCGGGATCATCAGGTAGGCGGCGTCGGCGCCCGCGAACACACTCTTCAGGAAGCTGACGTCGGCCAGGTCCCCGACGTGCGCTTCGGCTCCACGGGCCACGAGGCCGGCCAGACGGTGGGCTTCTCGGCCCACCACTCGTACTTCCAGGCCACGCCCCAGCAGACTTTCGGCGAGTAACTTGCCGACGTTACCGGTGGCACCGGTGATCACGATGGTCTTCGACATAAAAGCACCTCATTGGGTTACAGTTTTGAGTACGGAGAATTCATCCCTCGTGCCGAGCTCCCGAGCGTCCCAGGTCGACGACCACGTCCGCAAGCGTCGTTTCCGCCAGCACACCCTCGAAGGCCCGTTCGGCCTTGGCGAACACCTTCGACAACACCGCGCCGATGTTGCTGCCGACCGGACACGCGGGGTTGGGCGGATGACGATGCAGCGCGAGAACGTTGCCCGCTTCGACGGCATGGTAGATCTCGGAAAGCCGGATCGCGGCCGGCAGTCTTGCCAGCCGTGTACCGCCTCGGACTCCCGTCTTCGCCACCACCAGCCCGGCCTTGCGCAGCTGGCCGAGCAGCCGTCGCACGACCACCGGGTGGGTGTCGACGCTGCCGGCCACGAACGACGAGCTCAAGAAACGCTCCGGCACGAGGGCGTGGAGGGTCAGGATATGGACGGCGACGGCGACGCGGGAACTCAGCACGGGTTCTGTAACCGTAACGAGTTCAGTTGTATTTCAGGTTGGAAGCTCAATGTACCCAGGGCCCGGGCGTGACGTTGCCGCCGCCTCCTTCGCCGCCCCCCGGGATGACCCGGAAGCCCTTCTTGCGGCGCAGGTGATCGAGCTTGGCGCGCATGCGACGTTCCTGGAAACGGAGCCACATCTCCCGTAAGGCCCGCCGCGGACCCCGCCGGGTCAGCAGAGCCCAGGTCAGCCCGACCGCCAGCACGAGGCCGACGAATCCGGCGAGATCCTTGGTTCCCAGGTAGGCGAGAAAGGCGAAGAGGACTTCGAGGCCGAGGAACCAACGCGCCTGGATCGGTAGTACGAAGAACAGCAGGATCGTTGCCTCGCCGGAGAGCGTGGCGAACCCGGCGATGAACACGGTGATCAAGAACCGTTGACCCTGCATCAACGTGAAGGCCGTGGGGTGCCCGCCGCCCGCCGCCCGCAACGCCATCTCGACCGCACAGGCCAGAAGGGCGGAGACCAGCGCGACGGTCAGGAGCGTCCGCCAGAAGCGTTTGCGACCCAGGCGGTAGTACAGATCCCGCCCGAAGAAGAAGCCGAACAGCAGTTCGAGCACGATCCACGGGCTCGCGGCGCCGTAGCCGGCGAAGGGGAAGGTCACGAGCTGCCAGACGAAGCCACCCAACCACACCGCCGGGGACATATGGAGAAGGGCCGGCAGCAGCCGGCTGCCGTCGAAGAACTGAGCGACGTAGGTGAGGAAGACGACGGCGAAGAGAACGATGACGTCCGTCGGCGCCGGCGTCAGGCTCATGCCACCGAAGGGATTCGAAGGAAGGGTGCGGCCGTTCACGGCCTGGGATCATAGCCCTTCGCCGAAAGTGCGGACCAACACGGCGCCATCCGTGGGAACCTCCAGCCGCTCGACGCCGAAAAAACGCCGCGCCACCTCGGGCCAGGGCAGCGGCCAGGCGAGAAGCTGATCGTGAAAGGCCCGGCGGTCGAACCCCGGCGACCGTCGCTCGAGCTCCGCCCGCAGAGTCAGGATTTGGAGCAGTCCCACGAGGTAACTCGCTTTGAGAGTCGGTTCCGCGAGATGGTGGGCGAGCTCGGCCTCGGCGGTGACCCGCGGCATGCCCAGCTCGTCAACCAGGATGCGCACCAGCTCGGCGCCGTCGATCCGCTCGGCGTGCAGCTCGGCATCGAGCTCGGCTCGGCGGAGGCGCAAGTGGAGCAGACTCCAGGCACCCAGCTCGGCCTCCGGATCGCCGGCGTAGAAGCCCGCCTCGATCATCAAGACCTCGGCGTACTGCCCCCAGCCCTCGGCGTGGAAGCGGTTCGCCCGGTGGTGGTTGGCCAGAGCGGAGAGTTCCGGGTCCGCCGGGGGGCGCGGCGTGCGACGAACGAGAAACGCCACGTGGTGACCAGGGTAAGCCTCATGGGCCACGACCGCGGGAACACAGGCGCGGCAATGGAGCGGCCCCGCCTCGGGGGCGACGGCGAGTTTGTCTCCCAGGTAGGCCACGAAGGGGTAGCGCTCCGGCGGCAAAATGGTGGGCGTGGCAACGACCTGGAGGGGTCGACCGGGGGGCACGGTCACGAAACCCGCCGATGCGACGAAATCCCGCGCTCGCGCCACCGCGTCCCGATAACCGCCGAGCACGGCGTCGGGGTGCTTCGGATGGTCCTGCTGGAGCCGCGCCAGGGCCGCTCGGCCGTCCGCATCGCCCAGACGCCGCGCGAGCGCGTCCCGACGGCCATCGACGAACCGCGCTTCCGCCCTCGCCACCTGAGCCAGCTGTTCCGCCGACCAATCGAGCTCCGCCTCGGCTCGGAGAATCGCCTGGTAGGCCGAAGCGCCGATAACCACGCCCGGGGGTTGGGCGGGTGGCGCGGGCGAGCAGCCCAGCAACAGGCCGAACGCGACGAGACCCGCGGCGCGGTTCACAGCAGCGCGAAGGTGACGACGGCCTTGGCGACCAATTGGCCGTTTTGTTCGACTTCTCCCTCGGCCACCGCCAGACGGCGGCCGCGTTTGAGCACCCGCCCGCGGCCCGTCAGGCGGCCAGGTTCGGCGCGGGAAAGCAAGTTGACCTGCACCGAGGCAGGCACCACCGCGGCCCCCACGGCACTGGCCGCCGCGACCTCGGCGAGGGTGGTGAGCACGGCGAAGTGGATGGTGCCAGGGGCGACTTCGTGGGCCGCGGTGGCGTCGAGAAACACGGTGCCGGGTTCGTCGCCGGGTTCGAGGCCGAGGGCGGTGTTGAAGTTGGGCATGGCGGCAGTCTAGCGGAGGTCATCCCCGCCTCGTGAGCGCCGCTGCCGCGGCCCGGGCGCTGCGGACGAAGAGATCGAAGGGGCGGGCCAGGCGCCGGGCGGCGTAGCCCCAGCTCTTCCGCGGCGGGCCGTAGATCTCGTCGATCTGCCTGTCGGTCAGCCACAGCGTCCGCCGGAGGAAAGTGAAAAACGCGCGGGGCCTGCCGGCTTCGGACAGCGGCGGCGCGAACAGTCGCAACTTGAGGGCTTGGCGATAAGCCGGGTCGAAGGTGCCCGCCAGCAGGTGGTCGAGCAGTGTGCGGGCCGGGCCCTCGCAGTCGAGCCGGCCGGCTTCGAGTGCGCAGAGCAGATCTCGCGCCGCGGAGATTTCTTCGGGAGAGAGGGCAGAGGGCAGCCAGCGGCGGACCTCGGACCACGCGTCGTCCCCGGCTGTGCCGAAGCCCAGGTCGGAGAGATCGGCGAAAAGCCGCAGCGTCGGGTACGCCTCGGGGGTCAGGCCGTGCTGAGCCAAGCCATGGGCCAACAGATGGGCACCGAGCACCGGGTCGGCCGGCCGAAAAAGCAGGGGGTCAATCTCGACCAAAGAGCCCGCCGCGGCCAACTCCGCCGCCGTGGCGAAACGGCCCGGCTTTCCGGGGATCTCGACCCCCGGCAGGTGGCGGTGCAGCTCGAGGGCGACACCTTGGCGGAACAAGGTCGGCCATTGGTGCTCTTGGTCGGGTTCGTTCCCGGTGGCGAAGCCGGCGGCTTGGAGCGCCGCAATCAGCCGAGGGGTATCCGGGAGCGCCACCAGCAGGTCGAGATCGCTGGCCGACCGGCTGCCCGCTGAAAGCCTGCCGCCGGCTTCGAGCGCCGCGAATTTGAGCAGGACCAGGGAGATGTCGAGACCGCGAGCGACGCGGACGACTTCCCGCCGCAGGCCTTCGATCTGGAGCGCCCGGGCCGCGGCGGCGCGCTGGGCGGCGAGCCAGGGGGCGGCACCCGCGGGGCCGAGCTCGGCGGCGAGACCCGCCGGTCCCCGCCGCACGGCGATGCGTGCCGCCAGGGACAGCTGGCGAGCGAACTCCCCGGCCTGCTCGCCGTCGACTCCCTCGGGGGCCGCGGCCGCCACCGGTCCGAACGCCCGCAGCAGCACCCACCGGAGCGCGGGGTCGTCGAGTGGGAACGGCGGCGGGCGAAAACGGAGGCCGGGGGTCGCCATGGCCGGGCCGTCTTCAGCCGCGGCGCCGGAGTCGGGAGTCGATGGGGCGGACGACACCGCTCGGCGGCTGGCGCTCCGGGTCCACCAGGTCGCTCTTCAGCTCGCTGCGCTCGCGTGCCGAGATCTTCTGCGCCTCGCGGCGCAGCCCGAGGCTACGCATGGCCACGATCACCCCGAGCTCGAGCGGCAAGAGCACCGCGCCCAGAAGGGGGTTCTGGGTGGTGGCCACGAGCATGGCGAAGACGCAGAAGGCGAGCACCGCGGCGTAGATCCACACCACCACGCGTTGCCGGCTGGTGCCGAAACGCAACAGGAGGTGGTGGATGTGGCTGCGGTCGGCGTGGAACATGGCGAGAAAGCGGGTGGCCACGGCGCCCTTGGGGCGTGCCAGGAAGCGCACCAGCATGACCAGCAGGGTGTCGATCACGGGCAGCCCCAGGGCCAGCAGCGGCACCAGGATCGCCACCGCCGCGGGCGCCTTGATTGCCGAATGCACACTGGCCACGGCGAGCAGGAAGCCCAACGTAAGCGATCCCGAGTCGCCCATGAAGATCTTGGCCGGCGCCCAGTTGTGACGCAGGAAGCCGAGGCACGCACCCGCCGTGGCCGCCATCAGGATGACCGTACCGGTCTCACCGAGCAGCCCGGCGTAGGTCAGCAGCGACAACGCGATGATCCCCACGACGCCGCCCGCGAGGCCGTCCATGCCGTCGATCAGATTGATCGCGTTGGTCACCCCGACGATCCACAGCAGCGACAGCAGCGGTCCGAGCCACCCCAGCTCGACCACGCCGCCCGGCAGGCTGAGCCGTTCGAAGGACCACCCGACCTGCACCACGAGGCCGGCGGCGAGGCCTTGGATCAGAAATTTACGGCCCGCCGAGACGCCCACCACGTCGTCGATGATGCCGAGCACGAAGATGATGAAGGTGGCCGCCGCCAGGGTGAGAATGCCCACGCGGCCGAACTCGCCGTGGAGGCTGGGCCAGCGGATCAAGAACAAGCCGCCGGCGGAAAAGGCCAGTCCGGCCACCAGCGCCAAACCTCCCAGCCGCGGCACCGGCCGCTCCTGCACGCGCCGTTCACCGGGATAGTCGACCGCCCGCAACGCCACCGCCACCCGCGCCACCAGAGGCACCAGCATGTTGGTCAGGAGCGCGGCGACGAACAGCGCCACCGCGGCCAGCACCCAAGGACCTTCGAACGTCACGGCGCGCCACTCCTTCCGGCGGTCGCCCCGACCGCCCCGTCAACGTCCGAGCTCGGTGAGGAGCGCGGCCCAGCGTGAGGTGGCCAGGGAACGGGCGTATTGTCGCTCGAAAAGCTTGCGGGCCGCGTTACCGCCGCGGGCAAGATCGGCCGGGTCCGTCGCGGCTCGCGCGAGGGTCGCGGTGAGGATTTCGGGGTCGTGGGGCAAAGCCCAGCCGACTCGCTCGCGGGTGATTTCCTCGTGCATGTCCGTGCCGCTGCCGCCGACAAGCAGCACGGGGCGGCCCGCGGCCAAGGCGGCCGAGTACTTCGAGGGCACCAGCAGGCCCGAGACCTCGTCGCGCAGGGTGACGAGGTGAAGATCAGCCGCGGCATAAAGCTCACCCAAACTCTCCCGTGCCTGATAGGGCAGGAACGAGACGGTCGGCAGCCCGGCGGTGGCGGCCTTCACCTCGGCGAGGCGCGGGCCGTCGCCGACGAACACCCAGCGGACCGGGACCTGGGCGCCGGCCAAGCGGTGCGCCGCGGAACAGACGGCGTCGAAGCGGTGGGCGAGGCCGAGGTTGCCCGAGTAGAGCACGACGATCTCCCCCGCGTTGATCCCCCACTCGGCGCGGAGCCGGTGCCCGGCATCGGCCGCCGGGCGAATGGCCTCCCCGTCCGCCCAGTTTGGGATCACTTCCACCCGTCGGGCACCGCGAGCGCGCAAACTCGCCGCCATGGCGCCGTCGAGGGCCACCACGAGGTCTGCCCGGGCCAACACGCGGCGCGACAAGGCACCGGTCAGCCGGGTG
Organism: Thermoanaerobaculia bacterium; assembly: GCA_033762835.1. GTDB lineage: Bacteria > Acidobacteriota > Thermoanaerobaculia > Multivoradales > DATKCC01 > JANRLG01. The sequence goes on from JANRLG010000062.1 coordinate 36,881, forward strand.
ACGAAGCCGCGGGGAGCCAAGGTGCCGAGCGCAACCGCGACGTCCGGGTAGAGGTCTTCGACTTTGTAGACGAAGCGTGAGCCGCGGAAGCGCGCGAGGTAGCCGAGCAGAGCGAGCAACGGCGGGGTCGACAGGCAGACCACGACGTCCACTTTCGGGCCGAAGGCGAGCCGAATCGCGGCGCCGAAGAAAAAGGATCCGTAGTCGGCTAAACGGCCGAGGACCCTGCCGCGGCCGAACTCCGTGGCCCCCACGCGAACGATCTCGACGTTCCGCCAGGTCTCGCGCCGGGGTGGGCGCGCTCCCGCCGCGGCCACGTAACGCCCGCGGCCCGCGAGGGCCGAGACGGCGAATCCGTGGTCGCCGAGGTCCGCCGCCAGGTCCGCCAGCAGCTGGGCGGTGGCCGCGAGGTCGGGCCAAAAATACTGGTTGACGAGGAGGACTTTCATCCGCGGAGTCGCCGCTCCTTGACCCGCACGGCCGGCACGCCGGTGTAGATCCCCCAGGGCTCGCTGTCGCCCGCCAGGACCGAGCCCGCGGTCAGGACCGAGTGGCCGGCCAGGCGCGCGCCGGGCAAGACGAGACCGCGCACCGCGACCCAGGCGCCGTCTTCGATCGTCACCGGCCCGAGACGCAGGCCGAAGCGCGGATCGCTCCAGTCGTGGTTGCCGGTCTCGACCATCGCGCCCTGGGACAGGCAGACGTTGGCGCCGAGAGTGATCGCCGCGAGAGAGTCGAGCCAGACCCACTCACCGAGCCAGCTATGGTCGCCGACGGTCAAGCGCCAGGGGGATTTGATCGTCACCCGCGGTTTGATCACGACGCCACGGCCGATCCGGCCGCCGAAAAGCCGCAGCAGGCCTCGTTTCACGATCGAGGGCCACGGCAAACCGGTTTCGAAGACGGCGAGCGGCACACCGAGCCAGAGCGCCCGGACGAGGAAACCCCGCCCGGGGTCGAACTCCGGGTTCGAAAACTCGGCGAGCCGCACGCCGAGAGAACTCAACGCCCGAACAGCTCGCCGAGGAAGCTCTGGAGCGACGCCCAGGAGCGGCGGTCGGCGCTGGCATCGTGGGCGATGCCCGGGATCTTCCGGTTCTCCGAGCCCGCCACGGTGAAGCTGTGCACGGCCCCGCCGTAGGAGGTCATGCTCCAGTCGGCCTTCAGTTTGTCGAGGGCGGCAGTGAAGTTCTGAATCTGGGTGGCGGGCACGAAGGCGTCGGCCGCGCCGTGGTAGACGGCAATTTTGGCGGCGATGGCGGTGGTGGTTTCGGGGGCCGTCGGCAGCGAGCCGTGGAAGCTCGCGACACCCTTGACGTCGAGCCCGGCGTAGGCCATGTGCATGACGACCGCACCGCCGAAGCAGTACCCGATGGCCGCGACTTTGGCGCCGTCGACATGGGGATCCGCCTTGACCAGTTCGATCGCCGCCTTGGCCCGGGCGAGGCCCTCGGGCAGGTTCTGGGAGATCGCCGTGGCCCACTTGCCGGCGTCCTCGGGATGGTCGGTGGTCTTGCCGTCGCCGTACATGTCGGCGGCGAAGGCGACGTAGCCGAGCGCGGCCAACTGCTTGGCGCGCTCCTTGGCGTAGTCGTTCAGGCCCCACCACTCATGGACGACGATCACCGCCGGCCGTTTGCCGTGGTGGGCGTCGTCCCAGGCCAAAAAGCCCCTGAGGTTGGTGTCACCGACTTTGTACTCGACGGTCTTGGTCACGACGGCAGCCGACAGAGGCGAGGCAAGAAGGGCCGCGGCCAAGGCCGCGCCCGCGAGGGGTTTGAACATGCGTCCTCCAGTTGGGAAAAGAGTCCGTAGTGAAAGCTAGCCGACCGGGGGGGCGGTGGCAAGGGACTTCTTCCGCGGTCCTGGAGTATGTTCGCCAGCATGGAGAGTACCCAGCCATGATCGCGGACCCCGCTCTCGCGATAGCCGCCATCGTCGCCGGAGTGCTCGCCGGGCTCTCGCTGCTTCATGTCTATTGGTGCATGGTCGGAATCTCCGGACGCTCGATCGCCCTGCCGGAGATCGACGGCCGGCCGACGTTCCAGCCTTCGCGGCTGGCCAGCTTCGCTGTGGCCGTGGCGCTTGGGCTGGCGGCCTGGCTGGTCGCGGCCCAGGGCGGCTTCGTGCCGCCGGTCGTTTCGCCGCAGGTTACCCGTCTCGGTGTGATCGCCGTCGGCGTCGTCTTCCTGCTCCGTGCCGTCGGCGACTTTCGCCTCGTCGGGTTCTTCAAGCGGATCCGGGGGACGCCGTTCGCCAGGTGGGATACCCGGTTGTTCTCTCCCTTGTGCCTGGCGCTCGGGCTCGGTTGCTTGTGGTTGGCTGTCCGCTGAGATAGCCGCGGAAGTTCCATGCACCCGGACCGCCTCTAATATTCAAGCACTCCCTGTTTTACTTCCCGACGCCGCCTCCGTAGACTGCTTCCCGAGGAGGACGTCATGACGGGAGTCGGCGGTTTGCATCACATCACGGCGATTTCGGGGCCGGCGCAGGAGAACCTGGACTTCTATGCCGGGGTGCTCGGCATGCGGCTGGTCAAGAAGAGTGTCAATCAGGACGATCCGGGCACCTACCATCTCTTTTATGCCGACGAGGCGGGGCATCCGGGAACGGACCTGACGTTTTTCCCCTGGCCGCGGATGGCGCCGCCGCGGGCAGGCCACGGCACGGCTCCCGAGGTGTCGCTCGCGGTGCCGCCGGGCACCCTCGAGTTCTGGGCCGGGCGGCTCGAACGGTACGGCGTGCCGATTTCGTCGCGCACGACCCGCTTCGGGGAGCCCACCTTGCGCCTTCAAGATCCTCACGGCCTCGCTCTGGCCCTGGTCGAAAGCGAAAGTGCCCTCGCTCGACCCTGGAGCGCCTGGGCCGGCGGACCCGTGGCCGGCGAACACCAGATCCGCGGCCTCCACGGCGCTCGCATGCGTGAGCGGGACCTTGCAGCCACGACTCGCTTCTTGGCCGAAGGGCTCGGCTTCCGCCACCTCGGGACCGAAGGGGATTGGCAACGGTGGGGTGTCGCCGATGGCGGCTCGGGAACCTGGGTCGACGTTGCTGAGGCGCCCGGGGAGTCGCGCGGCATGTGGGGCGTGGGCGCCGTCCATCACCTCGCCTGGCGCGTCGCGGACGAAGCGCACCAGCTCGCCGTGCGCCGGCAGGTCGAGGACGACGCTCACCCGACGCCGGTGATCGACCGCTTCTGGTTCAAGTCCGTCTACTTCCGCGAACCCGGCGGTGTGCTCTTCGAGCTCGCCACCGACGGCCCCGGCTTCGCCGTCGACGAGGATCCGGCCCATCTCGGCGAGTCCCTCGTCCTGCCGCCGTGGCTCGAACCGGATCGCGCGGCGATCGAAGCCGGCTTGCCGGTGCTCACGACACCCCGGCCGGTCTGAGCCCGGGTTGCCGTCTTCGGTCGAACTGAAGTTCGGTCGCTACCTCAAGAAAAGAAATGAGTTATGGGTAGCGGCCGGCCTTCAGGCCGGCCGTTCTTCGCCTGGCCCGTGCTCAGGGCGACGTCTCGAGCACCTCGATCGCCACCCGCCCGATCAACGCCAACAGGTTCTGGAAACCCGCTCCGCCGGCGCCGCCGTCGGCCAGGGCGGACACGGCGAAGGCGATGTGGGTGGCGTCGAAGGCCTCCGGAAACGTCGGGTCGAGATCCACCCAACGGTCGTCGATCCGCGCCTGCGTCCACATGTGGTATCCGAAGACCTGGCGCGCGCCGAGGAACTCGTCGACGTAGACGACGCCCACCGCCACCCGCGCCGGGATCTTCTGGGCGCGCAGCAGCGCCGTCAGCAACACGCTGTGCTCCGTGCAGTCACCGCTCTTCGACCGTGCCACCTCGGAGGCGGTGCCGAAGGCGGTCTCGAGGTCCTTAGTCGTCAAGTGCCGCTGCACGAACCGGCGGGTGGCGAGGGCGCGCTCGCCAGCGGTCGCCTTGCCATCGCCGACGGCGAGCGGGACCAGCTTGGCGACCTCGGGGTCGTCGAAGCCGATGACTGTCGAAGCGGCCAGGTACGGCGCCAGGTTTTCGCCGGTGACCGCCGGGCCACCTT
>JANRLG010000063.1:0-13375 GCA_033762835.1 Thermoanaerobaculia bacterium
TCGTCGAGGAACCGGAGTTGGGGTCCGGTGACCCTCCGGAGGGCGGTCATGAGACCACCTCCGGGAGGAGGTTCGAGGCGTGATTTACCCCGCCGGTACCCCGCCGAGGACTCGAAAAAAAGGCCGGTTTCCCTCCCCTTCCCCAGCACCCAAATTGACACCCAACTCCTTTTCTCAGTTTCCTAGCACCCCCTCCGACAGGGTCGTAAGTCGCTGAAAAGAGGCCGTCTAATCTGTATTTTTTCCTCTCTCGATAGAAGTCCAGTAACGTTGGCTGCCGGTCTTTTTTTCTCTCGCCTAGCCTCAAAGTCGAGTCGAGCCAAGCGACTCATACAGATCGACTTACCATCGATCTAAGTCTCGCATTCCTCGCCGCCAAGGTCTCCCGACCGGCCGATTGAACCGTCCCTCCGCGACCGTCCGCGCAGTGGCGTTCGCGGCGCCGCCGAGTTCGAGGCCGGACAGGGGGAAGGGACTTGCTAAGCGACACCAGCTCGGAATGACCTGCGAACTACCACGACTCAGGGGTCGCGATCTCTCACGACACTGTCTCCGCTGCAGAGCGGTCACGAACGTGGTTCCTTTCCCCGTCCGGCATGGCCGGCGCCGGTCCGTAAGCCCCCCAGTGCCACCGGGATCGCGGGCGATCAACCGAGGCGGCGCAGAGCGAATACGCCGACAGCGCCGAGCAGGACGGCCAGCAGCAGCAGACCGGCGCCGCCAGCGACCGGAATTTCGTTGACCGGCCTGCCGATGATGATCGGCGTCGGGTTGTTTTCCCCCGGCTCGTCCGGATCGCCGTTGCCGTTCGGATCGGAATCGAGCCCGTTGGTCGAAAGGTCGGTGACGGTGGTGCTCTGCGGGCTGACGGCCGAAACCGTGGCCTGGTTGGTAAACGGCCCGGCGGCGGCATTCGGATCGAAGGTCACCGAGAAGGTGATCTGGCCGATCGCGCCGACCGAGAGGGTGCTCGACGCCGCGGTGAGCAGGCTGGTATTGCCGACGCCGTCGTAGCCGCCATTGGCGGTCAGGGTACCGCTGCCGGAGACCAAACCGGCGGTGACGGCGGACACGCTGACGAGGCTCACCGGCGCCGGGAAGGTGGTGGCGAGGTTGTCGGTCACCTGTACGCTGGTGAGGTCAACGTCGCCGAGGTTTTCGACCAGCAGGTTGAAAGTCACGGTGAAGGTGCCGTTGCCGTTGTCGACCACCGCGCCGGAAACCACCTTCGAAAGGCCGATCACCGGATTCTCGCCGACCGGAATCTGCACCGTTACCGGCGTCGGATCATTCTCGCAGTTGGTCGCCGGCACCGTGCTCGGGCAGCCCGTGCCGGCCTCGTTGCCGAGGCCATCGCCGTCCGGATCGGGCTCCGCGCCGTCGTCCGACGAATCACCCACCGTGCCGCCCAGGCTGGTCGTACCGGAGACGATTGCCTGGTTGAAGTAGGGACCGGGCTGACCGTTGGCGTCGAAGGTGACGCTGAAGTCGATTTGGCCGCTGGCACCGGAATTGAGCGAGGTGGTGCCCGCCGTCAGCAGATTGGTATTGCCGACGCCGTCATAGCCGCCGTTGGCAGTGAGGGTGCCGACACCGGAGAGGATGGTGGTCGCAACCGGAGTGACGCTGACGACCGTGGCAGGAGCTGGGAAGGTCGCCGCCAGATCGTCGACCACCTGGACCGGGGTGATGGTGTTGGTTCCGAGGTTCTCGACGACCAGGCGGAAGGGCACGGTGAAGGTACCGTCGCCGTTGTCGGTGACCGTGCCGTTGACCCGTTTGGCGACCGCCAGCGAGGGGGCGGTCGTGACCAAGGCGGTCAGCCGGCAAAGCGGGCCGATCGACAAGGTGGCGTTTGCCAGCGCGGTGGCGCCACAAACCGAAGCCCCGCCAGCGCCGTTGGCGCAGGTTTCGTCGATGTAGGAGCCGGCGGTACCGGTGCCGAAGGTGCCGACGAAGAAAAGGGACTTCGGCAGGCCCACGGGCGTGGGGCTCACCGACACGTCATAGGTCAACGTGGCAGTGACGCCGGCGGCGATGACCCCGGGCGCGAAGGTGATCGTCCAGGGGCCCGCCCCGGTCACGCTGGTGGCGGTCGAGCTGCCGCCGGTGATGGTGGCCGAACCGGGGACATAAGACGTTTCGCCACCGTTGTTGGGCAGGGTGGCGACGATCACGTTAGGTCCGCTGGTCAGGCTCGAAAACTGGATCGGGTAGGCGGTCGGGTTGGCGACGGTGATCGTCACCCGGACGATCGAGGTGACATTGGCTTCGATCGGCGGCTGGCCAGCGACGAGAGCCCAGCTTTGACCCACCCAGGGTTTGCGCGGCGGGGCGATGACGTCGTCGGCGCCGCCGGCGAGGCCGAACAGGCGCGAACCATCGGCCGGGAAGTAGAGGCGGATGGCGCCGTTTTCCGGATTGGAGTTCGGTTCCACGCCATTGCCCGGGCCGGGCGCCGCGTTCGACGGGTCGAAGTTGGTCTCGTCACCCATGTAATAGGTGATGAAGTTGAAGCGGCCGGTCGTCCAGCGCAGGCGCCAGAGACCATAGTCGGTGGCGTTTTGTTCCGTGGTCCAGTTCGTGAGCACGTTTTGCCGCCACAGGGTGCCGGCCGAAAGGGTGCCGTTGCTGCCCGTGGGAGTCGCGCCGGTGCGGGTGGTGAAGACCGTCGACTCGTCGATCGGCGCGGTCGAATCCGAGTCCCAGTCGTTCGATTCGCAGGTGCAGTCGCGGCGAATGAAGGGGAAAAAGTCGTGGGTGCGCGACAAGCCCGGATCGGCGGCGAGAGTACCCGCATAGACCTGGCCGACACCCACGAAGGTGTTGGCATAGATGGGAAACTCGTTGCCGGCGGCCGTGGGATCGCCGTCGTGGGCGCGCAGGCCAAAGGAGTTGGAGTCGTCTTCGGCGTCCAGGCCGTTGTTGTTGGGGCTGCCGACGGTGATCCGCCAATGTCCGGGAATCGGATTGGCGACGGTGAAGACGCCGAGATCGCTCCAGGTGTTGTCGCAGAAATTCTGCAGACCCCCGGTGTTCGGGTCACAATCCTGGCCGGGCAGACTCCGCACGGCCACCGACGCCCCGCTCGGGTCGAACAGCTGGTAGGTCGTCCTCATCTCCCAGCTGTTGGTGTTGTTCTTCTCGTCGTGTAGGTCTTCGTTGACGGCGGGAGTCCCCAAGTTGTCGCCGGCACCGGCGTCGGCGTCGAAGATCTGCAGCACCAACTGAGTCTGGCCCGGCGGCACTTCGATATAGAAGTCGTAGGTCTCGATCGCGCCGCCTCGCTGCAACCCTGAGATCCGGTCGGAGACGTAATCGCCGAAAACAAAACCACGATCCGGACCGAGCACGCCGATCAGCGCGTTGCGGTTGGTGGTCGACAGGGCGACGTTGCTGGGATCCGGCGTTCCACCGCCAAAGGCCGGCGGAGCGCCGAGAACAGCGGCGATCGAGAGCATCCCGCAGAGAGTCGGGAGGAAGGCGGGGCGAAGCGGAAGGCGGACTGAAGTCACCACGGTCTCCTGTCGAGGATCTTCGTTACGAGCACCCAGAAGCCGGCCGGTTCAGTTCCGCCCGCCGCCCAGGGCTGCCATGGGGTTTTCGACCTTCTCGTAGCCCGCCGGCAGCTCGAAGGTCCCGGCCGGCACGGTGGTGTCCTCGAACTTCGTGACTTCCATTTCGGTGCGGGTCACGGTGGTCTTCTTGCCGTCGGTCGAGGTCGAGACGGTGATCGACTTGAGCGGTACGCCCTCGACCCGGCCCCACTCCGCCGCCACGAGTTTGTCGAGCGGAGCGTGGCCGGTCTTGGGCGGAGCCTTGCGGAACCAGGCGCCGAGGCCGAGGTCGGCCGTCCAGCCCTTGGCCACCCAGAGATCCTGAATCGTCTCGATCTGACTCTGCCGTTTCATGCCGATGACCTTCATGAACATCGTGTAGGAGGTCTTCAGGCGAACGTGGCGGGTGGCGTGGCCGAGGAGAGTGCCGCCGTCCTCGTCGAGCAGGGTTTCGACCTTCGGATCGGAGAACTCCATGGACATGAGCCCACCCATGGCGTTCAGCATCGAGCCCGCTCCCTGCATCATGCCGAGAGGGTCGAACTCCATGAAGGTCTTGTCCTCGGGGTTCACGAGCAGCATGGTCTGGGCGCCGTTTTGGGTCAGCATGTAGTGGCCGGCTTGGAACATCGGCTGATTGCCGGCCTCACGGAAGACCACCTTGGCCTTCGGCCCTTCGGCCCAGCCTTCCACCAACATCGTGGTCGGCTTCTGTTTGTCGGCCGTGGTGGTGGATTTCGACTGGAAGTGGACTCCGGCAAAGGCAGGCAACGCCGCCGTGGCGAGCACGAGGGCGACGGCGAAACGCTGGGGAAAACGTAGAGTCATGAGTATGTATCTCCTTCGGGCGCGAAGCCTTCCACAAGGGGCCGGCGAGGGCAAGGGGCCGCAATGTCTCGCTCGGCGTCTCAACGCACACTCTGCCATGCAGTAGACAAACAACCCTCGGCGCGGCCATTGACGGCCACGACCGACTTGCCGGCCTCGGCAAGGAGGAGTGATGCGGTACCGCAGAATCTTGAACCGCCTCGGTTTGGGTCTGATGCTCTCGCTGGCGCTGCTGCTGGGCACGCCGAAGGAAACCGTCGCCATCGATTGTTTCAACTGTCACGACCAATGTTTCAGTCAGTGGTACGGCTGCGTCGCTGGCTGCGACGCCCTCGAGAATTTCGAGGAGCGCAACGCCTGCGTCTTTGAATGTGACATGGCCGATCACAACTGCACCAGCCGCTGCTTCAACTATTGCTTCTGGATCTGACCACAGCCACCTCCCCACCCTCCGGGGTGGCGTCCCCCGCGCCCGCGGGTGACGCGCCCGGGGGGCCGTTCGTCGTCGAATGGCCCCCCGGGAGGACTTTCCATGCGCTTGGCTGATCTGCAATCGAATCCCGCCCTGTTGAAGCTCGACCTGTACTGCAAAGGCATGCGCCTGGACGAGTCCTGTTTCATTGAAGAAGACGGCGGGCGCAAGATTCTGCGCACGCGAGCGGGCCTCGGCAGTGGCCTCGAGCTGATCCTCCCCGGGGATCTATGGACCAACGTCCCGGTGACCGAGAGCTTCACCGCGTCCTCGCCTTACACCTTGCACCGCGAGCGGGGGCGCTACCGGATCTTCCACGACGGCCAGGCCGTCACCGACGTCACCTTGTCGCCGCGCCCGACTTGGTACGACGACACCACTTCGACGGGCAAACCGATGACCCGGATCGGGACGCTTCAGGGCACCTACCTCGGGATCTATCAAGCCAAGGTTTGTGAGTACTGGACTCAGAAGCCGGCCAAAACGAACTGCAAATTCTGCTCGGTGGGATTGAATCTCGGGGTCGACGACGCCGACGACAAGTCGATCGCCGAGGTGCTCGAGGTGGTCAAGGCGGCGCGGGCACAGTCGGGCATCACCTACGTCGATTTCAACACCGGCCACTACGAGGGCGACACCTACCTCGACATCCTCGAGCCGTTCATCGTCAAGATCAAGGAAATGGGCCTGCTGGTCGGCGTTCAGACGCCGCCCCACCGGGACTTGAAGCGCTACGACCGCCTGCGCGCCCTCGGCGTCAACCGGGTGTCGTTTTGCTTCGAGATCTTCGACCGCAAGCTTTTCGAGGAGATCTGCCCGGGCAAACATGCCGAATACGGCCTCGACCACTATCTCGAAGCCATCCGCTACTGCGCCCAGTTGGGCAAGCAAGGTCCCGCCGACGAGCCGTGGGTGACCAACGGCGAGATCATCGCCGGGCTCGAGCCGCCGGAGTCTTCGATCGCCGCCATCGACTGGATCACCTCGGTGGGCGCCATCCCGACCGTGTGCGTCTTCCGGCCGCTCCAGGGGACCGATCTCGAGGACCATCCGCCACCGAAGACCGAGGACATGGTGCCGGTCTTCCGGCGCCTCTACGAGGCCACCATGGAGGCCGGATTGCCCATCGGCTGCGCGCCGAACGTCCACGTCAGCCTGGTGATGCTGCCCGAGGAATGCCGGGGGTTGTCACCCAGACGGTACTGGTGGCAGACCTTGAAGCTCAAGGTGATGGCCGCGGTGTTCAAACGGCGGTTCGAAAAAAGGACGAGAACGACGCCAACGACAAGAACGACGCCCCCGCCCGCGCGAACCCCGGCGGTGTCGGTGCCGTCGTAGTCGTTGGTGTCGTTACTGTCCCTGGTGTCCTTTCCTCCCGGGCAGCCGCAGCTCCGCCACCAGCCCGCCGCCCTCGCGATTGGTCAGCCGCAAGCTGCCCCCGTGGACTTCCATCGCGCGGCGGGCGATGGCGAGGCCGAGGCCGGTGCCTTCGCCGACGCGACCGTTCTCGCCGCGGAAGAATGGCGTGAAGACGGCTTCGAGATCGGCCTCGGGGATGCCCGGGCCGCGGTCCGCCACGCGCAGCACGAAATCCCCGCGGTCGATCGCCGTGTCGGCCTCGACCGTGGTGCCCGGCGCCGTGAACTTGACGGCGTTGCGCAGGACGTTTTCGAAGGCCCGCCGCAGCGGCTCGGCGTGCACCGCCGCAAAGACTTCGGAGGCCATGCCGCGGTATTCCAAGCGCTTGCCGGCGGCCTCGGCCTCGAAGCGAGCGTCGTTGGCGATGGCGGCCACGAACTCTTCGAGATCGACTTTCTGCACCGGATCTGCCGCGCTGCCGGCGTCCAAGTGGGACAGGGTCAGCAACTCCCCCACCAGGGCATCCAGCCGGGTGACCTCACGTTCGATGCGGTCGTAGGTCGCCGTCGCCCGCTCCGGGTTCTGGCGGCCGAGCCCGACCGCCGCTTGCAGCCGCGCCAAGGGCGAGCGCAGCTCGTGGGAGACATCGTGGAGCAACCGCCGCTGGCCCTCGACCAAACGCTCGAGCTCGCCGGTCATGTGATCGAACCCGCGACCGAGATCCGCCACCTCGTCGCGCCGCTTGCCCATGGCCGGGGTGATGCGGGTGTCCAGCCGGCCCGCCGCCACCTGCTCGAAGGCCCAACGCAGGGAACGGATGGGCTGCGCGATGTAACGCGCCAACGCCCAAGCCACCAGCAAACTGGCGAGAAAACCCATCATCCCGGTGAGCACCGGCGGCGGCCACAACCGGGGGCGGAAGTGACCGCCGCGGCGCTCGCCCTTGGGCACCGCGAGGACGGTGAACCGCTCCCCGCTGGGCGCCTTGACCTCGCGCGGCCAGAAACGCCGGGAGATTTCCTTCGGCGCCGGGCGGCCGAACACCTCGCGCCCGCTGTCGTCGATCACCAGCAGGGTCAGGGGCAGATCGGGGTTGTCCTGGAAGAGCGGGTGGAGCCCGGGCAAACCCTCGTTCTCGATCGCCTGGGCCGCCACTTCCACGAGGCCCGCCGGCCCCGCCACGGCGGCCCCCCGGTGGGGCGTATGGAGCCAGACCACGAAGCCGGTGGCGACCGCCGCCAGCACCAAGGCGAGCAGGAAGACGGCGAAGAACTTCCAGAACAACGGTCCCACGGTTCGCCTCCTAGTCCCGCACCAACTGGTAACCGACCCCGCGCACGGTCTGGATCGCGGCGCGATCCTCGGCCGTCGGCCCGAGCTTGTGGCGGATGCTCGATAGGTGGACGTCGAGCGCCCGGTCGAAGCGGGCCAAAGGTCGCCCGAGACCCTGGAGCGAAAGCTCGGACTTGGAGACGACGCGTCCGGCGTGACGGGCGAGCACTTCGAGGAGGTTGAACTCGGTGCCCGTGAGGGCCAGCGGGCGGCCGGCCCATTCCGCCGTCCGGCGTTCCGGCCACAGGGTCAGCCGGCCGATGGCGAGCGGACCGCTCGTGGCCGGACCCTCGACCCGCCGCAGGATGGCCCGCAGGCGCGCCGCCAACTCGCGCGGCGTGCACGGCTTCGGCACATAGTCGTCGGCCCCGAGCTCGAGCCCGACGATGCGGTCGACGTCGCTGCCCGTGGCGGTCAGCATGAGCACGGGTACGCGGCTGGCTGCGCGGATCCGGCGCAGGGCCTCGATGCCGGACAGCCGGGGCATCATGACGTCGAGCACGAGGATCGAAAACCGGCCCGACAACGCCAGCTCGACGCCGCGTTCCGGGTCGGTCTCCGCCTGGGCCTCGAAGCCGTCCGTGGCCAGATATTCGACGAGCAGGCGGCCTAGCTCGGCATCATCGTCGATCAGTAGTACCGCCGCCATGGCCGGCATGATACCGAGGCCGCGCCCCGCGCTACCGGGCCTTGACGCCTTCTCTACCTTTCTTTACAAAACTTTACCGAGCCCCGACGGCGGCTTACGGAGGACGGCGCCAAGATGCCCTCGACGGCGGGCCACCCCGGCCCGGCCGACGACTCGGAGGTAAACCATGACGCTTCGTACTCGGATTCTCACCGCTGCCGGCCTCGCTGGCGCCCTCGTCCTCTTCGCCGTGACCACGGCGCACTCGCAGCCGCCCGGAGGCCGCGGTGGCTTCGGCGGCGGCCGCGGCCATCACGGTGGCCCGGGTGACCACTTGGTCAGCTTCGTGCTCCACAGCCTGGACCTCACCGCCGACCAGGAAACCCAGATCGAGGCCCTGGTGGCCGACCGCCAGGAGACCGCCGAGACCCAGCACGAGGCCCTGAAGACGGCCCGACAAGCCCTTCACCAGCTGGTGCTTTCAGGGACCTTCAGTGACGAGGCCGCGGAGCCCCACGTCCAGGCGATCGCCACGGCCTCGGGGCAGTTCGCCCGCCTGCACGCCAAGCTCGGCAGCGAGATCTACAACCTGCTGACCGCCGAACAGCGCGAGGAGTTCACCGAGACTTTGGCCAAGGTCGAGGAGCACCACGGCCGGTCGGGACGGCACTGAAAGACTCGGATCGAGGTCGTTCCCATGCCGACGCGTCCTCACTGACCCTGATTCCCGGCCAGCAGCCGGCCATCGGCCAGGACCCGCTCGGCTTCTTCCCCCTCGCCCGCTTGGCGTAACGCCCGGGCGAGGGCCTCGTAGAGCCTGCCTTCGCTGCCGTCGAGGGCGAGCGCCCGCCGAAACGATTGGGCGGCTTCCCGCGGGCGGCCGAGTTCGAGTTGCGCCCGTCCCAACTGCGCCCAACCGGGCAAGAAATTCGGCCGCCGCGCGAGCACGTCGTCGAGCAGCCGAGCGGCGTCTTCCGGTCGCTCCTGCTGGAGCCGGACGACGGCCAGGTTGAACTTCACCTCGATTCGCCGGTTGCCGCGCGCCGCGGACGCCTCGAAGGCCGCCGCGGCTTCCTCGCGCCGGCCGAGGCCGTGGAGGGCCAGGCCCAGCCCTTCGAGGGCTGCGGCGTGGTCGGGAGTCCGCGCGAGGAGAACCCGCAGCTCGCGCTCGGCGGTAGCGAAGTCGCGCCGACCCAGGCGCGCCATTGCGAGCTCGAGCGCCGGGTCCAGGGAGCCTGATGGAGCGGCTGCCAGAAACCGGTGCAAGCGCTCGATGCCCTCCGCCGTCGGCACCGCGCGCACGGCGGCCAAGGCGCGATACAGCTCCGCCTCGGCGCCGGTCGGCGCGCCCGGGCCGGCGAGCACTTCCAACCCCACCAGCCGTGGCTCGCTTTCGGGCCGCGGCGCCAACCACGCCGCCGGATCCGCCGGGGGTTTTTGGATGCGATGGTCGGTCATCACCACCTGGACGACGTCGCGCGGTCGGCGTTTGGGCAGGTGGCAGGTCGCGCAGTCGTCCGCGGCCACCCCGCGGGCCTGGGCGTGCCCCGGCGGCGCGCTGCAACTGGCCGGCTGGTGGCACGTCGCACAGGCCGCCCGGAAGTGCTCGGCCCGCCGTTCGGGGGGCACCTTTTCGTGCGGGTCGTGGCAGGTCAAGCAAGTGAGCCGGCCGGCGCTCGCGGTGTAACACCGGCTTTGCTCCAGCCGGTACGGGTGGTGGTTGATCTCGAAGCGGTCGGCTCGGGCGAGGCCTTCTTCATCGACGTCCACCCGCACCAAGTAGTCCGCCAGCGGCTCGCCGGGGCGGTAGCTGTAGTCGCCGCGGTCGAGGCGGCGGATGCCGGGAATCGCCACCGAGGGTTGCCAGTGGCACTGGCGGCAAACGTCGTCGCGCAAGGCCGGGGCGAGCTTGGCCGGCTGCACGATGGCCGCGCGAATGGCCGCCGCCGTGGCCGCCCCGCCCTCGGCAAGGTCGACGTGAACCGCTCCGGGTCCGTGGCAACGCTGACAGCCCGTGCCCGCGGGCAGCGTGCGCGGGAAGGTGTGGACCTCGCCGTGGTGGTCACTACCGGCGGGGACGTCCGGGTAGGCGTTGTGGCAGAACAGGCACTCGCGGCGGACCGGCCGGGTCACCCCGACGTGGTCCGGCCGGTCGTAGCCGGGCGCCATGCCGAGCCGACCCGTTTCGGTGTACCAGGCCACGGGCAGCTGGAACAGCTCGTCCGAGGGCGTGCGGTAGAGATAGGTCCGTGCGTGATTGCCCGAGCCCAAAACGGCTTCCACCGGCAGCTCGAGCTCGTGCACCCGGCGCCCGTCGGCACCGATCTGCCACTGCCGGAAGCGGTAGCCATCGGCGTCGATGACCAGCTCGTACCAACGTTTCGACGGCGCATGGAAGAACCTGCGCCCGGCCGGAGCCTCGACCGCCGCGGCCGGTGCCGGCCGGTAGAACGACCGCGCCATGCCGACCTCGGCGTAACTGCGAGCGATCTCGGTGTGGCAGTTGGTGCAGGTGGAGTCGGGGACGTAGGCGGGGTTCAGAAGCCCCAATACAGAAGGACTTACCGCAAACAGAACTTGGACACAGAGACAAGAAATCATGACTCCTGGAAACTTCCTAGGTCTTAGAGTATGCCTTGCGATTCCTTCGCATCTTTTGCCGCTTGTTGCGTTGTCGAGAAAGACCTGCCGCAAGAATTTTTCTATATTTTCTTATAATATCGAATCTCCACTTGTACATGTCATGATGCCTTATCAGCTGATAAAGCATGCTTTTGATGTGACCGTCTGAGATATTTTCAGCTGAACCTGTGGTCACACTATCCAGACTAAAGGTCTCGCGGTTTGCCCTCGACTCGCTGTCAAGTTGACTCTCGGCCAGACGGACCTTCGCTTCAATGTCGGAAGGAACACCCGGCACTATTACGACGCAGATCTTCCTCGAGTTAAAGACTCTTGTAAAGAGATCCAACGCCCTCAGAGCATGATAGTCCGTGGTAACTACCGCAATCTTCGAACGTCTTAGGCTTTCTGCGCTATCGGACGTGGGATCAAGTTGCTGCAGCAACGAGAGCCAGCCAAGGACTGCATTGCCGACCGTATCGAGCGAATCCTCCTCCAGGATCAATTTCTCTTGAAATCTTGACAAAAACCACCTCGAGAAGCACTCCTTCATGCGACGCGCTTCTGTCTGAGCCGGATTTCTTCCACCCCCGGAAAGGACCAGCCAACTAGGAGCGGCCTTGAGCCTTGCAAGATATGCCTCAGCAGCCAAGACTCTTGCTGCCTCCTCAGCCTGACTTGCACACCCAAGAACAAAAACGATATCTGGCTCGTCATAAGCCTCCTGGGAGCCGACAGAATCCAGCGCCAAACTGTTGGTGATGTAGTACGTCAGAACAGTCTTTTTTGCCTCGCGCAACTTCCTCTCAAGATTGCCGACCTTCTCTTGAAGACGAGCATCAGGAGCCATCACCAACGCTGTCCAGTCGGCACCACGCCGAAGGGACGAATACAGCTCGTCTATCCTTCGGTTTTCCTGAATCGAGTTAAGCTCTATACGCGTGTTGGCAAAGTCGCTCAAGGCTTCATATTTCGCCATTTGATTACGATATCGAATCGTGTCGTAGGCGACCCTGCGGCGCTCGATGTCTTCGTTTGTCTTGCAAGGATAGTATCGATTGTTCTCTGTCTTTGCCTTCGCCATAAGGACCGCATCTAGTCGCGATCGTTGCTTGGTCACAACCAGATCAAGAACATCAGTCAATCGGCCGTCTCGGTCAACGATCGGTATGATTCTAATTCTGCATTGCCTTGATTTTTCAACTTCTCTAGCTTGAGTGATCTTCTGGAACCACGACTCTCCGTGCTTAGCGACGATTGGGTTGCCACACATCACGTCCTTGACCCTAGCTACCTGCAGATCAACGGTGCCGCTCTGCCTTAGTAGCCATCTTCGAACGTCACCGTCTGTCAGAGTCCCGACAACCCGCCCTGCTTCATTGACGACCACCAAAGTCAGGGTAGATTTACATCGATCTAATTGATTAATTGCAGCGGCCAGGGACCAGTCCTGCGGAATCTCGATGTTCGTGATCGGATAAAGCTCTGCCTGTATCATTTCTTTCGCATCCATCGTCAGATGGCATAGGCTCCCACGGGTACTTCAGGTATTGTAGCACATAGCTTGAGCCACAGCGACCTCGGTCGTATCCACGACTCCTCTTATTTTTCTTGGCGGTGCCCGAATCCCACTTCCGCCTCTGTCGCGATGCGCTAGGCAAAATACATCGGCGCTAGGTTTTCCTCTCAGAGAACGGGACAGACGGCCGGAAGAGTCGGGTCTTTCCTCGCGCTCAGCCGCCGTTGCTCACCACCACCAAAATCCGCCCCTGGCGACTGGTCGAGAACGTCACGTTGCCGCAGGTGTCGGTGGCTTTCAGCGTGATCTCGGTGGGGCCGTTCGGAACCCGACGGGTGTTCCAGTCGAATCGGTACGGTCCGGGGGCGGGCACGAGGGCGACGGGTTTGCCCCCGGCGTAGAGCTCGACGCTGCGCAGGGCACGCTCGTCCGTGGCCTGGGCCTCGATCCGGACGGTACCGGCGACTTCGTCCGGCACGGGGCCGCGGAAGGTCACGCGCGGCGGGGTGGTGTCCGGGCAGGTGGGCCGTTGGGTCGTCAAGCCCTCGAGGCGCAACTCGCCGAGCTCGAGTTGGAGCGTCACCGGATACGTCCCGGGCCGCGCGTACTCGTGCGCGACGGGCCGGCAGTCGCGAGGGTCGAAGCGCCCCTTGCGACCTGGCCGCGGAGTGACGGCGCCGTCGCCGAAGCTCCAGCGGCACGACCACGGGCCGGGGTCGTCAAAGACGTCTTGCACGAACCGGCACGACAGCTCGGTGCAGGCGACGGTCATTGCCACCGGCGCCGCGCCGCCCTCCCGAGCGGGAAAAGCCAACCGCGCCAAGTAGTCGGAAACCACCGGCTTCGGCGAGCCGTCGACGCGGAAGAGCCCAGAGGTCTCATCGGGGGAGTCGAGCAGCTTGTAGATGAAGCCGTGGCTGATCGCAAAACGCCCGACGTTGGCGCACAGCGGGAAGTCCGCGCCGCCGGTCATCAACGCCAGGGCCGACGCCAGGTTGTCGCGCTGGCCGGACTCCCCCACGAGCGTCGACTGCCACCCGAATTCGGTCACCCAGAGC
>JANRLG010000064.1:0-9123 GCA_033762835.1 Thermoanaerobaculia bacterium
GCGATCGAAGCTCAGCTTGACGAGCAGCTCGCGGGTGGGCTCGACCATGACGGTCAGGGGGTAGTTGGTGCGTTGGAACCGGTTGACCGAGTTCTCGGAAGCCGTCTCCATCATCGCGATGTCGAAGTTCTCGAACACCACGATCGAGTCGAAGAGCTCGCGGTCGCCCGGGATGCCGGCCCACCGGCGCACGTCCACGAGGGCGCTGTGCTCGTACTTGCGCAGCTCGACCTGCTCGATCTGCAGCGGCCGCAGCCAGGCGGCGATGTCGCCGCGCTCGGGCACCGCCACGCGCACCGGCAGGGTGTTGATGAAGCACCCCACCATTTCCTGCGAGCCGCGCAGGGCCGGGGGCCGGCCGGAGACCGTCGACCCCATGTAGACCACCCGCTGGCCCGCACCGCAAGCCAGCACATGGGCCCACGCGGCCTGGAAAAGGGTGTTGAGCGTCAGGCGCGACTGGCGCGCCATCGCCTGCAGCCGGGTCGTCTCGTCGGCTCCGAGGCGAAAGTCGAACTGGCCGAAGTCCGCGGCCTGTCGGGCTCGGCCGCCGGCCACCGGCTCCCAACCGAGCGGCGTGGGGCTGGTGAAATCCGCGAGGACCTTGCGCCAGTAAGCCGCGGCGACCTCCGGGTCCTGCTTGCGGTACCAGGCGATGTACTCGCGGAACGGCCGCGGCTCAGGTAACGACACCGGCCGCCCGGCCCGGTGGGCGGCATCGAGCTCACCGACCTCGCTCCACAGGATGCCGTAGCTCCACCCGTCCATGATCAGGTGGTGGTAGGACAGCACGAACGTGTACAACGTCTCCGTCCAGCGCAGCACGGAGACCCGCAGCAGCGGCGCCTGCTGGAGGTCGAAGCCCTCCCGGCGGTCCGCCTCGAGGAACTCCGCGGTCCGCCGCGGGCGATCCTCGGCGGGCGTGTCCTGCCAGTCGTAATAACGAACCGGCACTTGGGCGGCCTTGTGGACCACCTGTACCGGCTCGTCGAGCCCTTCCCACAAAAACGAAGTCCGCAAGGCCGGGTGCCGGGACACCATCAGCTGCCAGGTTTGCTCGATACCGCCTGCCGAGACCGTTTCGTCCATCGTGAGATGGAACTGCTCGAAATACGCCACGGCCTCCGGGTCGTAGAGGCAATGGAAGAGGATCCCTTGCTGGATCGGCGTCAGGCGATAGATGTCCTCGACGTTCTGCCGGTTCATTCAACAGTGCCCTTCAACTTGGAGAAGACGTGATCGAGCTCGTCCTGGGACAGGCCCGCCTCGGGGAAGTCGGTCGGCGAGAAGGCCACGTCCCCACCCGACCGCGCTTCCTGGACCCACTCGCGCATCGTTTCCGCGGCCGACTCGAGCAGACCCACAACGGTGCCGCCGTCGATCGCGCTCTGGTCGTGATGGGCGACCAACGACAACGTGCCGTCGGCCCCCTTGAGCAGGCCGATCTCGAGCTCGAGGCCGGCCGGTAGGCGGTGGCGGATCCGCTCGACGGTGCCCCAGTCGGCCACCGCCACCTGCGGCACCGGCATGGCCGCGAGGCGCTCCCGAGCGGCGACATCCGTGCCCAGGTTCGCCAGCACGGCGAAGGAAGCCCCACCGTTCGGCACGCTCCGGCGCTGCTCCTTGGTTTCACGCAGCAGATCGCCGACTCCCGCGCCCGCCGCCGGCAACTCCACGAGCTGCGGGAAGGCGAGGCTGAAGGAACCCACCGTGTGGGCCTGATCGAGGTCCTGGAACAGGCTGCGCCCGTCGACCTCGAGACGGATCAGGAACGAACCGTCGCCGGTCGAACGCGACAGAGCGTCGGCCACGGCGGCGAGCAGGATCTCTTCGGGTTCAACGCGGAACCGCTCGGTCACCTCGGTGAGCACGGAGGCGGAGTCCTCGGCGTCGAGCGCCAGCCGTTCGGTGCCGACCCCTTCCCCGCTGCCGCCGGCGGGCAGGAAGCCGGTCTGAGTGCGGCGGACGTCGAGCCAGAACTCGAGATCGTCCGCCACCTCGTCGGCCCACTTCGGCAACCGCTCGGCCCAACGGGTGAACGGCGCCCCTTCGGCTCCCACCTCCACCACCCCGCCCGCGGCGAGTTGGCCGTAGGCCCGCTCGACCTGACGGGCGAGCAGTTCGAGCGAATGTTCGTCCGCCACCTCGCGGGCCGCGGCGAGCAGCAGCCGATCCTCCCCGACCTCGGCGCCGCGGACGAGAGCGGCCCCGAACACCGGTCCACCGCTCAAACCGGCGAGCAGCTCGCGGCGAATCGCGGCGACCGCGGTGTCGCGCTCGGCAGCGGTCTTCGAGCCGAGATCGAGCTCGACGATGTGGAGCTCCCCGTTGCCCTTGACGGCCTGGCTCCAGCCCGCCTCGCCGGACTCGAAACGCAGATCGAGGGCCGGGTGACGACGGACGACCTCGGTGAGAGCCGTGCGGACGAGACCGGGGTCGATCTCGCCGTTGCCGGAGGGATCGAGATCGGCCACCGCCGCCGCCCCGGCGCCGGCCAGCAGCTCGACCTGGTAGGGCGTCGCGGCGACCGCCTCGGCCTCGAGGCTGGTGCCCGCACTCTCAGCCACCGCGGCGGCCAACTCGGCCACCGTCTGGAACTCGAACAGCTGCTCCGGAGCGAGCGTGATGCCCACCTTCCCGGCCCGGGCGATGACCTGGATGCCCAGGATCGAATCGCCGCCGAGCTCGAAGAAGTTGTCGTGGATGCCCACCCGGTCGATGCCGATGGCCGCCGCCCAAACCCCCGCGAGCTTGGTCTCGAACTCGTTGCGCGGAGCCACGTAGGCGGTCGCCAGGTTGGGCCGCGGGTGGCTCGAGGTGGAGGTCGAAGCCGAGGCGTCGGAGCCCTTCTGTTCGACCTTCTTGGCGGTGGCAGCACGCGCCGTCTGGAGCAGCCTGGCGAGCTCGCGCTGGCTGATGCCGATCTGGCTCTGGCGACCCCGGGCGAGTACGCGACGCAGGGCCTCGACGCCCTCGGCGGGCGACATGCCGTCGGCGCCGAAAAGCGACCGCGGCGCTTCCGCCGGCTTGGCCGCGGCGCTCCGGCTGGCCTGGCTTTCGGTGTTGAGCGAAGCCGCGGCGGCGCCCACGCGCTTCATGGTGAAGCCTTCGACGTCGAAGAGCACCTCGCCCTCGGGCGTCACCACCGTGATGTCGATGTTGATCGTTTCCTTGTTAGCCGAGCGGGTGACGCGGATGAAGCTGACCACGTTCGGCTGCAGCGGCGCAAAGGCGCGCATCCGCCGGTAAGCCAGCGGCAGGTAGCTGCCCTCGGCCACCAGCGTGGCCCCGAGGGCGGTGGCGACGTCGGTCATCGCCGGGTGGAGGGCGTACTCGTCGAGGTCGGCGACGAACCGCTCGGGCAGGACCAACGTCGCCAGACCCTCGTTGTCACCGATCTGGATGCGCCGCAGGAGCTGCCAGCGCTCGCCCCAGTACACCAGCTTCTCCTGCTTGGCCATCTCGTCACCCGCCATGGTGACGTCCTGCTGGGTACAACGGGCGCCGATCGCCGCGAGATCGAGCGGGGCCGGACGCTCACTACCGGTGCGCGCGACGATGCCGCGGGCGTGCTCGAGTAGGCCGTCGCCACCGGGGTTCTGCGACACGACTTTGAAAGCCGCGCTGCCGTCCGCTTCCATCTCGAAGTGGAACTGCACCTCGCGGCTCTTGCCGAAGTCGACCAGGACCGGCTGCATGAAGAACAAGCTGCGGATCTCGAAGGGCGCGTCCAAATTCGTGATCACCCGGAAGGCAGCGCGCACGATCTCGAGATACGTCGTGCCCGGAATCGCCGGCGTGCCGGCAATGCGGTGCTCGTTCAACACCCAATGGCGTTGCGGGCTGACCCGGGCGGCGAAGATCTTGCGGGTCGGGGTGTCCTCGATCAAGCGATCGATCAGCGGGTGAAGACCCGGACCGGTGAACTCCTCTTCCTTCTCGGCCGCCGCGGCGGTCGGCTTCATGGTCGCAGCGGCCCCCGGCGGCAGCAGGGTCTCGACCGCCATGCCGACCTCGCGCCAGGCGCCCCAGTTGATCGACACGAAGTAGGTCCCACCGCGTTTACCGGCGCGCGAACGCGCCCAGGCGTCCATGAAGTTGTTGGCGGCGCAGTAGTCGACCTGACCGAGGCACCCCAGGATCGCGATCGTCGACGAACACAGGACGAAGAAGTCGAGCGGCGCGTCGCCCACGGCCGCGGCCAGCGCCAGCGTGCCTTCGATCTTGGGCTCCAACACCGCGGCCGCCATCTCCCGCGTCTTCAACTGCATGAGGCCACCGCCCGCGACGCCCGCGGCGTGGATGACGCCGTGGATCTCCCCGAACCGCGCCCGCGCCCGGTCGAGGGCGGCGCGCATCGACTCGGCGTCGGTCACGCTCGCCGCTTCGACCGCCACCTGGCCGCCCAACGCCTCAATGGCGAGCAGCTTGGCGACGCGCTTGGCGGTGCGGTCGTCGGGCTTGTCGGCGACCAGGCTCTCCCACTCTTCTCGCGGGGGCAGCGGCGAGCGACCGAGCAGGACGACGTTGGCACCGTGGTCACGGCACAACCACTCGGCGAAGGTCAGGCCAAAGCCGCCCATGCCGCCGGTGATGACGTAGGTGCCGCCGTCGCGGACCTTCAAACGCACCGGGTCGACTTCGCCCAGGCGCGTCGGCTCGAGGCCGCGCAGGTAACGCTCGCCCTCGCGGTAGGCCACCCAGGTCTCGGGCAGACCGGCCGTCAGCTCGGCGGCCACGGCCATCGCCAGCTCGGCCTCCTCGGGGCTGCCGGCGAGCGGCAGATCGACGTCCACCGAGGCCGTGCGCACGGTGCCGTACTCGGACGGGATGACCTGCACGGGCCCCAGCACGGTGGCGCGCTCGGGGTGGGTGACGGCTTCGTCGGCCACCTTCTGCATACCCGAGGTCACGACGGCGAGGCGCACGTCCTTGGTGCCGCCACGTTTGCCGAGGCCCTGGGCGAGAGCCAGGAGGGCGTAGAACGAGGAGTCCTGGCTGCTCGAGCCGCCGTCTCCGACGTTCCACAGGTGGACCAGTTGGCGCGGCGCGAAGCCCTGCTGGTCGAGATCGACCAACACCCGCTTGTAGTCCTCGGCGTCCGGCCCGACGACGTACCGGCCCGGGGCGCTCTTTTCGAAGCTCGTGCCGGGGGCCACCCAGGCCACCCGCTTCCCGCTCGTGGTCAGCCAGTCCCCCAAAGTGCGGCCGAGGCTCGAGCCGTCGTCGAACAGCAGCCAGCCGCCTTCCGCGGCGGCCGCGGCCTCCTCCGGCGTGCCCGTGGGCACCGCCGAAGGCTTCCAGTAAAGCAAGGTGAACCAGTCTTGGAGCTCGAGCTTCTTGGCCGGGCCGGCCGCGGCATCGGCCGCCGCGGGGTCGGCGAGCACCAGGTAGGAGCGCTTCTCGAAGGGGTAGGACGGCAGCGAGACCCGGCGCCGGTCCTCGTTGGCGTAGTAACCGGCCCAGTCGACCTTGACGCCGGCCAGCCACATGCGGCCGAGGTTCTCGAGCAGGAACGCTTGGTCGTCCAGGTTGTCCTTGGGGTGGCGCATCGACGACAGCACCATGGTGCCTTCGCCCTTGCCCGGGTTCTGGCGGGCGAGGCTGGTCAGGGTGTTGCCGGGGCCGACCTCGAGCAGCAGACCGAGGCCCTCGCGACCGATCAGCTGAATGCCGTCCGAGAAGCGCACGGCGCCGCGCAGGTGCTGCGCCCAGTAGCCCGGGTCCATGGCCTGCTCGTCGGTGATCCAGGTGCCGGTCAGATTGGAGACGAAACGCACTTTCGGCGGCGCCATCTGGATGCCCCGGAAGGCCTCCAGGAACGGCCCGAGCATGGACTCCATCATGCCCGAGTGGAAGGCGTGGGAGGTGTGCAGCGGCCGGCAGGCCACGCCGCGCTCGGTCAGCTTCTCGGCGAACGCCTGAACCGCCTCGTGGGGACCGGAGACCACCGACCGCGAGGGCGCATTCAACGCCGCGATCGACAACTCGGGGCCCAGGAGCGGCAGGATCTCGGCTTCCGGCAGGGGCACCGCCAGCATGTCGCCGGGGGGCTGGGCCTGCATCAAGCGACCGCGGGCGGAGACCAGGCGCAGGGCGTCTTCGAGTTGGAAGACCCCGGCCACGGTGGCGGCCACGTACTCGCCGATCGAGTGGCCGAGCATCGCCGCGGGTTCGATCCCCCAGCTTTGCCACAGTTTGGCCAAGGCGTACTCGATCACGAAGAGCGCCGGCTGGGTGAGTGCCGTCTGCTCGAGCTCGTGGTTGGCGGCGTCCATTCCCTCGGGAGCCGGGAACAGCAGCTCGCGCAGATCGCGCCCGAGGTGCGGGCGCAGGAGCTCGCAGGCTTGATCGACCTCGGCGCGGAACACCGGCTCGTTCTCGTACAAACCCCGGCCCATGCCGGCGTACTGGGAGCCCTGGCCGGTGAACAGGAAGGTCACCGAGCGGTCCTGGCTCTCCGGCGTGCCCGACAGCAGGCGCGCCGGCTCACCACCGCCGAGCACCGCCACGGCGTCGGCCTTGTCACGGACGAGGGCGAAGCGCCGGTGTTCGAAAACCCGGCGGCCGCGCGCCAAAGTGAAGGCGGCGTCGGCCAGCTGGAGATCGTTCTCGGCCGCGAAATAGGTTCCCAGGTTGGCGCCCATGGCGTCCAGGGCGGTGCTGGTGCGCGCCGAGAAGGGCAACAGCTGCCACGGCCGGGACGGGCCCGAAGGCGGAGCCGGCGGCGCCTCTTCGACCACCACGTGGGCGTTGGTGCCGCCAATGCCGAAGGCCGACAGACCGGCCCGGCGCGACAACCCCGCGGGCGGCTGCCAATCCGTGAGTTCGGTGTTGACGACGAAGGGGCTGGACGCGAAGTCGATCTGCGGATTGGGCTTCTCGAACCACAAACTGGCCGGAATCTGCTTGTGCTTGAGCGCCATGGACAACTTGATCAGCCCGGCGACGCCGGCCGCGGCCGAAAGGTGGCCGACGTTGCCCTTGACCGAACCCAGGCGGCAGAAACCGGTGCGGTCGGTCGACTCCCGGAAGGCTTTGGTCAGAGCATCGACCTCGATGGGGTCCCCAAGGTTGGTACCGGTCCCGTGCGCCTCGATGTAGGAGATCGTGTCGGGATCGATTTCCGCCGCCAACTGAGCCGCGCGCACGACCCGGCGCTGGCCGTCGGCCCCCGGGGCCGTGAAACCGACCTTGCGGGCGCCGTCGTTGGACGTCGCGCTGCCCTTGATCACGGCGTAGATCTGGTCGCGATCGCGCTCGGCGTCCTCGAGGCGCTTCAAGACCACGATGCCGCTACCGCTGCCGAAGATGGTGCCGTCCGCTCCGGCGTCGAAGGGCCGCACCCGGCCGGCCTTCGAGTAGACCTCCCCTTCTTTGTAGGGATAGCCGTGGGCCTCCGGCGCACGGGCCGCGACACCTCCGGCCAGCGCCAAGTCGATCTCGCCCGAGATCAACGACTGGCAGGCCGAGTGGACCGCCACGAGGGCCGTCGAGCACGCCGTCTGGACGGTCACCGCGGGGCCGCCGAGGTTCAGCTTGTAGGCGATGCGGGTGGCGATGTAGTCCTTGTCGCAGCCGATCTGGACCTGGAAGTCGCCCATCGTCCGCATCACCTCGGGGTTGCGGTACAGCTGGGCCAGATACATCGACAACCGGCCGCCGGCCCAAATGCCGATCAGGCCGGGGTAGCTCTCCGGGTCGTACCCGGCATCCTCCATGGCTTCCCAGGCCGACTCGAGCAGCACGCGACTCTGGGGGTCGACGATCTCCGCTTCGCGTGGACTGAAGTTGAAAAAGGCGGCGTCGAACATGTCCGAGTCGCCCAAGGCCGGGATGACGGCCACGTAGTTCGGATCATCGATCGCCGACTGCGGCACGTGGCCGACCAACTGCTCCCGGGTATACCGGGTCAGCGTCTCCTTGCCGGCACATAGATTCGCCCAGTACTCCCGCACGTTGCGCGCGCCGGGAAAACGCCCCGCCATGCCGATCACGGCCACTTCGAACCCGGTCCGGTCGGTATATTTCAACTCAGTCATCTTCGTATCCCCTCGGCGAAACGAGACTCGACCCTCACACCGCTCGAAGCCATTGGCCTCGAACGAGGGTCGGCACTCACCATGGCCGTCCGTGTTTGTTTCTCCCGGTCGTTCCAGCGGGCCTCCGCGGCATTGCGCCGCGCGAGCACATCTCCAGCCAGTGATGCCCGCCGGAACGTAGGTGCAGCAAGGAACTCTCCGGAGGACG
Source organism: Thermoanaerobaculia bacterium (assembly GCA_033762835.1). GTDB lineage: Bacteria > Acidobacteriota > Thermoanaerobaculia > Multivoradales > DATKCC01 > JANRLG01. The sequence continues at coordinate 8,251 of JANRLG010000064.1, forward strand.
TCCCGACGTGAGAATTTGGGGGCGAGCCTCCCGCTCACCCACGAGGCGTGCGCCAGTCTCCGCTTCCCCGTCTCCCTCGAGCACCGTTTTCGCACTTCTCTCTACCATGAGAGCGCGAAACCTGATTCTCGCCGTCACTCTGCCCCTCGCCACTTTCGCCCCCGCCCTTCACGCCGCCCCGGCCGTCACCTTCGAGGCACAGGCCGTCATCGTCTCAGGCCTCGCCCCCGGCGCCGAGATCGTTTACTTCTCGGTGGCCCGGGAGGTGACGACTTACGCCGCCAACGTAGTGCGGCGTGAGGGCCGAGTGAAGGACGACGATCTCGATGGCAGCGTGCGGATCGCGGTTGATCCGGCGGTGCCGTGGCGGTCGATTTGGGTCGTGGTGGATCTGGCGACGGGGCTGGTGGTTCCGGCGACGCCGGAGGGTTATCCGCTGCGGGATGCGGAGGCGCGCGGTGGTTTCGCGCTCGCTCCGACAGGAGCGTTCACGCACCTGGGCGCCGCGGGCGACCTGTCCCACGTGCTGGTGGTGCGGCCCGGGACGGGGGCGTGGGTGGCGACGCTCACGGACGGTGCGGCCTCGGATGAGGACGGCGGTGGCAATCGGACGATCGTTTCCGCGCTCGATGTCCTCGAGCCGGTGGCCGCGGGGCCGCCGCCACCGTTGGAGCTGTTGCCCGGGGATCGGGTGATCGAGATCGACTCGGACGCCATGGCTTGGGCGCTGGAAACGGTGGGAGGTGCGCCGTGAAGCGCCTCGGGATGGCCGCTTGGCTGTTGCTCCCTGCGGTCGTGCTGGGTCAGCCGATCGTCAATCAGGAGCGCGGCTTCTCGCCCGAAAAGGCTTACCAGCTGGGCGAGATCGACAGC
>JANRLG010000065.1:0-2549 GCA_033762835.1 Thermoanaerobaculia bacterium
GTTGGGCCGGCCGGTGTGGGAGTCGGGTCTGTTTTCCGAGGCGCGCTGGCAGGAGCTCGCGGGGGCGGCCACGGGTGAACGGGGCCGGCTGACCAGCGAGGTCCAGGTGTTCCGCGAGGCGGCGCCGATCCACGTCGGCTACTCGGTGACCGAACTCCAGAACACCGAGGGTCAGGGCGTCGGCTGGATCATGCTGTTCCAGGACTTGACCCCCTGGCGCAAGCTCGAGGAGGAAGTCCGGCTCAACGACCGCATGGCCGCCGTCGGCACTCTGGCCGCCGGTCTCGCCCACGAGATCGGCAATCCACTGGCGGCCATTTCGGGATCGGTCCAGTTGTTGTCGCGCTCGTCGGCGTTGGACGCCGAAGACGCCCGCAAGCTGCTGGCGATCGTCCTCAAGGAGAGCCAACGGCTGGATCGCACGGTCAAGCGCTTTCTCGACTACGCGCGGCCGAACCGCACCTCGGCCGTGGAGTTCGACATCGCCCGCCTGCTCGAGGAGCACTTCGAACTGCTGAGGCACAGCCCCGAGCTGTCCGCCGAGCACCGTTTGGAGATCGAGCTCGATCCGCCCTCGGCGCTGCTCTGGGCCGATCCCGACGGCATCAGCCAGATCTTCTGGAACCTCGCTCGCAACGCCCTGAAGGCGATGCCCGCGGGCGGCACGCTCGCCATCCACGGTCGCCGCCACGGCGAGCACTACGAGGTGTCGTTCATCGACACCGGCAAGGGCATGGGGCCGGAAGAGCGGGCCAATCTGTTCCACCCCTTCCATTCGTTTTTCGATCAGGGCACGGGCCTAGGCATGGCCATCGTCTACCGCATCGTGCAAGATCACGACGGCAGTGTTTCCGTCGAAAGCAACCCCGCGGGTGGCCACACCCGCATCACCGTCGAGCTGCCCCTGCGGCCCTCGGTCATGCCACCGTCTCCCCTCCCTGCCGCCACCGAGGTTTGAAGCATGGTCACGCGCGAAGTACTGGTGGTCGACGACGAGCAGAGTCTCACCGAGTTCCTGGCCCTGTTCTTCCGCGGCGAGGGCTTCCTGGTGCGTACCGCGGGGTCGGTGGCCGCCGCGCGCCAGTGCCTCGCCGAGGCCACGCCGGACCTCGTGTTGTGCGACATCCTGATGCCCGACGGCAACGGCCTCGACGTGTTGCGCGAAATCAAGGCCAAGAGCCCGGAGACGGCGGTCGTCATGATGACCGCCTACACCTCGACGCAGTCTGCCATCGAGGCCATGAAGCTCGGGGCCTACGACTACGTCTCGAAGCCCTTCGATGTCGAAGAACTCAAGGTCACCGTCCATCGGGCTCTCGAAAAGCGTCAGCTCGAGGAGGAGAACGTCTACCTCCGCCGCGAGCTCGAGGGCCGCTACAGCTTCGCCAACATCATCGGCTCGTCACGCCGCATGCTCGAGGTATTCAGCTTGGTGGAGCGGGTGGCGAAGACGGTGTCGACGGTGCTGGTCCACGGCGAGAGCGGCACCGGCAAGGAGCTCATCGCCCGCGCCATCCACTTCGCGAGCCCCCGGGCCGCGGGCAAGTTCCTCTCGATCAACTGCGGAGCCTTGCCCGAGAACCTGCTCGAAAGTGAGCTCTTCGGCCACGAGCGCGGGGCCTTCACGGGCGCCGTCAAGGACAAGAAGGGCCTGTTCCAGGAGGCCGACAAGGGGACGTTGTTCCTGGACGAAATCGGCGAAATGACCCCGACCATGCAGGTCAAGCTGCTGCGGGCGCTCCAGGAGAAGAAAATCCGCAAGGTCGGCGGCACCCATGAGGAGCCGGTGGACGTTCGGATCATCGCCGCCACCAATCAAAACCTCGAGGCGCGGGTGGCGGAAGGAGCGTTCCGCGAGGATCTGTACTATCGGATCAACGTCATCCCCATCCACCTGCCGCCCCTGCGCCAGCGCCGGGAGGACATTCCGCACCTCGTCGAGCACTTCCTCAAAAAGTACGGGGATCAGTCCGGGGAGCCGCGGCGCATTTCGGTCGAGGCCATGCGGGTGCTCGAGGCTTACGCCTGGCCGGGCAACGTCCGAGAGCTCGAAAACGTCATCGAACGGGCCGTGGCGCTCGGGCTCGATGCCACGCTGACGACCCGCGATTTGCCGAATCAGCTGTCCGAGGGGCGGTCCAAGGAAAGCGGCGCTCTCGTCCTTCCCGACGATGGCCTGGATCTCGAAGCCTACCTGGATGGCGTCCGCGCGGAACTCATGGCCCAAGCCCTCGAACGCTGCGACGGCATCCAGACCAAGGCCGCGGACCTGCTCAAGATGAGCTTCCGCAGCTTCCGGTACTACGCCAAGAAGGCGGGGCTGAAGGGAGATGCTGGGGATTGACCGGGACCTACCCCCACCGGTAAAGCACCACATCCACCGCCATGCCGCCCCCGAAGGCGGTCAAGATCAGCAGATCACCCTCCCGGAACGTACCCTTGGCGGCTTCCGTCGTCAGGGTGATGGCCACCGAGGCGGAGCTGGTGTTGCCGCGTTCGGCGATCACCGTCAGGACCCGGTCCTCGGGAATCTCCAAACGCCGGCCGAT
>JANRLG010000066.1:0-10494 GCA_033762835.1 Thermoanaerobaculia bacterium
CCGGCCGGGCCCCGCCGTCCGGCTCGAAGTCTGCGGCTTCGCCGACGTCGCCGGAGCCCTGGCCTACTGGCGACGACGGGTCGGCCCGGACGCCGACGAGCTCGCCCAACTCGCGCCACTCTGCGCCGGTCTCGAACGCCTCCACCTGTCTTTCGATCTCGGCGCCGAGCTCGGGCCGCGGGTGGGACTCGAAGGCTCGTTCCTTCGCCAGCCGGCCCGCGAACCGCGCTGGGCAGCCTGGTTCCAGCGGCTCATCGACCACGGCCTGGCGGATGCCGGCAAGGTCGCCGCCGTCCTGGCTTGGCCCGCTCGGACTCCCGGTGTGGTGCGCGGCCTCAGCCACGGCAAGATCGCCGTCGAGCGGGGCCAGCCCCCCGAGGCCAAGGTCTACCTGACGCGGGTGCCGTGGCCGCCGAGGCCCTAACCCGGGGCGGGAACCCGGGCCAGGTTCGGCTCGAGCTCCGGCAGGACTTCGAAGGAGACCCGCCAGTCGGCGCACAACCAGGCGGAATGGAGCGTGGGGACGGCCCCCCGCGGTAAGCCAAGGGCCTCCTCCAGCAGGCCGGCGCGCTGGACTTCCACCGTCACCGGCGTCGCCAACGGTAAGGGCTGCTCCACTTCCAGCCGCCGCAAGCCCCCGACGGCCCCGACGTAGCCCCGGGAGCGCTCGAGGAAGTACCCGACGGTGGCCGCGAAGGAGCCGAACGAGGGCTCGGCCACCGGTCCGCCCCCGCGCCGGGCGGTGACGACCAGCCCTCGCCGTCCTGCCACCGCCCACCGCCAAGGCCCTCCTTCGGGCGACTCCGAGGGCCGCGGGAAGTCCAGCCGCGCCGCACCGGCCGGCTGCCGGCCGATCAGCCACGCCGCCGGCAACGCCCAAGCGGGCACCAGGAAGCGCCGGAAGTAAACCGCGGGCATGCGATCGCCATCCAAGGCCGCCAGGCGAAGCTGGAACTGCGGAAACGACGGATGGGGCGCCGGCATCCCCCCGAGACGAACCGTCTCGACGTGGAACAACAGCGCCGAAGCGAGCACGCGGTCGCCCTCGCGGGTGGGATGGAGCTCGTAACGCAGCGGCTCGGGCGCCGGGGGCAACCACGCCGCGGGCAGAGTCCAATTGACTTGCAGGGCGTCCTTGACCTCGGCGGTGACGAGCATGGCGTGGGGCGACAGTAACCCGGCCCGCGGGCGGGAGCAAGACAGGGGCCGAGCTGCACTGTAGTTCTAGGAAGGAGGTCCGCCATGAACAAACACGGACTTCAGTGTGGGTTGGGATGTCTGCTCTTGGTGATGGGTCTCGAGGCTCAGGCCCAAGAAGCCGCGGTGACGCGCGTCGCGGTCGAGCGTCGAGCCGCCGAGCTCGCACGGCTGGACCGGCGCGACGTGCTCACCCAGGTGCGAGCCCGCGCCCGCGAGCTGGCGGTGGTGGCCCCGGCTGGCGAGCTGACGGACTTGCTCGGCCACGCTGCCGAGCTCGAGATCGCGCGCGACACCTGCCGGCTCACCGCGGCGGCGAACTGTCACGCCGTCGAGGGCGAGTTGGCGAAGGTCGAAGCCGCCTTCCTCGCCCTCGCCGGACTTTCCCGCGCCGAGTTCCGCGCCGGACGGCGCGCGGCCGCGGCGCCTCAGGCCCTCGAGTTCCTGGCTCCAGCGTCGGGCGAAAGCTGCACCTGCTCGTTCACGGTGTACAGCTCGAACCGCTCCATGACCGGCCACTGGGGCCTCGAGTGCAACAACCACGGCGGCCACGGCGTGTGCAGCAACAACGTCGACTCGCTCCACACTGCCGGGATCGGGGCGATGACCGGCAAGATCGACCTCTTCTACGGCGGCGGCAGCGCCAGTCGGGACTGCCCGGATGATCACTTCACCTGTTTCCGCGGCCCGGCCAACGGCGAGTGGGGCAACGTCTGCAACTGCGACAGTGGGCACTCGCAGTTCTGGAACCCCACCGGCGCCTGGTACGGCGGTGACCTTTCGGACGCCGTGGAAGTCTGGCAGCTTTCGACGAACTGGCTCTCCGCCGCCGGCGCCTGCAACAACACGTATGTCGTGGTCCAGGAGTTCGTCAAGGAAAACGACCCGTGGTGCTGCGACGATCCCATGGGCACCCTCTCGGTCGCCCTGCCGCTGCAGGACGGCGTCGGCTCGGTGTCCGCCCCAACCACCACGACCAACTGCAACGGCGGCTCCCAGAGCGGCGTCTACCCGAACTGCGGCACCTTTGGAGCCACGATCCGGGTGGCCTACAACTGCGCCACCTACACCCCACCGCCGCCGGACCCGTGGTCCTGCCGGGATTCCTGCTTCTCGACTCGCCCCGACCACCAATGCAGCTGCGACCTCGGCTGTACTCTCGTCGGGGACTGCTGCTGGGACTACCGCGAGTTGTGCTGCGATTCGAATCCGTATTGGAACGGCTGCAACTGAAAGCCATCGGCCGGCCGAACTGAAGTTCGGCCGCTACCTCAAGAAAATCAATGACTTCCGAGGGTAGCGGCCGGCCTTCAGGCCGGCCGAATTCCCCCGAGCGCGCAGAGTCTCGACCGGGTCACAGACTCCAGGAAATCTCGACGTTCCCCCAGTACCCATCCGCCTCCACGGGAGCGAATTGCTCGACGGCGTCGCCGCCTTGGAAGAAGCCGGCGCCGAGGCGTAGCTCGAGCTTCTTGGGGCCGGACCAGACGAGGTCGAGGTCCAGTTCGCGACCGAGATCGGAGCTCGTAAAGCCTCCCGCGGGCCGGCGGGCGGCGAAGGCGGCGTCGCGGGCTCCGAAGGCACCGGAGCCGCCGTACCAGGCGTCGCGGGTCTCGACCAGCGAAAAATCGTGGACGGCTGCCAGGAGCTTTAAGTCCTTGCGCGGCGCCCAGCGCAGCTCGAGATAGATGTCCCGCAGGTTCGAGAAGGCGAAGTAGTCGAGGGAGCCGTAGAACTTGTGATTGGTCGGCAAGCCGTTCCAGAAGCTGCCGTGGTCGCGGTCGCCGTCGTCCCCCGAGGCCTGCTCGAAGCCGAGATGTAGCCCGGGCTCACCGTGGACGCCAGTGAAGCGGTGGCCAAGCTCGGCCACCACGGCCCAGGCGGCGTGGTCGCGGCTGCCGTAATCGCCGTCTTGCACGGCCACCCAGAGCAGCACGTCGTGCACGGCATCTCCGGCCAAGATCGAGCCCCCCAGCGTCGTGATCTCCACGTGGCCACCGAGCGCCGACTGGAAGGCCGCCCGATCGTCGACATATTGCTGGGCGAACAGGCGCACTTCGCTCTTCGGCAACCAGGCGCCGAAGCCACTCGTCCAACTGGCGCCGAAAACTTGGAGTTTGTCGAGGGTCTCGAGGGCACCCTCGAAACGAAAGGCCCCCTTCGTCGGTTGGAAGGCGAAGAGATCGAGTTGATCCTTGCCGACCGCGAGACTCGCCGAAGCGCCGTCGAAGCGCCGACCGACGACGGTGAAGTCGAGGTTGCCCACAAGCCGCTCGGCGACCCGGCGGCGTTTGACCCAATCGAGATTGGCGTTGCCCGTGGCCCGCTCGAAGCCGTCGATGTAACCCTGGCGACCGAGGGTGACTCGGCCGCGTTCGGACTTGTAGGTGGCGGAGAGCTCGAGCAGGCCGAGCTGATCGGGCTGGTCGTCGAAGTCGGTCCCGAAGTACACCGGGCCGGCACCGAAAGCCCCGTCGACCGGCAAGGTGCGGATGGCCGACGCTTGGCCGAGGCCGCGGAGCGTCCAGGCCCCGGCTTTGGCTTCGACGCCGCCCCGCACACGCAAGGAGCTGAACGAGTAGGTGCGATCCCGGAGGGAGTTGGCCGAGGGCGTGGCAAAGTCCTCGAAGCGAAACCGAGCGTCGAGCAGGGGCTTGACCGCGGACTCTTCGGCGATCGCGACGATAGATCCGAAACTACAGAAAACAAGGAAGATGGAGGCGGCTTTTCGCATGGGGAAGAGTCTAACCCAGGGTCTCGACGGCGCGCCCACCCGAATGCGCGGGTGCCGATTGCCCCCCCGCCCCCCATGTGTTAGAAACCATTCGCCCCTTCCCGACTCCGGAGGCTCTGAACGAGGTGACCACGACGAGCGTCGAGATCTCACGCGTCACGAAGCGTTTCGCGGACACCGTGGCGGTCGACGAGGTTTCGTTGGCGATTCGTCGCGGTGAGTTCTTCTCCCTGCTCGGCCCCTCGGGCTGCGGCAAGACCACACTCCTGCGCATGATCGGGGGCTTCGAGTTTCCGAGCTCCGGCACGATCTCCATCAACGGCCGAGACGTCACCCGGGACCCGCCGTACCGGCGCCCGGTGAACATGGTCTTCCAGCACTACGCCTTGTTTCCCCACCTGGACGTCGCCGACAACATCGCCTTCGGACTGCGCTACTCGGACCTGCCGAAGGCCGACTGGGCGGCGCGCATTCGGGAATCCCTCGAGCTCGTCCGCCTCGCCGGTTTCGAGGCCCGACTGCCCCACCAGCTTTCGGGCGGCCAGCGCCAGCGGGTGGCCTTGGCCCGAGCGCTGGCGGTGAAACCGGAAGTGTTGCTGCTCGACGAACCCTTGGGCGCTCTCGACCAAAAGCTGCGCAAGGAAGTCCAGGTCGAGCTCAAGAGCCTCCAGCGCCGGCTCGGCATCACCTTCATCTTCGTCACCCACGATCAGGAAGAAGCGCTCACGATGAGCGACCGCATCGCGGTGATGAACGCCGGTAAGGTCGAGCAGCTGGACACCTCGGCGCAGGTCTTCGAACAACCAACGAGCGAGTTCGTGGCCCGCTTCATGGGTGCCTCGAACTTCTTCACCGCCACCGTTTCGGCCATCGCCGACGGCTTCTTGTCCCTGGCCAGCCTCGGCGGCTCGTTCCGAGTGGCCCATTCGGGCCACGCCCTCGAACACGACGACAAGGTGTCCTTCGTCGTGCGCCCGGAGAAGCTCGATCTCCGCGGTCGCGACCTGTCCGCCCATGGCGTTCCGTCGATCCCGGTCACGATCGAGGACCGCGTCTACCAGGGCGTGGCGACGGAGTGGCGGGTGCGGGACGACACCGGCCGGGGGTACGTCGTCTACGAACAGAACGAACGGCCGTTTTCGGAGGCGGCCAAGTTCGAAATCGGCCACCGCGCCTTCCTGTGCTGGAGCCCACGGCACACCGTGGTGCTCGGCGAGGCCCCGGAATGACAGGGACGGGCGGCGAGGAGCGGCCCCGCGGGCGCGCCCCCTACCTGCTGGCGCTGCCCACGTGGGTGATTCTCGGCGTCTTCTTCCTGGTGCCCCTGGTGCTCGTCCTGGTCGTGAGCTTCGCCGAACGCGGCACCTACGGCGGCATCAAGCCGATCGAAAACCTGACGACTCACATCACGTCCGGCGCCTTTCTCGGCAACTACCTCCGCAGCTTCGATCCGCTCTACCTGAAGATCTTCTGGCGCTCGCTGTGGCTGGCGGTGGTGACGACCCTGGCGTGCCTGGTGATCTCCTATCCGATCGCCTACTGGATCGCCGTGCTCGCCCCGGCGCGGTTCAAGAACCTGCTGCTCGGGTTGGTCGTAGTGCCGTTCTGGACCAGCTTCTTGATCCGCACCTACGCCTGGATGCTGATCCTGCGCTCCGAGGGGCTGGTGAACACCGTCCTCACCTCGCTGGGACTCATCAGCCAGCCGCTCGACCTGCTTTACCACGAGCCCGCGGTGCTCCTGGGCCTGATCTACGGCGAGCTGCCGTTCATGATCCTGCCGCTGTACGCCTCGCTCGAGAAGCTCGACCTCTCCCTGATCGACGCCGCCCAGGACTTGGGGGCCTCGCCGGTGGCGAGCTTTTTCCGGGTCACCGTCCCGATGACAATGCCGGGCATCTTGGCCGGGGTGGTGCTGGTGTTCATCCCGTCGCTGGGCCAGTTCGTGGTTTCGGACCTACTCGGCGGGGCCAAGAGCGTGCTCGTCGGTAACTTGATCCAGAACCAATTCTCGGTGGCGCGCAACAAACCGTTCGGTGCCGCCTTGGCCTTCGAGCTGATGGCGGTGGTTCTGCTGCTGCTCCTCCTGTACGCCTACCACGCAAGGAAGTCCGGCAAGGAGACCCTGCTGTGAAGCTGCGGGGAAGCGAGCCGCGGTCGTGGGAGCGCCGGCTGCTCGGTGCCCATTCGGTGCTGGTGTTCCTGTTCCTGTGGGCGCCCATCCTGGTCCTGGTGGCCTTCTCCTTCAACCGCGGCAAGCAGACCGCGGTGTGGCAAGGGTTCACCCTCGACTGGTACGAGAAGCTCCTGGCCAACGAGCAGCTGCTGGCCGCGGTCAAGAACAGCCTGATCGCTGCCACGCTGACCACGGTGGTCGCTACCGTGGTCGGAACGCTCGTGGCCCTGGCCCTCGGCCGCTACCGGTTCCGGGGCTCGGGGTTCACCCAGGTGCTGCTGTATTTGCCGATTATTCTGCCGGAGATCGTCATCGGCGCTGCGCTGGTGACCTTCTTCGGGGTGGTCGGCTGGCGCCTGTCGCTCGGCACCGTCGTCCTCGGCCACATCGTGTTTTCGACCTCCTACGTCGCGATCGTGGTGCGTGCCCGGCTTTCCGGATTCGACCGCTCGCTCGAGGAGGCCGCCCTCGATCTCGGCGCTCGTCCACTCGAGGTTTTCCGGCGGGTGACCTTGCCGCTCATTCGGCCAGGCATCCTGGCCGGCGCCTTGCTCGTCTTCACCCTCTCGATCGACGACTACGTGGTGACCTCCTTCGTCGCTGGAGTAGGGGCCACGACGTTGCCGATCCAGATCTACTCCATGCTCAAAGTTGGCGTGACCCCCGAGGTCAACGCCGTCTCGACCTTGCTGCTGCTCGTGACCATCGTCTTGATCGTCGCCGCCCAGCGCCTGCAACAGAAGCCCACCGGAACCGGGAGATCCTCATGAAGCACCGTGCCCTCGCCGCCTTGGCTCTCGCCAGCCTCGCTCTGCTCGCCAGCGCCTGCTCCCGCCCGGCACCGACCGCGGATTCCGCTCCCGCGGCGCCCGCCGCCACGGGCAAGCTCAACCTCTACATCTGGTCGGCCTATCTCCCCCAGGACGTCATCGACGACTTCACGAAACGCACCGGCATCGCGGTCAACGTCGACCTCTACGACTCGAACGAGGCGCTGCTCGAAAAGCTCCAATCCGGCGTCGCCGGGTACGACTTGGTCTTCCCGTCGGACTACATGGTCCGCACCCTGATCACCGAGAAGCTGATCCAGCCCCTCGATCACGGCCAGCTGCCGCTCCTCGCGAAGCACTACGACCCGCGGCTGCTCGACCAGAAGTTCGACCCCAAGAACCGACACTCGGTGCCCTACGTCTGGGGCACGACCGGGCTCGGCTGGAACAAGGCCAAGGTCACCGCCACGGTGGATAGCTGGAGCGTGCTCTTCGACCCCGCGAACAAGGGCCGCATCCTGATGCTCGACGACATGCGCGAGGCTTTCGCCGTGGCACTCAAGTCCATGGGCAAGTCGCTTAACGAGCGGGACCCGGCGGTGCTCGCCCAGGCCGCGGAGAAGCTGAAGGCTCAGAAAAAGCTGGTGAAGACGTACAACAGCGGCGACTTCGCCAACATCCTGGCCGCCGGGGACGTCGACTTCGCCCACGGCTACAACGGCCAGATCGCCGAGGCGGTGGCCGCGGCACCGGACACCTTGGCCTACATCCTGCCCAAGGAGGGCGGCACGATCTGGCTCGACAGCGTGTGTCTGACCACGGCGGCGCAAAACGTCGCCTCGGCCTACGCGTTCCTGAACTTCATCATGGAGCCCGAAATCAACGCCCGGATCGTCAACGGTACCCACTACGCCTCGGCGAACCTCGCGGCAAAGCCCCTGATCGACCCCAAGATCACCGCCGACCCGGCGATCTACCCCTCGGACGAGGTCATCGACCGCTGCGAGTTCCTAGAAGACCTCGGGGAGCTGACCACCAAGCTCGACGAGTATTGGACCGAGATCAAGGCCGAGTGAAGGAGACCGCGATGACCACCAACAAACCGACCTCGGCGATCTGGAAGTGGCTCATCGGCGGCTGCGGCTGCCTTCTGCTGCTCGCGGTCGTGACCGGGGTCGCCCTGTGGCAAAGCTGGCCGGCGCTCAAGGCGAAGCTGCAGAACGTGGCCGAGGAGAATCCGTCCTACGCCGCTGCCCTCGCCCGCGCCCAGGCCCACCCCTTGGTCGTCGAGAGGCTCGGCGAGCCGATCACGGGTGGGCTGCCTGAGAACACCCAGATACAGATGAACGGCAACGGCAACTCCTACACCACCATGACCGTCCCTCTGACCGGCCCCAAAGGCCAGGGCCGGCTCGAGCTGCGAGCGAACCGGCGTGGCCAAGGGCCCGTGGAGTTCGAGCGCCTGGAGGTGTGGGTGGGCGGCGAAGGACTGGACCTGCTGGCCCAGTGACCGTCTACTCGTACCGCAACGCCTCGATCGGATCCAGCCGCGCGGCCCGCGCGGCCGGATAAATGCCGAAGAACAATCCGATGCCGACGGCCACCGCGAGGGCGATGACGACGGCTTCGACAGGCACCAGCACACTCCAGCCGGCGACGCTCGAAAGCGTCGCCGCGGCGCCGTAGCCGAGCGCCACTCCCAGCACGCCACCGAGCAGGCAGAGCACCAGGGCCTCGATCAGGAACTGCGAGAGCACCTGGCGGGCGGTGGCGCCGAGCGCCTTGCGCACGCCGATCTCGCGCGTCCGCTCGGTCACCGAGACGAGCATGATGTTCATGATCCCGATGCCGCCGACGACGAGCGAAATGGCGGCGATGCCGGCGAGCAGGAACGAAAACGTCTTGGTGGTGGCCTCGAAGGTCGAACGCACGTCGCTTTGATCGCGGATCGAAAAGTCCGACTCGGCGCCCTCGGCGATCTTGTGGGTGCGCCGCAGGGTTTTCTCGATCTCCACCATCGCCTTCGGCACGTCCCGCTGGCCGGCCACCTGGGCCGTGATCGAGCGCAGGCGATCGGAGCCGTGGAGCCGGAACTGGGCCGTCGACAAAGGGATGACCGCCTGATCGTCGGGGTTGAAGAAGGACACCTGGCCCTTCTCCGCCATGATGCCGATGACCTCGAACGCGAGGCCGCCGATCTTGACCGTCTTGCCCAGCAACTCGGCCCCGGTGACCTTCAGGTTGCGCAGGGTCTCGGAGCCCACGACGGCCACCCGCCGCCGCCCCTCGAGCTCGCTCTCGTTGAAGAACCGGCCCATGGCGACGGTGAAGTTCTCCACCTCGGCGTAGTTCGGGGTGGCACCGATGATGTTCGTCTGGGCGTTTTTGTCCTCGTACTCGATCTGGAACTGGCGCGACATCTGGGGCACGAAGGCCACGATGGCCGTGGTCTCACGGGCGAGGGCCTCGGCGTCCTCGGTGGTCAGCGGCTTCTCGCCCCCGGAGACGCCCATGCTGCGCTGCTGGCCCGGCCGGATGTAGAGCAAGTTCGAGCCCATGGCCTCGATCTGCGCCTCGACGGCCTTCTGGGCGCCTTGGCCCAAGCCGACCATAGTGATGACGGCGGCGACGCCGATGATGATGCCTAGGCAGGTGAGCACGCTGCGCAGGGCGTTCGAGCCGATGGCCCGCAACGAGACGAAGAAAATTTCGAGCAGGATCATGAGCCGCTCCTCGGCCGGCCGCCGCCCGAACTCGAGCCCGACCCACCGCCCATACCGGGCATGGCCCGCATGCGCTGCATGCGCTCCCGGAACTCGGCGGACTGGCGCAGTTGAGAGGCACTCGGCAAGAGAGCCACCTTCTGGCCCTCGGCGAGGCCGCTCAAGATCTCGGTCGTCTCCCAGTTGCGCAAGCCGACCTCGACCATAGTGCGTTCGAAGCTGCCGTCGTCCTTTTGGACGAACACCACGCGGCGATCGGCCCCACCGCTGGGAGGCCCACCGCCGCCCGGCCGCCCTTCGCCACCGGGTCCCCGCGGGCCGCCGCGCTCCGCCCCGCCGCCCTCGCCGCCGCCGCCGAGCCCCATCAAGGCCGCCACCTGGAACGCCTCCTCGAGGCCCTTGACCGCCTCGTTGGGCACGTGGAGCGTTTGCTCGCGGCGCTCGATCATCACCGTCATCTCGGCGTTCATGCCCGGCTTGAGCAAGCCCTCGCGGTTGTCGATGCGGGTGATGACGGGGAACATGGTGACGTTCTGTTCGACCACCGCCTGAGGCTCGATCTTCTGGATGGTGCCCTCGAAACGGCGATCGGCGAAAGCCTCGACGCGCAGGGTGACGGTCATGCCCGGACGCAGCTTGCCGATATCGACCTCGTCAACCAGGGAGCGCACCTGCACCTCGTTCAGGTCCGCCAGGGTGAGCAACAGCGTGCCCCCCGAGACCTGAGACACCGCCGAGGACACCACCTGGCCGACCTCGACGCTCTTGGCGATGACGGTGCCGCTGATCGGGCTGCGCACGGTAGTTTCCGACAGGCGCTCGGCGGCGTTGTCGAGCACCTTCTGGGCACGCACGAGCTCACTCTTAGCGGTGGTGACGGCGAGCTCGTCGAGC
>JANRLG010000067.1:0-4561 GCA_033762835.1 Thermoanaerobaculia bacterium
AGCAGGCCGCTCGCGCGGTCCACCAGCAGCCAGTAAGTGTCGCCCGGGGTCAGGCCGACCTGGTCGAAGGTCATCTTCAGCTTGTCGCAGACGGCGCCGTCCACGGTCTCCTCGCCGTCCCAGGTCAGCGTGACTCCCGGATCCTGGAGCTTGAAGGGCACGAGTAGCCAGTAGAAGTCGTTGATCCAGGCGCCGTAGGCGTTTTCGAGCAGCTTGGTTTTTTCTTCGCCGCTCACCTCGGCGCCCGCGAGCAGCGCCGAGCCCGGCCCCTTGCCGGCGTCGTTCACGTTCGAGATCACCACGTAGGTCTGGCCTTCCCGATTGGTGCCCTCGAGGCGGTGGCGGCCGGTCTGGCGGTCCCACCAGTGGGTGCGGCGGCCGTTGAACGAGAAGGAGAAGTAACGCGCTTGGGCGTAAGCCTCGGCGCCGCCGAGGGCGGTGACCAGGCGAGCGGCGACCTCGTCAGCACGGGCATCGCGAGGTGCCGCGGCGGCTGGGAGGGCGAGAAGGGCGAACAGCAACAGAGCACACAGACCACGGCGCATGTTATTTCCTCCGGGCGGGGGGACGCGGGACCGGCGGATGGTATCGCGCTCGTGGATTTCGCGCGCGGGCCGTGAGGGAAACCGGCCGCGGAAAGCGCCCTATCTAGCGAAGGAGAACGATCTGCCGGTTTCCCGGTAACGGGTGGGTCGGAGGTCGGCTCGGGCCGAGTCGACCTCCTCCTTCGACTTCCCGCCTCAGTCACGCACGCGGCGCAAGAACTCGAGGATCGGCCGCTCGACGAAGTCCGTGTGCCGCGGCGTCATCATGTGGTCGATGTGGCCGAAGTCCGGTTCGATCCGGACGGTCACGTCGGTCGAGCCGAAGAGAGCGAGCTGAGGTCCGAGGTAGTTGCCGAAGCCGTGCCCGCCTGCGATGGCGAGGATCGGCCCGGTGAACGCCCCCAGCCCGTCCGTGTAGGACGTTTCGACCCCCGCCAACGAGCACGACACGTCGCGCACGAGCACGTTCGGGATGTAGGAGTTGAAGCGCGTCACGTTTTCGATCAGCCGGTCGGCGTCGGCGAAGCGGAAGCTCGCCGTGGCAAGGTCGCCCGCCACCTGGAAATAACCCGGCACGGGCATCGAGACCGGTCCTGGCGTGGGGATCGAGAGATTCGCCACGAGGGCTTCCCGGTTGGTCAGGAAAGGCGGGACGAGGGGGATCGGTGACAGCCCGCCGGGGGCCGTCTGGGCGAGCTTCGCGGCCGTCTTGAAGACCCCGGAGGTGACGCCGTCGTAGATCCGCCCCGCTGCCAGTTGGGCTTCGAGACCGGCGCAATAACCGGTGTTCAAGCCCACCACGGCCGGATCGTCCGAGTAGAGCAAACCTTCCCACAGGATCAGGGCGTCGTAGGCCGCGGGGTCGGCGTCGGCGGTGGCGATCGCGAGGATCGAGCCCAGGGACGCTCCGCCCAAGGCAACCGGGGCTCCCGGATGGAGCGCGGCGATCTGGCCCCGGGCGAAGGCCACGTCCTCGACCATCGACTGCAGGTTCCAGGTCGCGAGGATCGAGCAATCGATCACGCCGGCTTCGCAGGAACCGGCGGTGAGGCCCTCGAACCGCGGCGAGACGCCGAAGACGTCGAACCCGCGTAGGGCGAAGAACTCGGCGATGGAGCTGCCCGGCCGGCCGGCGGGATCGCCGTCGCGGTGCTCGTAGAACGAGAAGGTGGTGCCGAGGGGCGGCAGGAAAAGGATCACGCCGCGGTCGGGTCCGCCGTGGGAGCGGCGGATGCGCACCATCTTGAAGCGGTCGAGGGGATGAACCCCGGCGGAAACGGTGAATTCCGTCCGCACCAGGCCGTTGCCGAGGGGGTTGGAGGCGGTGCCGGTGACGGCGTAGGGCGCCGCCGCGACAGCCGAGTCAAGCAGCGTCGTGGCGAGCGCGAAAGCGAGAAGAGTTCGTCTCATCGTAATCCCTCCTGAGCTGGGTGGTCACCCTTTCGGGTGCCGTCGGCCAGCTCGGGAGGGACACGGTTCAGCGCGAAATCAGGGCCGGCCTTCCGCGAAGTACTCGTGGCTGTCGGCGTTGTCCGTGGCGCGCGTCGGGTTGGAGGTCGCGAGGCTGCGGCAAGCGGTCTGGCCGTAGGCCCAGTCGTCGGTGTCGGCGACCACGGTGAAGTGCGACAGCTCGTGCACGATCGTGCCGCCCTTCGAGTCGGTGCCGGTGAGGGGCGCGCTCCAGAAAGCGTTGCACAGGTGGATGCGGTAGGGCTGGTTCTTGAACACGTAGGCGTAGGCGCTGTCCGTGCAGTCGCAGTAGAAGGTCACGGTGCGGGCATTGGCCGCGGTGTAGATGTTGGCGAAGTGGCTCTTGACGGTGTTGTAGCGGGTCGAGCTGTAGGTTCCGAACCATTGGGTGTAGCCGGAGTCGACGGTGCCCGCGTTCAGGTAGTTACGGCCCTTCAACGCCATGGTCTCGGCGGCGCCGAGGGCGCTGCGCAGAGTGGTCTGGCGGCTGGAGGAGCAGGAGACGAAGCCGGGGGTCAGGTAAGCGAGGGCGTCGCTTTCGATCGCGGCCAGCGCGGACTCGAGCTCGGCATCGCGCTCGACACCCAAGGTCAGGCGGTTCGAACGCAGGGCCGGCTGGCCGGCCACTGCCGCCAGGGCCGCCTTCTCGCCGCGCAGGGCGCCGCCGAGGTTGGCGCGGAAGCGCACGGTGTACTCGCCGGAAGTGGAAAGGTCGTAGTAGCTCGCGAGATCGACGTCGCTGCCCAGGGTCTCCCCGGCCTTGATCAGAATGAAATCGTGGGCCTGGGGCATCGCCCACTTGTAATCGCGGCCGATGTACTCGACCGGCTCGCCGTTGCGCCGGACGTCGAACAGATCGTTGTAGACGCCGCGCAGGGCAGTCTGCCAGTAGAGCACCTGGAGGTCGCGGCCGGTGTCGTTCTTGATTTCGAACCGCACCGTGACGTCTTCGTTGGCCGCCACGAACGTCTTGGGCGAGCCGAGCCGGACTTGCAGTCCGTCGTCGGCCACGGCCGCGCCTGCCACCGTCGCGAGGAGCAGGCCGGCCGCTGCGAGAACGAACTTCTTGGGCAATACCGACGGGAACAACTTGGACATGGGGTCCACCTTTCCACCTTCCGAGGGCATCGGAAGAAAAACGCGCCGCGACCTGCGGCACGAAAACAAGCGAGGGAAGCTGAAGAGAAGAGTATCGCGGCGGGGGAGAGTGAGACAAAGGTCGGAATGGACGAAGTGGACACGGTGGACTTCGGATCGTCGGTCCACTTCGTCCACCGTCCACTCTAGACTCTTCTCATGAACCGTCTGGCCCACGAAAGCAGCCCCTACCTCTTGCTCCACAAAGACAACCCCGTCGATTGGTACCCGTGGGGGCCCGAAGCCTTGGCACGGGCCAAGGCCGAGGACAAACCGATCTTCCTCTCGGTCGGTTATTCGACCTGCTACTGGTGCCACGTCATGGAGCGCGAGTCGTTCACCGATCCGGACATCGCCGAGCTCGTCAACGAGCGCTTCGTGTGCATCAAAGTCGATCGTGAAGAGCGGCCCGAGATCGACGACCTCTACATGACCGCCACCCAGATCCTCGCGGGTCAAGGTGGTTGGCCGAATTCGGTGTTCTTGACGCCCGCGTTGGCCCCGTTTTACGCCGGCACCTACTTTCCGCCCACCGATCGCCACGGCCGGCCCGGCTTCGCCAACGTCGTGGTCAGTCTGGCCGAGGCTTGGCGCGAGCGGCGGGCAGACGTCGAGATGCAGGCCGAGGAGGTGCTCGCGGCGCTGCGACGGTTGCAGGAGCAACGGGCCGTGGGGGCCACACCACCGGCCGGCACCGTGGCTCACCGCGCCTACGCCGGACTCGTCCGCGGTTTCGACGAGGTTCACGGTGGCTTCGGCGGCGCTCCCAAGTTCCCCTCGCCCGCCAACCTCTACCTGCTCCACGCCCTCGCCGACGACGCCGAAGCCCCGCGCGCGGCGGAGATGCTCGGGCGCACCCTGGACGCCCTCGGCCGCGGCGGCCTCTACGACCAGCTCGGCGGCGGCTTACACCGCTACGCCACGGATGGCGCCTGGCTCGTGCCGCACTTCGAGAAGATGCTCTACGACAACGCCCTGCTGCTCGAGCTCTGTGCTTTGGAAGCCGAGCGCCGCGGCGGTGACCGGGAGCTCGAACGAGTGGCGCGGGAGACCGTGGCTTTCCTGGCGCGCGAGATGACCGGTTCGCGGGGTGAGCTGTGGAGCGCCATCGACGCCGAGACCCACGGCCACGAAGGCGCCTTCTACGTGTGGTCCCCGACCGAGTTGTCCGCGGTGCTCGGAGCGGAAGACGCCGCTTTCCTGGCGCCGATCTACGGCTTCGACCGCGATCCCTTCTTCGAAAACTCCGCCTACGTCCTCCATCTACCGAAGCCGGTGGCCGAGCTGGCAGCGGCCCGGCGGCGCTCGACCGAGGAACTCTGGGCGGAAGTCGCGCCGTTGCGCGAGCGGCTGTTCGCCGCCCGGGCGAAACGGGAGCGGCCCCTGACCGACGACAAGATCCTCGCGGA
>JANRLG010000068.1:0-62048 GCA_033762835.1 Thermoanaerobaculia bacterium
GGCACACCCCCACAAATAAACTGGCGCCAAACAGCATCAACACCAGCTTAGTCATCTCGTGCTGGGCGCCCACCGGGTCCGAGCCGTACCCGGCAATGATCGTGGCTATGAATCCGAGTTCGGTCACCGTGCGCACGGCGTCGGCTTCGAGGTCGGAAATCAGCATGCAGGTTAGGTGACGCAGGCCCTGGTCCCGAGCCGTCGAAATGAAGTGGTTGATCAGCAGGGTACCGAGCCCGGCGCCGCGGAACTCCGAGTCGAGCAACCACTTGACGCGGCCCACCAAACGCAGGGGGCCATGCTCCCGGCGGTGCAACGTCGCATCCGCGACGATGCGGCTGCCGTCGAAGGCGAGCAGCGGGAAGACCTTGGCGTAGTCGACGTTTTGTCCCCAGGCCTCGACGGTCGAGCGCTGTCGATGCGGTCCCAAGCGAAACGCTGGGTCGAAGCGGGCAAGCGCTGGAAGAACTCGTAGAGGGCGTCCACGTCGCGTTCGACGAAGGGGCGGATGAGGACGCGCCGGCCATCGCGTAGGACGGCCTCCTGGGGGTAGCGATGGGGCATGGATTCTCCTCCACGGGTGATGGAATGAATCTCGACGGTCGGGGGACGAGGTCGAGTGACTGGACGATGATAGCAAGCGAAGGCTGGTGAGGAGGCCTGGAGACATGGACCAGACGAGGACTTTTTCCCGCGAATGTCTGACCGATGGTCCGGAAGGGGCACCCCTGGTGGCCTTGGCCCACGGGGCCGGTGCCCCGATGGACTCACCGTTCCTGGCCACGGTGGCGGCGGGGCTGGCCGCGCGGGGCCTGCGGGTCGTGCGCTTCGAGTTCCCCTACATGGCCGCACGCCGCCGCGGCGAACGCCGGCCGCCGGATCGCGAGCCGGTGCTGCGGGCGACCTGGTCCGCCGTGGCCGACGAGCTCGGCGGTGCCTCGAAGGTGGTGTTCGCGGGCAAGAGCCTGGGGGGCCGGATCGCCTCGCTGGTGGCGGACGAGCTGGGTGCCCGCGCCGTCGTGGCCTTCGGCTATCCCTTCCATCCGCCCAAGGAGCCGGCGAAGCTGCGGACGGCCCATCTCGCGGAGCTGACCACGCCGATGCTGATCCTCCAAGGTACGCGGGATCCCTTCGGCGGCCGGGAAGAGGTGGCGAGCTACCGGCTGTCCCCGGCGATCGAGCTCCACTGGCTGGAAGACGGCGACCACTCGTTCGTTCCCCGTGTGCGCTCCGGCCACACCGAGGGGGAACATTGGGCCTCCGCGGTGGCCGCCGCCGCGGCGTTCATCGATCGGCTCGGCTGAGGTCGGTCACCAGCCGGGCCGCTAGCGCGAGGGCCGCGTCGCGTTGCGGATCGGCGCCCGCGGCGCCGGGCAGGGGCGCCGCGACCTCGACGTCGGGCGCCACGCCCACGCCTTCGAGGCGCTCGCCGTCGAGGGTCAAGTCGCGCACCGCCAGGTAGAGCAACGAGCCGTCGGAGAGCACGAAGGGCCGGCCGGCGACCACCGCACCGGCGGTGCGCGTGCCCACCAAGCGGGCGCGTCCTGCGCGCTGAAGGCCGCGGGCCACGGCCTCCTTGCCGCTCCGGGAGCCCTGGTCGATGAGCACCACCAGAGGCTTCTTCCAGGTCGCCGAGAACGTCGAGCGCGTGCCGTCGCGATCCCAGGATTCGAGACGGGGGACCGCGGGATCGAACAGCGCCACGAGCCGGAAATCACAACCACCCCAACCGCCGCGCAAGTCGAGCACCAGAGCTTCGGCCGCGGCCAACTCGCTTTGGACCTGGTCGGCGAGCAACTGCAGGGGCTTCTGTCCGGCGCAGGAGAAGATTCTCGTCTCGCCGATCTTGCGCCCCGCGATCTCGACCACCCGCGTGGTCGCCGCCTGGGCCGTGATCCACTCCTCGGCGGGGTCGATCCGCCGCGGCACGACGGGGATCTCCAGCGGGGCCTCCCCGGGGCGGCGTTCGACGGTGAGGGTCAAGGGCCAACCGTCCTTGCCGCGGAAGGAACGTCCGGGGTCGAAGGGCGCCCCGCCGGCGAGCAAGACGCGATCGCCGCGCAGGAGCCCCGCGGTCTCGGCCGGGCCGCCCGGAAACGTCCGCTCGACGTACCAGCCGCCCGCCTCGGCCCCGAACGCGGCACCGATGCGCTCGGTCGTGGCGTCCCGTCCGAGGGTGGGCTCGAAAATCGCCAAGATGTCCCAATAGGCGGCATCGGTGTCGCGGTAATACGCCGTGTGAGAGGTCGCGAGCTCCGCCAGGGCCGAACGTACGGCGGCGGCGAAGGCGTCCGCCTCGGTGAGGCCACGGCCGAGCTCGGCATGCCGGTCGGCCCAGGCACGCGCCCGTTCGGCGTCGAAGAACTCCGCGGCCACGCGGGTGGTGATTTCGCCGCCCAGGGCGGAGAAGTCCGCCGGCGGGGCAGTCGTCGAGACCCCGAGAAGACTCGTGACGAGAACGGCGAAGCCAATCATGACGGTGGAGGAGACGCTACCACGGGCGTGCCCGGCTGTCCCGAACGAGGCACTTGATGCTGTAAACGAACGACGTTTGCTCTCTGGATTCGCCCTCGTCAATAATCATGAGGTTGCGCGATCCACGCGTTTCTCTGAGTTGACTTAGGTACGATGGGATCGGAAATCAAGATCGACCATGGGTGGGGCGTGATGGGACAGGCGGCAGGAGCCGAGGCTGGTCGACAAGGACCGATCCTGCGTTTGCCCGCGGCCGTTCTCCGTCTCTTTTCGACCCTACCTTCTCACCGGCTGGCGACGGCCCGTGCACTCTTGCCCGACCGCGCGGGGGTGCGTTGGCTGAGCGAAGACCTGTGCGCCGTGATCCCCGTGGCGGCCGACCCAGGTGTCGGCGACGTGGCTCTCGAGATCGCTGCCCAGTTGTCGAGTGCCCTCGGATCGGGGGCGGGGCTCGGCCTCCTGGTCACCCCGGCCCGGATTGAGGTGGCCGGTGAGCTTTGGCGGCTCCAGAGGGATGCCCTCCAAGAGTCCCTCGACGAGCGGCCGCCGGACCTGGCGCCCGGCCTGCACCTGACCGCTCGCGAGGCTCGGCGCCTCGAGTTCCCCCGTAATCTGGAGTCGGTGGCGCCTTATGTCGGGGTCGGTCTGCCGCCCATCCCCGTGTTCGCGGCGCGTGCGGTGGCACCGGGCAAAGTGCCTTGGAGGAGCGCGGAAATGCTGCGCGTGGCGCCCGCCTACGTGCCCCGACCAAGTGTCGACGCCGCTCTTGCGCTCCTTCACGAGGTGCCCGTGGCGGTGGTCCAGGGCGGGCTCGGGGTGGGCAAGACCCGCGCGGTGTACCAGGCCCTGGCGGGCCGCCGAACCCTCTGGGCCAGCCTGCGTCCGACCCGTCACCGCGGCCCCTCTCTCGGCGCGCAATTGGCCTGGGGCCTGGCCGCGGCGGGCTCGGAGTCGGCCCCCTGGGCCACCGAACTCGGGTACGACGGCACCGTGCGTTGGCTCGAGCCCGACGGTGCGCCGTCGCAACTCGGTGACCCGGAGCTGTTTGGACACTTCTTCCCCGGCTGGTTGCGCCGCGCTCCCGGGGAGTCGCCGGTCGTCGTCTGCGACGGCGTCGAAAGCGCCACGGACCTCGATGCCCGCGTGCTCGGCCAGCTCGCGGCCGCTGCCGAAGCCGGGCTTTTCCGGCTGGTACTGGTGGTGCGTGGCGCGCTGCCCGCGGCCGTGGCCACGAGTCGCTGGCCGGTGGTCGACATCCCGCCGCTGGGCGGCGACGAGAGCGAACTCCACGCCCGGGAGGTCGCCGCCGGTCTCGGGCTGCCGGCGCGCTTGTTCGAGAGACTGCTGTCCCATGCGGCGGGGCATCCCTTCGCCTTCGAAGAAGGGCTGGCGGCCCTCGCGGAGCTCGAGCGCTTGACCGAAGAGGACGGCCAACTGCGTTATCGCGGCCCGGCCGACGGCGAGTTCGTGCCTTCGGACCGCTTCGTACGCCACGTCGCGGCGGAAGTGGCGCGGTTGGCCGATCCTTGGGCGCTGCGCCTGCTGGCCCTCAACGAAGGGGCGATTCCCGATGACCGGTTGGCGGCGGCGGCCGCTCTCGGTCGACCCGCGGCAGCGGCCGGGGAGTGGGTCGCGGGCGCACTCGCGGCCGGCCTGGTGGTGCCCGCCGAATCGCCCTGGGGCGCCGCGGTGGACGTGCCGAGTCCCGCCGTCCGCGCGGCCCTGCGCTGGACGGTGGATGTCGCCTCCCTGCGTCCCCAGCTACTCGAACTCGGCCGCAACTTGGCCGCCACGGCTTCCCCGACCGGCGCCTGGCGCACCTATCCGATGCTCAAAGGTTCGGAGGAAGGCTCCGGGGCGGTACTCGAAGCGGCCCTCGGCGGAGGCGCTCCGACCTCGGACCTCGTGCCCGCCTTGGCGGCGGAGCTCGCCACCGAACGCGCCCGGGGTATCGACTCCGAGGGCGAGTTGCAGATCCTTTGGACGCTGTTGCCGATGGCGCGCCGGGTCGGACTCCTGGCCGACTTTCGGGCCGACCTCGACCGTGCTCTCGAACTTGCTGCCGGGGAACCAGTCAAGCGGTTCGCCTTGGCCGGTTTGAAGGCGGAGCTGGCGGAAGACGCTGGACGGCTCGAGGAAGCCGCCGACGTTTTGCGGGGGGCTCTGCGAGCGGCCGAGGGAGCGACCGAGCAGGGTCGCGCCGTGCTCGTGCTGCGCCTCGGGCGGGTGCTCGTCCGCCTGCGCCGGTTCGAGGAAGCCGAGGATCTGCTGGCGCGGGTGGTACCGGTGCTCGACGCCTCGGGAGCCTCGTCGCTCGCCGCCAGCGGCCGTTTCCATCTCGCCGAGATCGCCCGCCACCAGAACCGGCAGGACGAAGCCCGGGAGCTTCACCTCGAAGCCCTCGCCGTGCGCCGCCGGGTGGGCACCGCCAAGCCCATCGGGGCCTCCCTGGCGGCCCTCGGGGTGACCGAGCTGCGCGCTGGTCGGACTACCGAGGCCCTCGAGCACTTTCGGGAAGCGGAGGAGATTCACCGCCGCGTCGGCGACGAGGAGGAAGCGGCCTCGGCGCTACTCGGCATCGGCCAGGCCTACACGCGGCTCGGGAACTTCATCGGCGCCACGGCGCCGCTCAAGCGCGCCCTCGAGCTCCAGCGCGAGCGGGGTGACGGCGTCGGCGAAGCCCTCGTGCGGCTGACTCTGGCGGAAAACCTGCTCGATCTCGGGCGCCCGCGAGAAGCCCTCGCGGAGGCTCGCCAAGCACGTTTCGGCCTCGAACTCCACTCGCAGACCGGCGCCCTGGCCTACACCGAGCAATTGCTCGGACGCATCGCCCTCGCCCAGCGCAAACCGACCGAGGCGCGGGGCCACTTCCAGGCCGCCCTGGCTGCCCACCGTGATCTCGACAATCGCGAGCAGGCCGCCGCGGACTTGTCGTGGTTGCTGGTCTTGGCGGTCGAACGCGATCGCGACGAAGTCGTGGCCCAACTGGTCCGCGAGCTGAAAGCCGCGATGGCCGAGGGCCCAGAGGCGGAACGGGTCGAGCTGCTCGAGTTCCGTCTCTACCTCGGCCTCGAGCGGCTGTGGCGCGTTTCGGAGGCGCGCGGCCACTTGGAACGGGCGGCGCGTCATCTGCTCCGCAAGACCGAGTACCTGCCCGCCGAGCTCCGCAACGGCTTTCTGTCCCAAATCCCCGAGCACCAGGAGCTGATGGCCGCGGCAACCAAGGCCGGCGTGCTCAGTGGACCGTGAAGGGCTCCGACAGGGTGAACGGGGCGATCTCTGCCTCGAAGCTGTCGCCGTTCTCGGTCACCATCCGGTAGCTGCCGTGCATGGTCCCGAAGGCCGTGGTCAGGGGGCAGCCGGAGGTGTATTCAAACTCGTCCCCCGGAGCCAAGACGGGCTGCTCGCCCACCACCCCGGGGCCGCGGACCTCTTCTTGGTGGCCCTGGGCGTCGGTGATCACCCAATGCCGGGACACGAGCTGCACGGTCTGCATTCCGAGGTTCCGGATGGTCACCGTGTAGAGAAAGAACCACTCGTCGTTCTGCGGCCGCGAGCGGCCCGGATCGAGCTCCGCTTCGACGTGGACGGCGATGCCGTGGGTGATGGCGTCGGAGCTGTGCACCGCCACGTCCCTTCAGTACGGGTTGCCGGAGAGGACGCCGCCGGTCACGCTGATGGTGTAGTAGCCGCTCACCGGTCGCGTGCGCAGGTCGAAGGTGCCGCCGGCAGGGACCTTCCAGATCTTGAAGTTCGAGTGGGTGAGGGGCTGGCCCGCGACGCAAACCTCCGGCACGTGGTCCGCGAGCACGAAGTAGGCCGGACCAGCGCCCAGGACCGTCGCCAGACCATTCCGATCGACGACCACCGAGGTCGCTTCCTCGATGCCGATGGCGAGGGCGGCGGAGGTACGGCCGTCCTTGACCTGGCGGGCGGCGAAGGCGAGTGTACGGCCCATGCGGTCGCGGGTGACGAAGTGGCTGTCGGTGATCGTGCCGCCCAGGTTCGCCCAGTGGAAGAAGTCGTAGGTGAAGCTGATGCTGCGGTGGTAGGGGTTGGCGAGGGCGTCGCTCGACAGGGCGCTGCCGGTGCAGGCGTCGTAGGTGAAGTCGCCTTGGATCGCCAACCCCGCGCTGGTGCCGCCGACGGCGCCGCCCTTGCCGTAGACGAACTCGACCGCGGTTTCGACCCGGGTGCCCTTGAACAGGGTCACGTAGTCACACTGGTCGCCGCCCGCGAAGAAGACCACCTCGGCGTTCCGAATGGTGGTTTCGACCGCCGTGGTGTTGGCGTCCGCCCGCCGGGTCATGACGATCGTCTCGATCGAGTCGACGCCGTTCATGGCGGCAATGGCCGGGTTGTAACCGTTCGATCCCGTCACGCGCAGGACCACGACGTCGACTTTCGTGCTGCAGGTGGTGCAGCCGCGCACTTGGTCGATCATCCACTGGATGGCGGGATCGACATCGGTGCCGCCGCCGCCGAGGTCGTGCACGGGGCCGTTCAGGATGGCGTTGACGTCCGCCGCGTTGCCGGTCAGATAACGGGTCACCTTGGCTTCCGCCGCGCAGGCGGAGAATACGAGAGCGAGGATCAGGATTCGGGAGCAACGCGGGAGCATCATGCTCGTCTCCTCGACGACCGGCGGGTCGTGGGGTAAGGTCTCGGTTTCCGAAGAACGGCCTTAGGGTATCAGGCCTTGGGGTGGACGCGGAACGGCGGCGGTTGTCCCGGTCCTCTCATCACTCGACACCGAAGGGTCGTACTCTCGAGCGGGAGTCACCCTTGCCACCGTTCTACGTTCTTCTGCTTCGACCGGGAGCCTTTCGATGAAAAAGCCGATCGCGGGCCTGCTGCTCGCCGTCCTGTTGTTGGGCGGGACGTTCTTGTCGCTGGCCCTGCTGCGGGCACCGGCCGTCCAGCCGGCCGGCGCACCCGCCGAGGTGTTCTCCGCGGAACGCGCCTGGGAACACCTTCAGAATCTGGCCGTCCGTCCCCACCCGGTGGGCAGTGACGAGCATCGGCGCGTCCGTGACGAGCTTGTCACTCGGCTGCGCGCCTTGGGCTACGAGCCGGTGGTGGAGGAAGGGGTCGGCCTCGCCCGCGGCGTGTTGTCCTGGACCGGCGCGGTCGCCCAGGTCGCCAACGTCGTGGTGCGCATTCCCGGCAGTGCTCCGAGCCGGCCGGTGGTCTTCGCGGCCCACTACGACTCGGTGGCGGCGGGCGTCGGGGCGGCCGACGACATGGTCGGTGTGGTGGCCCTGCTCGAGACCCTGCGGGCCTTGAAGTCGGCCCCGCCGCCCAAGAACGACCTGATCTTCCTGTTCACCGACGGTGAAGAGGTCGGCCTCGTAGGCGCCGAGGCGTACCTCGCTCGGCACCCGGAGGCGAAGGAGCTCGGCGTCTTCGTCAACTTCGAGGCGCGCGGCACGCGCGGACCGACCCTGCTGTTCGAAACCGGTCGCGACAACCGCTGGCTGATCGAACAACTGGTCGATGCCGGAGCGCCGATCTTCGCCAGCTCCTATTCCTACGAGGTCTATCGCCGGCTGCCGAACGACACCGACTACACGGTGTTCCGTAAGGAGGGCGTGCCGGGGCTCAACTTCGCCTTCATCCACGGCGCCGTCGGGTACCACACCGAGGAAGACAATCTCGAGCGGCTCGACCGCCGCAGTCTTCAGCACCACGGCGAGCTGGCCCTGGCGCTTGCCCGCCGGCTCGGTCAGGTGGACTTCCAAGCGCCGCGTCCGCCGGGCGACGCGGTTTACTTCAACTTGCTCGGGCAGCGATGGGTGGTCTACCCGGGGGCCTGGGTGTTGCCCCTGCTCGGTCTCGTGGCTCTGCTCGTGCTAGCGGCGCTCGGTCTCGGCTGGCAGCGCGGCAAGATGAAGCCGATCGGTCTTGCCAAGGCGTTCGGGATTCAGCTGGGGGCGGTCCTCGTGGCCGGCGCATTGGCCTACTTCGCGGGTGGCCTGCTGTTTCCCGTGCCCTTCAACTTCCGGGTGTGGAGCAACGGAAGCGCCATCGCCTGGACGCTGGCTGCCCTTTCCTTCCTCGCGCTGGGCGGCGGCTGGGTGCTCGACCGGACCCTGCGGCAGAAGATCGGCGGCTTTGCCATCGGCGCGGGCGGCGCGTTGCTCTGGCTGCTGTTCGCCTTGATCGTGAGCTTCTTGGCGCCCGGGGCGAGTTACTTGTTCGTGTTGCCGCTCGGCCTCCAAGCCCTGGGCCTCGTCTTCGTCGCCCTGGGGCGCACCGACGATCCGGCTCGGATGCCGGTCCTCGGGGTCGCTGGGTTCGCCGTGGCGGCCCTCGCCATGGCGTTTCTGTGGGCGCCGACCCTGGCGCTCGTGGCGGTGGGCTTGTTGACCGGCGGCGCCGCCCCGTTGGTCGCCCTGGCCGTTCTGCTCATGATCTTGCTGTCGCCGCAGCTCGGGCTGATCCGCACGGTGCCCTACGCCTGGGTGATTCCGACGGGCTTGTTCCTGACCGGGGCGGTCTTCCTGATCGGCGTGTCGGCCCGGTCGCGTTTTACGGTCGAGAGCCCGAGGCCGACCTCGCTGTTCTATGCCCTCGACGCCGACAAGGGGGAGGCCACCTGGGCGTCCTTCGATTCCCGGCTCGACGACTGGTCGCGCCGGGTGCTGCCGCCCAAGCCCGAGCGCAAGCCTCTGCCGGAGTTCATCGGCTTCAACCGGCCCCTGGCCGTGGGACCGGCGCCGGTGCTGCCGTTACCTCCGCCGGAGCTCGACGTGCTGGCGCGGGAAGCCACCTCCGGCGGCGGGCGGCGGTATCACCTGCGGGTGCGCTCGCCGTTGTCGGGGGATCGGATGCGGCTGCGCTTCGGTTCCGAGTCGGACCTGGTGATCCAGACCGGGGGCCGGGTGCTCGACTGCGTGCGGGTTCCCAACCAACCGCGCGACCCCAAACGCTGCGCCTTCCTCTACTACGCCGCGCCGCCCGAGGGCCTCGAGCTCGTGGTCGAAACCACCGGTGCGACGGCGCTCGACGTCCAGCTGATCGACCAGCGGTACGGTCTACCCGAGGTCCCCGGTGGTCTCCCCGGTCCCCGGCCCGAGAGTGCCATGCAGAGCGGCAACGAGTGGGACAGCGATACGGTGCTGGTGCGCAAGGTGTTCAAGGTCGAGCCGGACGGTCCGGCCGCGGCCCCCTGACCCATCGCCATCTCACGGCCTAACGCCGATCCGCTGCCAATCGAAA
Source organism: Thermoanaerobaculia bacterium (assembly GCA_033762835.1). Lineage (GTDB taxonomy): Bacteria > Acidobacteriota > Thermoanaerobaculia > Multivoradales > DATKCC01 > JANRLG01. The sequence continues at coordinate 9,697 of JANRLG010000068.1, forward strand.
ACCGGCCCCGGGTCGGTCTTGCGGCCGGGGGCGATGTGCTCGTGACCGGTGACCGCGAGGCCGGGGTAGGCGGAGACGAGCTGGGCCAGGAGCGCCTGCAGAACGTCGTACTGGACGTCTTCGTAGGGCACGGTGTCCGTGCCCTCGAGCTCGATTCCCACGGAGAAGCTGTTGACGTCGCCGCGGCCTTGGTAGCTCGATAGGCCGGCGTGCCAGGCGCGGCGGTGCACGGGCACGAACTGCACGAGCTTGCCGTCGCGCCGGATCAGGAAGTGGGCCGAGACCCGTAGCCCGCTGATCCCGGCGAAGAACGGGTGAACCGTCGGGTCGAGGCGACCGAGGAAAAGATCTTCGATGAACGGTCCGCCGAAGTCCCCCGGGGGCAGGCTGATGCCGTGGAGGACGACGAGATCGATGGTCGCCCAGCTCGGCCGCCCGTCCTGGTGCGGGCTGGTCACTTGGCGGGCACCGTCGACGAGGCCCGTGAGGAGGTCGAGTCGCATCGGCCGATCTTAGCCGGACGACATGGTATTCTGACCGTCGCTCCGGTTCTCCCGGGGCATCCACGACGAGCTTACGGAGAGTCTTTCCATGGAGATACGGGATCTGGTCCTGGTCGACGGCGTGCGTACGCCGATGGCCTCCTTCAATGGTTCCTTCGCCGACGTCTCGGCCATCGAGCTCGGAGCGCGGGCGGCCAAGGCGCTGCTCGCCCAAGTCGGGGTCGAGGGCAAGGAAATCGACCACACGGTCGTCGGCAATGCTCAACAGACTTCGGCGGATGCCATTTACGGCGCCCGCCACGTGGCGCTGCGCGCTGGAGTGCCGATCGAAGTGCCGGCGGTGACGGTCAACCGTCTGTGCGGCTCGGGAATCCAGTCGATCATCACCGGCGCCCACCTGATGCTGGCGGGGGAGGCCAACCTGTGCCTCGTCGGCGGTATGGAGAACATGAGCCAGGCGCCGTTCGTCCTGCGCGGCGCCCGGCGCGGGTACCGGCTCGGCCACGGGGAGCTGGAAGACTCGCTGATCGCGGGCCTCATGGACCCGTGGTGCGGCTGCTACATGGCCCAGACCAGCAACAACCTGGCGCGCGACTACGGCATCAGCCGCGAAGCCCAGGACGCCTACGCCCTCGAGAGCCAGAAAAAGGCCGCCGCGGCCTGGGAAGCCGGCCGCTTGGCGGAAGAAGTGGTGGCGATCGAGGTCGGCGAGGGCAAGCGAGCGAAGCGCGTCGAGCGCGACGAACACGTGCGCCCCGACGCCACCCTCGAAGGGCTCGCCAAGTTGCCCCCGGCCTTCGACGACACCGGTTTCGTGACCGCCGGCAACGCCTCGGGCATCGTCGACGGTGCCGCCATGATGTTGCTGTCGACCGCCGATCGCGCCCGCGAACGGGGTTGGAAGCCGCTCGGCCGCATCCTCTCCTGGTCGGTCGTGGGCGTCGAACCGTCACGCATGGGCATCGGTCCGGCGCCGGCCATCCGCGCCGCCCTCGCCAAGATCGGCAAGTCTCTCGCCGACCTCGACTTGGTCGAGATCAACGAGGCCTTCGCCGGTCAGGTCTTGGCCTGCGTCCAGGAGCTCGGGCTCGACGTCGCCAAACTGAACGTCAACGGCGGCGCCATCGCCCTCGGTCACCCGCTGGGGGCCACCGGCACGCGCATCACGCTGACTCTGCTGAAGGAGCTCCGGCGTCGCGGGGGTGGCCTCGGGGTCGCCTCGGCTTGCATCGGCGGCGGCCAGGGCATCGCGATCGTGGTGGAGAGCCTGGGGTGAGCTTGCTGGATCTCACCGGGTACCGGGTGGTCGTGACCGGAGGCAGCCGCGGTATCGGTGCCGCGTGTTGCCGGCGGTTCGCCCAGGCCGGGGCGACGGTGCTGATCCACTACCACACCCGCGGCGAGGACGCGGTGCAGGTGCTCTCGGACCTGCGCCGCCTCTCCGACGAGCCCCACGCCTTGTTCCGGGCCGACTTGACCCAACCCGAAGAGGTGCTCCACCTGTTCGCCTTCGTGGGGGACCAGTGGGGGCACCTCGACTGCCTCGTCAACAATGCCGGGGTGTGGGTCCACAATCCCATTGAACGGTTCGATTTTCCGCGGTATCAGGAAACCATGGAGCTGAACGTTCTCGGTCCGTTCTTGGCCATGGCCGAGGCGGTGCCGCTGCTCAAACGTTCGCCGAACGCCAGCGTGGTCAACATCACTTCGACGGCGGGGCAGCGCGGCGAGGCCTTCTACAGTCCCTACGCGGCGAGCAAGGGAGCGCTGATCTCGGCGACCAAGGCGTGGTCCTCGGAGCTGGCCCCGGGGATCCGGGTCAACTCGGTGGCGCCCGGCTGGGTCGACACCGAAATGAGTGCCGCCGCCCTCACCGGGGAAGCCGGTGCCAAGGCCGCGGCGGGCATTCCGCTCGGGCGCGTCGCCAGCGCGGACGACATCGCGGGGCCGGTGGTGTTCCTCGCCTCACCGCTCGCTCGCCACATCACGGGCGAGATTCTCAACGTCAACGGCGGCAGTGTTCTCGTTGGTTGAGGCTCGCCTCGACACCATGCTCGGTCGTCGCCCGAAGACTCCGCTGGAAGAGCGTCTCGGTTATCGCTTTCGCCGTGTGGAGTTGCTCGAACAGGCCCTTACCCACAGCTCCCTGGCCAACGAACGGGGCACCACGGACCACAGCGAACGCCTCGAGTTCCTGGGGGACGCCGTGCTCGGTTTGGTGGCCGCCCGGTGGCTGTACGAAAGCCGCCCCGATCTCCCCGAGGGTGCGCTCTCGAAACTGAAGGCGCACCTCGTGAGCAGCCGGGCGTTGGTCGGTTACGCCCGCACTTTGGGTGTCGGCGAGGCCCTCCAGTTGGGGGTAGGGGAGGAGCGCTCCGGCGGTCGCACCAAGCAGTCGCTCCTGGCCGACGCCCTCGAGGCGGTGTTCGGCGCCGCCTATCTCGACGGTGGGCTGGCGGCGGCGGAGAAGATCGTCGTGCCTTTGCTGGCCGGAGAAGTCGAAGCCCGGCCGCGGCCCCACGAGGTCGACGCCAAGACGCGCCTTCAGGAGCTCACCCAAGGCCGCGGCGGGGCGCTCCCCGAGTACCGGCTGATCTCTGAAACCGGCCCACCCCACGACCGCGTCTTCACCGTCCTGTGCCACCTCGGCACCGGCGTCGAGGCCGCCGCGGAAGGTCGGTCGAAAAAGCAAGCCGAGCAGGCCGCGGCGGCGGCGGTCTTGGCGCGGTTGCTGGGTGAGGTTTGACCCCCTCCCACCCCTTCCACTAACCTAACCGTTCCTTCGCCGCGCCCGTCGGGGCCGGCTTTTCCCGGAGCTTGACGATCATGAGTTCGACCGCGCCGCCCGTCGTTGCCATTCGCCGTTTGGCCCAGTTCGCCGATCAGGAAGTCACCTTGCGGGGCTGGCTCGAGAACAAGCGCTCGAGCGGCAAGCTCGGCTTCCTGCAGGTGCGGGACGGCTCGGGCGTCATCCAGGCGGTCGCCAGCAAGCGGGAGCTGCCCGAGGAGGCTTGGGCCGATGTCGAACGCGGTACGCAGGAGTCGAGTGTCGAGCTGACCGGCTTCGTGCGCGCCGATGCGCGGGCGGCGAGCGGCTTCGAGATCCATCTGACGGGCTTCAAGATCCTCGACCTGACCGCCGACTTCCCGATCACCCCCAAGGAACACGGGACGGCGTTTCTCATGGAGCACCGCCACCTGTGGCTGCGCTCGTCGAAGCAGCGGGCTACCCTCAAAATCCGCAGCGAGGTCGAGCAAGCGATTCGGGACTTCTTCTACCACCGGGATTTCGTCCTGATCGACTCGCCGATCCTGACCCCGGCGGCCTGCGAGGGCACGTCGACGTTGTTCGAGACCGACTACTTCGGCGACAAGGCGTACCTGTCGCAGTCCGGCCAGCTCTACCTCGAGCCGGCTGCGGCGGCCTTCGGCAAGGTCTACTGCTTCGGCCCGACCTTCCGGGCCGAGAAGTCGAAGACGCGGCGGCACCTGATGGAGTTCTGGATGGTCGAGCCCGAGGTCGCCTTCCTCGAGTTCCCCGGTCTATGCGAACTCGCCGAGGATTTCGTGGTGTCGCTCGTCTCCCGAGTCCTCGAACGCTGCCGGGAGGACTTGAAGGTTCTCGAACGCGACATCTCGAAGCTCGAGGCCGTGGTGCCGCCGTTCCCGCGGATGACCTACACCGAGGCGATCGCGGAGCTCCAGAAGCACGAGGGCATCACGCCGATCGCCTGGGGCGACGACTTCGGCGCCGAGCACGAGACAGTGATCAGCGCCGGCCACGGCAAGCCGGTGATGGTCACCCACTTCCCGACGTCCTTCAAGGCGTTTTACATGCAGCCCGATCCGGCCAACCCGGACGTCGTCCTCGGGCTCGACATCATCGCCCCCGAGGGCTACGGCGAGATCATCGGCGGCAGCCAGCGCATCCACGACCACGACTTCCTGCTCGAGCGGATCCGGTCGCACAACCTGCCCGTGGAAGCGTTCCAGTGGTATCTTGACGTGCGCAAGTACGGCTCCTTCCCACACTCGGGCTTCGGTATGGGGCTCGAGCGCTTCGTCGCCTGGATGTCCGGGGCGACCCACCTGCGGGAGACCATTCCGTACCCGCGGATGCTGTACAAGATCTACCCGTAACTGCGCCGCCGCCGTCCGCGCCCGGAGGAAATCGTCTTGATCGGGCGTGAGATCGCCGTTTTTTCGAGCCTGGCTCTGATATGGGGTACCACCTGGGCGGTCATTCGGGTGGGCCTCCACTCGACGCCGCCTCTGACCGGCGCCGCCCTGCGTTTCACCCTCGCTGCCCTCGTGCTCCTGGTCGTCGCTCGCCTGCGGGGCGTGCGGCTCGGCGCTCCCGGGGCCGAGCGCCGACTGTGGGTGCAAAGCGGCATTCTGACCTTCGCGGTCTCCTACGGCGTCGTCTACTGGGCGGAGCAGAAGGTCCCCTCAGCCCTGGCGGCGGTGCTCTTCGCCACCTTTCCTCTCTGGGCGGCCGTGCTCGGACACTTCTTCCTGCCCGGCGAGCGGCTGACCGTGCGCTCCGCCCTGGGGGTACTGCTCGGCTTCGTCGGTATTCTGGTGATCTTCTCGTCCGACCTCGAAGCCACGACACCTGGCCTTGCCGGAGCCGCCTTGATCTTCCTGATCTCACCGTTTTCGGCCGCTTGCGGCAACCTCCTGATCAAGAAGTGGGGCCACGGCGTCCCCGCTCTCTCCTTGGCTGCCGGCCCCATGCTTGTCGGCGCCGCCCTCCTCGGCCTCGGCGCGGCTCTTTTCGAAGACCCGACCACCGCCACCTGGGATGCCCGTGGCATCGGCGCCATCCTCTATCTCGCCCTCGTCGGCTCCGCCCTCGCCTTCACCCTCTACTACTGGCTGCTTTCCCGCTGGCCCACCCTCCGCGTCGCCATGCTCACCTACGTTTCCCCCCTGGTCGCCCTGACGATCGGCGTCTTGGTCTTCAACGAAACCCTGACCGGGCGGATGGTCGTGGGGTCGGGGCTGGTTTTGGGTGGGGTGGCGGTGGCGTTGGCGCGGCGGGGGTGAGGGGTCGGCAACTCTGGGCCAGTCATGTCGTACGCAAGGGCAGTCAAGTCGTTGTCACGCATTCTATCTTTAAAGCACTTCAGATGGCATGAGCCTCGGGCGCCCATGCTCGAGCTCGAACCGGGAGTACGCCATGAAGAAGCTTGTCCTTGTCCTTGCAACCGTCGCTCTCCTTTCCCCCGCCATGCTCTCCGCTGATCAGGCGGCCGAGCTCCCCGCCCCGCAGGCGCAAGAGACGATTCTCTGCGCGACCTCGGGCTCCCTGGAGGCTGCCTCGGCGAGCCTTCCCACGTGCCGTAGCCTCCTCGGAACTGCGTGCTCCGTCCAGTACGTCGAGTGCGCTACCAACTGGGGGACTGCTTGGCTCGTGTGTTTGCAAGGTGGCTGGGCCTGGGCCTGATTGCTTCGGCTCGCTGAGCTGATGTTCGACAGTTGACGGCGTCTACCCTGTGCCATTCTTGGTGGGCGCTGTCAACTTGGGTATCACCTAGCCCTTGCGCCCGTGTCCTGGGCCCCAGGAACGTGTGGGGCGTAGTAGATAGGTCGCAGCTCTCCCTCAGTCATACATCCCATCCGCAAACCACTCCCCTGACTCCCGATCCCGGTAGATCCGCACCAGCACGCCGCCGGGGGCTAGCTCGACGTCCCAGTAGTCGCGTTCGACGGCGGACTCTTGCCACCAGCCTTCTTCCATACGCCAGGGGCCGGCGGCGACGCGGACGCGGCCGCCGATCTTGGGTCGGCGTTCGTTTTCCGGGGTCGGTGTCGTGGGCTGGACGGAGAGCAAGCGCCAGCGGGTGGTGTCGGGATGGGGAGGACCACCACTTTCGTAGACGGCGGGTTCTTCCGCCACCTCGCCCGAGCGCACCGGTCGCTCGTCAGTTTCTTCCCCGGCCACCATCACCTCGACGGGCACCGGCGGGCGTAACACCCGTACGGTCAGCAGCCCCAGGCCCTGGCGTGGCTCGCGGCGCACGCGCGGCGGCGGTGGCGGGCGGTAGGGTTCGAGCTCGAAACCCTCGGGGCGGTGGCCGTCCCGCGGGCGCGGCGAGCCGACCCGCTCGGGGCCGAGCAACGCGAACAGGCGCGCCAGGGTGGTGCCCAGGCGGTCGGGTGAGAGGGCCTCCGGGCCGAGCAACGACAGTTGCCCGGCGCGCGGGGCGTTGGGATGGGCCGTGAAGGCGAAGCCCACCACCGCGGCCCCCGGGGGGCGCGCTTCGAGGTCGAGCCGGAGGAGCGTCGTCAGAGCCTTGGCATCGACCGTGGGTGCCGGCAGCGTGATCGAGCGGGTGTCGAAGCCGTCGGGCTCGAGGCGCAAGTCGACGACCAACCGGGCGCAGCCGAGCCCGCGGGTGGCGAGGCGCTGGCCGAGGCGGTCGAGGGCGGCGCGGGCGATGAACAGGAACGGCTCGAGGGCCACCAGCGGCCATTCGAGATCGAGCCCTTCTCGAAACGTGGGCGGCGGCTCCCGAGGCATCAGGGGGCGGGGATCGAGCCCACGGGCGATCTGCTGCAACTCGTGCCCGGCGCGGCCGAGCCGGCTCGCCACCTCGGCTTCCGGCAGGCGCGCGAACTCCCCGACGGACTGGAGTCCCCAGCGGGTCAGCGTCGCCGCCAAGCGCAACTCCGGGGCCAGCCGGGCGAGCGGTAGGGGCGCTAGGAACGCCGGCTCCTCGCCGAGGGCGACGACCACGATGCCCGTGCCTCCGGGCAACTCCGCGGCGGTGCGCGCGGCCAACTTGCTGCCCGCCACTCCGACCCGCACCGGCAGCCCGGCGCCGTGCTCCGCGGCGCGCGCCATGGCCTCCGCCGCGGCCCGCTCGGCGGCGGTGAGATCGGCGTCGGCACCCGGCGGCGCGAAGCGCAACTCGATGCCGTCGATGTCCAGGTAGATCAACCCCTCCCCGGCGTCTTCGACCCGCGGCGAAAACGTCTCGGCGACTTCGAACAACGCTTCCTGGGCGGTAGCTTCACACTCGGGGTCCCGCGGACGGGCCACCAGCTTGGGCACCAGCGCGCGCGCCTGGGGCAACGTCATGCCGACCTTGACCCCGGCCCGGCGGGCGATGCGGGTGGCTCCCACCACCCGCGCGGCGTGGCCGTTGCCGGCCAGGATGGCGAGGGCCTCCTGACCGAGTTCGGGCTCACTCCGCAATCGCGCGGCGAGCGGGAAGAGGGGAACGGCGAGGCACGCGATCCGGCCGCGCGGCATGGCTCCCGACCTCGCCGTCAGACCGCCACCGCGGTGAGGGCGGTGGCACTCGCGACGCGCGGCAGCGGCTGCTCGAGCGGGGGTGCCACGACCCGCGGCGTGCGGCGACGACGGAACGGCAACTCGCCGGCCACGGCCAGCTCGAGGGCGACCCCCGCGGGCGGCGCCGAGGCGCCGCGCACCTTCTCGACCCGTACCCGGCTCTCGAGCCCCAGCAGCAGGCGGGCGCCGAGCCACGAAACCCGCGGCGACTCGGTGCCGATCACTTTGGCCGCGGCCGGGCCGCTGACGCGGTAGGGCGCGGACACGAGCAACGCCGACCGGTGGACCTGGGCGACCCGGGCGAGGCGCAGCCAGAAGGCGTCCTGCCCGCGCCCGCCGGGCACGGGAGGCGTGCCGAGATCGAGCACCACTAGGGGAAAGCCACTTTCGAGCAGCATCTCGGTGGCGGCGAAGGCATCTTTGATGCGCCGCGGACGGGACCACAACAGGCGCTCCAAGTCCACCCCGGCGAGCTCCGCACCGGCCGGGTCGAAGCCGTCGCCGAGATCGACCAAGGCCGCCGCCTCGCCGATCGAGGTGGCCGCCGCGAGGGCCGCGAGCACCAGGGAGAAACGCCCCGAGGAGCGGGCGCCCACGAGCTCCACCAGACGTCCGCGGTCGAGCCCTCCGCCGAGTAGGCGGTCGATTTCCGGCAAGGCCGTGGGCAACGCCGGCAATTCGCTTGCCGAACGCGCCCGTTCCTGATCCCGCAACAATTCGCGGGCGCTGCGGAACGTTTTTCGGAGACAATGGAGGGCGCCGTCGCTTTGCGACAACGGCGTTTTCGGCGGTGCTTTCGGCTCCGGGGCCGAATCCAAAAGCGGCTTGAGGGCCGGTCGGGGAGGGACACGTGGGGTAGGCGTGGAAAACTCCCCGACCGGTTGTCCCTCAAGCCATTCCGAACTCGTCTGAACCTGCAACACCGTCATCACCATCATGGGGAGGACCGTCGACCTTCGCCGGCCCCCGTCGACCTGGCTCATGGAAGTGACAGCCGGAGGTGGGGTCGGAGGCAGAGAATGGCGTAAATGAGGCGTAATGTCAAGCGGTATTCGGGCGTAAATCACGTACGCCTCGAGCGTGTTATGCTTCAGCAGCAATTCAAGTGACCGGCCGAGAGGACCACGAGATGAAAATCGCCCGCGCGACGCTCTGTTGCCTGTCCTGGCTCGCGACCTCGGTACCGGCACCGGCCACCGACCTCACTGCGGCTTTCGGAACCCCGCAGCTCGTGGCAGACCTCATCCCCGGCGCCCCGAGTTCCTTTCCCGACCTGCTTCCCGTGGCCGGTGGTTGGTTGGTCCTCACACACGCCGTGCCGGAGCAGGTCCAGCTCTGGCGCACCGACGGCACGCCGGGAGGAACCTCGTCGCTCCAGCCGCCCGGGGTGGTATTCCATCGAGTCCTGCCGACCGCGGGACCGCTCCATTGGCTGGTGGCCCGAGACCCAGGGGGAAAGCAGACTCTCTGGCGTACCGACGGCACCACGGCGGGTACCTTGCCGTTGGTCGACGATTTGTTGGTGGGCGATCCCATGGGCTTCGACGCGCCGACGGGCCTCCTTTTCTTCAACGCCAGCTTCGAGTCCGGCGCCGCTTTCGACGACGAGCCCTGGGTGAGCGACGGCACTCCGGCCGGCACGCACTTGCTCAAAGATCTGTTGCCGGGCCCCGACAACGCCTCCGCCGCGGAGCTCGTCCGGCTCGGGGATCGGCTCTACTTCCGCGGCCTCAGTCCCGAGGGCCGATTCGTCCTGTGGACGACCGACGGCACACCGGCGGGCACCCGCGTGGCCGTGTCGGCCCCGGACGGGGAGTACCAGGGCTTGTGGCAAGCGGGGACGGCGCTCTACCTGCTCGAGTTGCACCAACTCCGCCTGTGGAGGAGCGACGGCACCGCCGCCGGAACGGTGCTGCTCGAGGACTTCGGTCCGGCGGGGGAGAGCTCCGGCACGATCCGCTTCGTCGGTGATCTGGGAGGCGGAAAAACGGCCTGGTTCGTCGTCCGGCTCGACGGCTCGGCGGCTCTGTGGGCGAGCGACGGCACCCCCGGCGGCGCCCAGCGACTCGTCAACCTCCTCCGGGTACTCTCTCCCCAGTCCCTACGCCTCGGTGGGCGCTCCTACCTCCTGGCCGACGAGGGCGTCCACGGTGTCGAGCTGTGGACGACCGACGGCACCCCGGCCGGGACTCGGCTGGTGGTCGACTTCTGCCCCGGCCGCTGCGACGGTTTCGTCGTGGAAGGCCTCGTCCCGGTCGGGGGCGACCGCCTGTTGCTGCGCACCCCGGGCAACGGCTCGGAGCCGGTCGTGAGCGACGGCACCGCCGCCGGCACGTTCCTGCTCGGCGACCTGTGCCCCGGTCCCTGCAGCTCGTCGGTGCTGCCGGAGTTTGCTCTGGACCTCGGCGGCGCGGTGCTTTTCGCCGCCACCTCGGGGACCGGGAACCGGCAACTCTGGGCTACCGACTTGACCCCCGAGGGTACGGTCCAGCTGACCCGCTTCACCGGCGCCGTGAACCTCCTCGCAGCCGACGCCGAGGAAGTCTTCGTGCAAGCTGACGACGGCGCCACGGGCGCCGAACTGTGGCGAATTCCGCGGGGCCGGCTCGACCCGCTGCCGCCCGCAGGCCCGTGGCACACGAGTGCCGCGTTGCCTGGCTTCGAAGCCAAGGTGCGGATCGCCGGGCCCGGCGGCGAAGGCATCCCGGGCCGGCCCGAGATCGGCTGCATCGCCGAAACCCTCTGCTTCTCCGGCGCCGTGCCCAGACGCACCGAGCTCTTCGTGCGTGTCGTGGGGCCCAAACCCAACGGCCGTCTCTGGCCGACGCTGGTCAAGTTCACTACCTCCGCGGCCGAAATCTGGATCCGTCAAGCGAGCAGCGGCGAGGTGCGTTTCTACCAGCTCCCCGCCGCCCGCCCGGGCGTCGATGAGCTGGCGGGATTGTTCGACCGGGAGGGGTTCGTGCCTTGAGGGTTGGGTTTCCGCAAGTCGTGGAGTGCAGTGTTAAGATCTATCTGTTTCCCCGATCTCACGAAACATGGCGACGCTCCCCGGGCTGCGACCCACGAGTCTCCATCCGCGCTGGCTGCTTCTGGCGCCGGTCTTACTTGGGATTTGGCTATTCCGCACCGAGCTGTCGGCCTTCACCCCGTTCGCCCATACCGAAACCTTGGTCGAGCGCGCGCAACGCGATCTCCGCGCCGGCTTCCTCACGGGTGCCGAGCAGCAAGCCGCCGCGGCCCTCGTCGAGCAACCGGACGACCCTGTTGCGCTCACCGCTTACGCCGAGGTCCAACTGGCCCTGGTCGAGCGAGACCGCGAGCGCGAGGCGTTCCGCTCGCCGCGAGCTCTCGAGCTGGCGCTTGAGGCCGTAGAGCGCGCTCCCGAGGCGACCGAAGGCCAGCGCGCGTTCGCCCGTGCGGCCACCGCCCTCGGCTTGCCCGGCCCGGCGCACGCAGCCTGGCGACGGGTAGCGAACCTCGAACCAGCAGGGCCGGCTGCCGACGAGGTGCGCGCCGGGCTCGCGGAAAACGAGCGGCTCATGCTCGCCCTGGCGGAAGACTTCGCGGCGGCCGAGCGGACGGCGCTCGAACGAGCGTTTGCAGCCGGCTCCGAGGCAGTCCGGAGCCAGGTCGAACTGAATCCGGAGAGTGCTCGTCGTTATGTCGAGGAAACCGTCGCCGCGCACTGGAGCGCTGCCGTAGTGGCGGGCCGCGACGAGGAAGCGCAGGATTGGGCCGCCCGCGGTATCGAGCTTGCGCGTGCGCTTGAGGTCGCAGCCGGAGACCCCCTGCCGCGCGCGATCTCGGAGGAACTCGAGACGGCAACCGGTCGCCGTCGAACCGAGCTCGCCCGAGCTCACCAGGTACGCGCCGGTACCGATACGAGCGACACGTCGGACGCAACGCGCCTGGCACGGGCCGCCCAAGCCCTGCGAGCGCTCGACAGCCCCTACACGCCGTGGGTCGAAGTTGAGCTTACGGTGGAGGATTACTACAACAACCGCTACCCGGAGGCGCTGGCACGCTTGAACCGCGTCGCAAGCTTCGCCGTCAAGCACGGTTACCCGAACCTCGAAGCGCGGGCGCTGTGGATTCGCGGGCTCGTCCGGATGGTCCGCGGCGAGCTGCGCGCGGCTTTGGCCGACTACCAGAGGGCTATCCTGCTCTACCAACGGACGGGCGAGCGCGGTCACCGGGCCTATCTCCACGCCCTGGCGGCCAAGAATCGGCGCTGGCTGGGCGACCACGAGGGCGCCTGGAGTCAACGGCTGGTGGCTCTCCGCGAGCTGGCTGCGATCCGCCCCGATCGTCGTTTCACCGTCCTCGACGACACCGCGGACGCCCTCCGGGCCGAGGGGGCGGAGCGGGCTGCCCTGTTGGTCTTAGGCGAGCAGCTGGCGGGGAGCCGGAAAGTCAGCGAGACGGACCCGCGTTTCGCTGACCTCGTTTTGTGGACGCTCGTCGACCGCGCTCCGCTGGCGCGCCGATTTGGGAGTTCGGACGCCGCCAAGCGGGATCTCGCCGAGGCGCGTACCGCATTCGACGCCTTGCCCAGCACTTCCGCCCTGCGCGGCTGGGCCGGTCAGGCCCTGGCGCTGGTCGAAGTTGAGCTCGGTGGTGATCCGGAGGAGCGGATCGCGGCTGCCGAGAACCTGATCGCGGCGCTCGAGAGCAAAGAAGGCGACACGAAGGACGCAATCGAGATCAACGCTGCCCGGCGTATCCGCGCCGCCGCCGAGCGGGACGCTGGACAGCTCGAGCGCGCGAGTGCAAGCTTGGTCGCGGCCCAAGCAGACGTCGAGCGCCTGCTGGTCGAGCTCGGTGACGAAAGTTACGACGACCGTGCGCAGCTACGCGCGGAGCACGCCGGGCTCGTTCGGGAGCGGATTAGTCTCGAAGCCCTCGACCGTCGTCGTCCGGTCGTGGCGCTCGAGGTCGTGGCGGCGGCGCGCAACCGGACGCTGATCGAGGAAGCCGCGATGGGAACCGGTCGGGCTGGGGAGGCGCCGGCCGAGTCGACGCTCCCGGCGACGCCCGAGGCCGGCCAGGCGCTCCTCGTGTATGCCGATTTACGACCGGGTGCTGGGTTGGGGGCTTGGGTGTCGACGCGCGCGGGCCTCGAGTTCGAGGCGCTGCCGCTCGCACCGTTCGAGGTCGCACGCTGGGCGCGGCGGGTACGCTTGGAATCGGAGTCCGATGCGCCGCCGGTCATGGCCACCGGCGAGGCCGCGCGGGCGCTACTACCCGCAGCGCTGGCGCGGCTGGCACCGGGTACCCGGCTCACCATCGTGCCCGGCCCAGGGCTTTTCGACATCCCCTGGGCTGCGCTTTTGGCCGCGAGCGGAATCGAGGCGATCAGCGAGGTCACGGTTTCTCCGAGCCTCGGTCGCTTCCCCGCTCGTGTGCAGCCGGAAGGCCCCGCTCGGCGGCCGGGGGCGGAAAGAGTGCTGATCGTGGCTGGAACGGTGATCGATCTCGAGGCCTTCGGTCATCTGTCGCACCTTGAGAAGTTGCCTGCCCAAGCCGAGCTCCTCCGGGGGCTCCACCCGGGTGCCACGGTCCTCGTCGGCGAGGCGGCGACTCCCTCGGCCGTGCTCGCCGCCCTCGCCGAACACGAAGTCGTCTACTACCTGGGTCACGCCCTCGCGAGCACGGGTCGCCATCAGCCCGGCGGGCTCGTCCTGGCGCCCGAAGAGAAGGGCCCCTACCAGAACGGCCTCCTCCCCGCCGCCGCCATCCTCCGCGCCCCCCTCGGCCACCTCGACCGCGTCTATCTCGACGCCTGCGAAACCGGCCGCGGAACCCGCCCCGGCGGCCAAGAAATGGCAAGCCTTGCCACCGCCTTCCTAGCCGCAGGCGCCCAAACGGTCAAAGCGAGCCTCATTCCCGTCCTCGACAGTGCGACGCGGGCTCTCGGGGGAGAGAAAAAAGGCGTGAGTGGTCCGTCTAAAGACGAAGAACAGAAGGAGCAGTACATCTGGCAAACGTACTCCGTCCTCCGGGAGGGGGATGGGGGATAACAGGGAATCGGAGAGTGGGTTATGGCGACTTTGGAGATCGCATTCTTGGGGCTGATCGCGTTCGTGCAAGATCCGAATAGTGGCTCGCCCCAACTCTGGGCACTGATGCCGAACACTCAGAAGTGTCCACCTTGCCTGGACGACGGCGCGTGCAAGGAAGGAGATCGTGGCAACTACCACGAGCACAAGCCGGCACTGGCCTTTTCAATCAAGCCCACAGCCGAGGACGCCTCGGCCTGTCCCGAACCTAAAAAGCATCAGAAATACTGGACCTATTCGATTGACGGGTTCTCGGTTCACATGGAGGTTCCGGGGGGCGATGTCCTCTCCTATCAAGAGAGGCTGAGCAGCCGCCTGAGCACCCCAGATCGCTCGAAACCGGGTGATGAGAATGCGTTCTCATGGGTGGCAGATCTGACGAAGTACTCTCCAGACTTCTCGAAAGTCAACCCAGACTGCCTCGGCAGTTCACCTGGTACCTGTGCTGCAAGTCTAGCATCGCGCTTTCTTCTCACGAAGGGCAAGGTGAGCACGGAATGCTTGCCAGCGCTAAGGACAGATCCATGCTTGATACACAAAAGACGAATTAGTGCTACGCTTGAGAATGAAAGCGCCAGCAAGGCCACGTTTTTATTCCAAGACCCAGTCATTAACGACGTCGATGACGCTCTCTCTGAAGGGGTGAGGGCGAGAATAGATCTCCCCGAAAATACAGAATTTACCGTGGTTCTGACACCCTTGGCCTCTGGTCAGAGTTGTGTTCTCAAGGCGACGTTTAGTGGTAATGCTCGGTTGGCAGTACTCAATCAGGTGAAGTGGAAGCCTAAGGCTCCGTGTGTTGGCGAGAATCCCCCACCGCACTTCGAAAGTTTCCGCTACTTCTACTCGCTCTCCAACGCGAGTGACTCGATGTGCACTTTGCGACGCCCGTTCCCAGGACAGCACTGTGGCACACTGGGTTCTCCGCGTTGCCCGCTGGCAAGGTTCACTTTCTAGCTGAGAGGAGACTAAGGTGTCAGCAGACAATGACAAGCTCGAATTCCAGGTTTACCATGATTCTGACCTGAGTACGGCTGAGGCCGCGCACAGTGCTGCCAGAAATCTTCGGGTTGCAGTGCCCATCGGGTGGCGTGGGCGCGTTTGCGGCAAGGAGGTCGAGGGAGACTATAAGGCGATATTTCATAAAGATGGAGACTTAACACCGTGTGGAATTGAAAACGGTGTCGTTGCTCTCACCATCTCTCACGGCTCGCCGGAAGCCTGGGGAAGCCCGTCTGGATACGTTCCCCTCTCGAGTCTGTTCCTAGGCGACGGCGGTCTACGCTACGGTTTCTGGTTCGGTTGCAACCTTCTCGCCCACGGACCACTAGTACTCGGCAGTTCTGCGAGCGACTATCTTCGGCCCGAGTGTTTCGGTGCAATGCCAGAGAGCTCCTGTTTACACGCGATCACCGCGGAGGACCAGCAGAACGTCTTCGAGCGTTGGAGTCGGCTTCTCTCGTCCGAAATGCGGCTTGTCTGTGGCTCTTCGACTCTTGTCAGTCTCTTGACGAAAGATCCTACGGAGTATGTTTGGCGCACGATTGCCAGTGGAAAGGGAGTTCCGCTCTCAGTCTCTTGGATTGCAGGCATTTCGAGTAGCCCCTCGGAGGTGCCGCTGTGCCTGGCCCGGGGTGAATCTACTCCCTGGGTATCTAGTCTAGTTGATAGCCAGTTCACAAAAGATGCCGCTTCCCATGAGTATGAGAATCTCCAAATACTGTATCCTGTTTGGAGACTTGCGCCTCTGCGCACTTCGGAGAACGAGAGGACTCTCCTCGAGCACAGGCCCGAGTTCCCGGTGTTTGAATTGGGGGTCTTTTCAGAAGCGGAGTTTTCAGAGGTTCTCGGTGGTCTTGGGTCGCTATTTGGCGTTGGAGAGAACGATCTCGAGTGCCGAATACTGGGCACCGGGCAGGCCGTTCTCATTCGGCGACGAGGTCAACTCGAATATGGAGGTAGGGTGCTCCAAAGTGAATCGGACAAGGATCTTGTCCTGGATTCCGAGCGAAGGATGCTGCAGAGACTCCCTGGCAATCGAATTCGACGAGGTGCGCTCGGTGAAGTCGGTGGACCCTTGGGTCAACCCCGGTTGCCGTTCTGGTGGAAGAAGCTTGGCCAAGACACTCAACCATTGTCTGATGTCGATGAAATTTGGGACTCTAATAGTCGGTTTGAACTTCGGATTGACATCGCTCCTGATACAGAGTCCGGCAGGGCTGGCGAGGGCATGACACGTTGGCTGGCTGGGGGGCATAGCAAGCTGAAAAGAGTACTGAATATCTCCAAGATCGCCGAAGGTCGCCCTGTACCTGTACCCCTGATACCAGTCCTTGGATATGGAGGGCTCATCTCCGACGTTGACTTTGAAGGAGCATTCTTGGCGATCGAGATCGCTTGGCGGCCACTCATCGGAGTTGTTGGATGGCGTAGGGTAGCGACTCCGAGGGAAGCGCTTGAAGTGGCTAAAGAACGACTTGCTGCAGAGTTGGCAATGACTCCCAATGAAGCTGCTCAGGTCTATTCGGAGAATGAGGCAGGCTTCGAGTTTGGCTACAAGGAGTATGGTTATTGGGTCGAGCAGAAGCATTTGAGTCTTGTCTATCGTTTTGAATTCGTCCCTAGAAGTGGCTATCTCGAAGATTACCTGCCTCGAGTGATTGAGCTCAGTGCCTTTGACCCATTGGGAGACCCCCTTGACCCCCACCCGCTCGGCTCCATACCGTTGTCCCCATGAACGACCCCTCGCCTCCCCCCATCCCCTCCGACCTCGCCCAGCTCCGCTCGGACTACGGCAAACACGGCCTCGATCTCGCCGACCTCCACCCCCACCCGCTCCTGCAAACGGCCCGCTGGCTGCAGGCGGCGATCGTTCGGGGGGTGGGGGAGCCGAATGCGGCGACGCTTTCGACGGTGGATGGGGCGGGGCGGCCGGCGGGGCGGATCGTTTTGGTGAAGGGGTGTGACGGGGCGGGGGTGACGTTTTTCACCAACTACGAGAGCCGGAAGGGGCGGGAGCTGACGGCGCGGCCGGTGGCTTCTTTGGTGCTGTTCTGGCCGGAGGTGCACCAGCAGGTGCGGATCGGTGGGGCGGTCGAGCGGGTGTCGGCGGTGGAGTCGGACGAGTACTTCGCTACCCGGCCCTACGGCTCGCAGCTGGGAGCCTGGGCTTCGACGCAGAGTCGGGTGTTGGCCTCGCGGGTGGAGCTCGAGCAAGCGGTCGAGGCCGTGCGGGCGCGGTTCGGGGACGGGCCGGTGCCCCGCCCGCCGCACTGGGGCGGGTATCGGCTGGTCCCGGACGAGGTGGAGGTGTGGCAGGGGCGGGAGAGCCGGTTGCACGACCGCTTCGTGTACCGGCTGGTTGGAGAGCAGTGGACGATCGAGCGGCTGTGGCCTTGATCCGCCGTCAGTTCGCTGCCACGGCCACTTTCTGCTCGAGGGTACTGGTGATCCCACCCACCTCGTCGTGGACGGCGAGGGCCACGGTGTAGGCGCCTGGGGCTAGGTCGAAGTCGACGAAGATCTCCCGCGTTTCGGCCCGAGCCTGGGAGGTGTCGGGGGCGAGGTCGATTTCCACCTGCTTCTGGCGCGGTGAACCCCAGAGTCCCGCGGCGTCCTTGACCGCGAGCACCAGGCGGACGAGGCCGTGGGCGCCCTGCTCCGTGGGCAGCAGCGTCAGCCCGCCGACGGGCACGCGCACGGTTGCGCGCGTGGCCTTCTCGGCCGGGGCGAGCGCGAGCTCGGCCTGTAGTGGGTTGCCGTGGGCGCCGAAGAGCAACCCGGCCAGCAGCTCGCGTTCGATGCGTTCGGCTTCCGGCTCGTCCCGGAACTGGGCGCGATACCGCACGTCGTACGGGCGCCCGGCGATGCGCACGCCGATGTCGTGGAGCTCGCCGTCGCCGCGCCGCGGGTGGTAGAAACCGACCGAATAGAAGCTGGCGAGATCCTCGGCGAGGTGATCGAACGCCTGGGCGAGGTCGTTGGCGTTCAGGACGGCCTTGCCGCCGGTGTCGCGCGCGATCTGGTGGAGACCGGAGTGCCGGTTCAGGGCCTCGAGTTGCTGCGTGAAGGACGAGGGGCGCGCCTTGATCGAGCCCGTCAGGGATACCTGATCGTCCCCGGTGAGGCCGTTCGCATCGGCCGTATAGAGGGTGACGGCGCGGGCGTTGGCGAGCCGGACGGAATTGCGCAGGACGGTGGTGCGGTCGTAGCGCGTGTAGTACGAGGAAACGTCACGAGCTTCCTCATCCGGGCAGATGTCGGCGATCATCCGGAAAGCTTCGATGCCCGGCTGCTGCTCGAGTCCGTGGCCGGCGTAGAGCACCGCCTTCTGGCCGGGCAGGCCCGCGAGTTGGTTGGTGAGCCAGTCGATCGTGGCCAAACTCTGATCGACCCGAGACTTCACCTGGAAGGCGCGCTCGTCGGCGTGGCGGAGCATCTCCTTCATGCCGTCAGCGCAGCCCGAGGTGTGGAGGCCTTCTTCCATGCGCCACCAGGCGTCGCTGATCGCCCGGAAGATTCGCGACGGGCTGAGCAGGTCCTGCGGCCGGGCCGGTGCTTGCGCTGCCTCGAACTCGAGAATGCGCCGCAAGCTCGCCCGGTCCGCGGTGAAGCTCGAGGCGATCCGGGGAGTCGCGCCCTCGATCAGGAGGAGGAAGCGGGTGTCCTGAGGGAGCTCGGCGTCGAGCAGTGCTGCGAGGCCGTCGTACACCCGCCGGCGGGATGCCGGGCCGTCGAGACTCTTGTCGTCGACCAGGAGGGCCAGCCAGAAGGTGCGATCGTCGGCGGCGACGGTCGCAGCGGCGGTTCCCGGCGAGGACGGCGCGTCCTTGGCCGGGGACGGCTTGGGCCTTTGGAGCTCGAAGTGGGCCAGCTCGACCTTCTGGCCATCGACGAAGACTTCGACGTCTGCGCGCTCGAGGTCGAGCACGGGCCGTCCCTTCTTGTCGTTGACCCGCAGCTCGAGCTGGATCAGCTCGACTTCGACTTGGTCCTTGAAAACGGCGGTGGGGGACGGTTCCTGGGCTGAGGCCGGCCATGGGGACAAAAATCCAGCGAGAAGCAAGACGCCGAAAGCGCGCATCGACGGTCTCCTTTCGAGAGTTTCGACTCTCGTTCGGGGTTCGTTACGTGCGCTCGTCAGCAAGAACGAAGCCAGCGCTTTAGGGCGGCTTCGTCCGTAGGGCCGTGATCACCGCTTGGCGGATGTCTCCGTGGCGGGCGACCTCCTTGATCTCCGGGTTCGAGGTGGGGAGGAGAAAGGGCATCGCCCGCTCCTTGCCGGTCAGCAGGTAGTCCGTCAGGACCAGGCGGTAGGTCTTGGCCGGATCGAGCTTCTCACCGCGGACGTACCAACCGTCGGCGCGGCCGGTCTCGGTGGCCACCAGAAAGCCGCCCGTGCCGACGTTGGCTACACCTTGGTCGAGGGTACGCTCGAGAGTCGAGCCGCGCATTTCGACCTCCACGACGTCGCCGCCGAAGGGCAGGACTCGGATGACGTCGTACTGCGTGATCGGCCCCGGGGGCAACACGTCGTCGATGCGGATCGAGCCGGTGTTGAGGATCGCCAGGTCCACCGAGGGCGCCGTGGCATGCATCGCGTTGACGATTAGGCTCGACAGTGCACTCTCCCGGTTGCGCACCACCGTCTCCCGGCCGTCGAGGGCGATCGAGGTGCGGGCGACCACGTCGCCGGGTTCGAAGCCGCTAGCGCGAAACGCGGCGAAGGCCCGGTCGACCCAAGCCTGGGCGAGGGCGGCCACGGCGGGGTCTTCGGGCGTGGTGGCGTTGATCGGGACCAGCGTGGACTCGATCGTGAGCTTCGCGGTCGCGGCGTTCCAGACCAGCTCGTGGACGTACACCGTGCGCACGTTGGCGTCGGCCTTGACCACGGGCGTCAGGTCGGCGCCGCGGAAGACGCGCCAGTTTTCGTGTTCGTGGCCGCCCAAGATCAGGTCGATGGCAGGGATCTCCGCGGCGTACCGGAAGTCCATTTCCTTGTCGACATGGGTGAGCGCGACGATGCCGTCAGTCTGGTCGTCGAGGCTCGCGACGTCGCGCGCCAGGCTGTCGTCGGGCTCCAGGAGATCCACGTAGTCCGGGTCGTTGTCGCGGATGGTGGTGCCGACCCAGCCGAGCCGGAAGCTGTCGCCGCGACCGTTCGTGAAAGTCTGGATGAACGTCGTTTCGGTGCCGCCGTAGGGCTTACCGGTCCGCGCGTCGAGCACGTTGCCCGAGATCCACCGGAACTTGGACTCCGCGAGGCGTGCCCGGAAGGCGTCCTCTTTCAGATCGAACTCGTGGTTGCCGAAGGTGGCCCAGTCGAGGGGCAGGGCGTTCAATACCTCGACCATCTGCTTGCCGTCGAGCCGCGCGCCGTCCACTTTGGCGGTCGACAGGGCCGAGGGGGAAAGGAAGTCCCCCGCGAGGACGGCCAAGACGTTCGGGCGACTGGCCTTCAACTCCGCCAACAAGCCCGCCACCCGGGCCAGGCCGCCTTCGTTGGCCGCCGAGGGTGTGATCTCGTAGACGTCGTTGAGCTGGAGCAGCGTTACGCGGACCGTGCGGTCGGGCGGGGAAGCGTCGGAGGCCGGCACGGCCGGCGGCGGGTGGCCGGCGCAGGCGGTGAGCAGAGCCAAGCAGAGGAGGGCCGCCAGGCGGCTCGAGAAGAGGCATCGCATCCGGGGCGTCTCCGTCATTCTTCGTCGTCTCGGCCGCCGCGCCGGCGCACGAGACCCCACTGAAGAGCGGCACCGAAACAGGTGAGGGCCGCGAGCAGGCCGATTCCGACTTGGAAGCTCGCCGGTGAGATCGCCGCGACGATCAGGTAGGCCCCGGCGAGGCTCGACAACAAGGGCAAGGATTTTTTGAACAGCCAACCGGCCAGGAGCGCCGTGGTGAGGGCTACGCCGAGCACGATGACGCCGTTCTGGGCGGTCATCGCGGGGCTGCCACCGAGCAGGGTGAACGTCAAGTAGCCGCCGACCAGCAGGCCGGCCAGGGCGAGAGCCAGGCGCTTGACGAACAGCGCCAGGACGATGCCGCTTACCCCGGCGGCCAAGGCCACGAACAGGCCCGAGCCTCCCGGGGCCAAGTGCAGGTAGTGGAGCGCCGCCGCGAAGCCGGCGAGAAAACCGATGGCGCCAAGGGCGAGCCAGAACAACCGCCGCCCGAACAGCAACAGGAGGGCGCCGACCGCCACCAAGCCCCACTGCCCCCACGGCTGGTCGAGCCACGATGTGTCCGGCAGCCAGAGTTCGTTCATCGAGGGCAGATCCTATCCCAAGCTTTCCGGCCGGCCGGGGCTCTGCGCTTGTGTCTTCCGCTCCGGGACCGGATAAT
Organism: Thermoanaerobaculia bacterium; assembly: GCA_033762835.1. Lineage (GTDB taxonomy): Bacteria > Acidobacteriota > Thermoanaerobaculia > Multivoradales > DATKCC01 > JANRLG01. The sequence goes on from JANRLG010000068.1 coordinate 30,906, forward strand.
GGCCGCCGCATGTATAGTGGAGCGATTCCCCAACACCACGTCGAGACCATCGAGTCCGACTTCCAATCCCTCGGCCTTTCTCCTCCCACCCTCCAGGCACTTCGCGATCTCGGTTTCTACCACCCGACGCCCATTCAGGCCGGGGTCATCCCGCTCGCCCTGGCGGGTCGCGATGTCGTGGGGCTGGCCCAGACCGGCTCCGGCAAGACCGCCGCCTTCGTCTTGCCCTTGATCGAGCGCATCCAGCCGGGGAGCGGCGTGCGCGGACTGATCCTTTCGCCGACCCGAGAGATCGCTCTCCAGACCTGGTCGTTTCTCGAAATCCTGGGCGCCCATCGTGGCATGAAGGCGGCGATTCTGATTGGCGGCGTGGCCTATGGCCCGCAGTTCGATCGGTTGAAGGCCAAGCCCGAGTTCGTGGTGGCCACGCCCGGCCGGCTGCTCGATCACGTCGAACGCCGCACGGTGCGGCTCGACGGCGTCAGCGAACTGGTCATCGACGAAGCCGACCACATGCTGGACTTGGGCTTCATGCCCCAGATCCAGCGCGTGCTCGACCTGCTGCCCAAAGTGCGCCACACCACGATGTTCTCGGCGACGATGCCGGACGCGGTGGAGCGCCTCACGCGCCAGTTCCTGAGCGATCCGGAACGGGTCGACATTCGCCCGGTGGGCGGCGCGGCCTCGGGCATCGAGCACCGGCTCTATCTGGTGGCCGAATCCGCCAAGCGCGACTGCCTGCTGGCCTTGCTGCGCGAGCAACCCGGGCTGACGCTGGTCTTCACGCGCCGCAAGATCGACGCCGAGTGGTTGTCGAAGGCGCTCGAAAAGCACGGCATCGAAGTCGAGCGCATCCACGGGGACCTGTCCCAGGCGAAACGCGTCCAGGCACTCCAGGGCTTACGTTCCGGGCGCCACCGGGTGCTCGTGGCCACCGACGTGGCGGCCCGCGGTATCGACGTCCGGGGGATCGACCACGTCGTCCAGTTCGACCTGCCGGATTCCGTCGAGGATTACGTGCACCGTTCCGGCCGAACTGCCCGGGGCGCTGCCAAGGGCGTCGTCTCGACCATTGCCACCTGGCTCGACAAGGCGTTCCTGAAGGACCTCGAGGACACCCTCGGTGAGCCCCTGCGCCGCTGCGAGATCGCCGGGGTCGAGCCCTACCACCCGCTCAAGGAAGTGCGCGCCGAACGCGGCTCCCTGCACCGTGGCAAGGCCCCGTTGGCCCGCCGCCGCCGGTTCTGACGATTTCCGCGGCCTATCCGCCCAGCCAGAACCGCGCGGCGAAGCCGCAGCCGGCGCCGAGGAGCGCGCCGGCCGCTACGTCCAGCGGGTAATGGGCGCCGAGCGCCATCCGTGACAGACCGATCCCGGACGCCAAGGAGACCGCCGTCAAGGCGAGCGGCATCGGTTCGCCGAGAAACGCCGCGGCGACCGCGAAGGCGGCGGCGGTGTGGCCCGAGGGGAAGGAGAACTCGTCCGGGCACTCGATCCGGGCGGCGAACTCGGCCAGCCCCACCGAGGGTCGGGGCCGGCCCGCGAGCCGCTTGAGAGCCTGGGAGAGCAACGTGGCGAGGCCGACGGCGAGGGCGAGGAGCGCCGCCTGACGTCGGCCGTCGGGGCCTCCCGCGGCGAGAATCAGCACGCCGAGCAGCCAACTCTCGGCATCGCCCATGCGCGTCAGCAAACGCATGGCGCGCAGGAACAAACGTGACTCGATGCGGGCCAGGCGGCGCAAGAGCGCGCCGTCCCAGGCCAACCAGCGGCGGGTGGTGGTCGTCACGGGCGGACCTCCTCGGGTTTCTGGACGGACCAGCGACGGCCGCGACCGGGTGCCGGCCGGAAGAGTCGGCTACCGGCCCCGATCTCCAGCGGGTGACCGCGCCAGTCGAGGCGGCGGCGCAGGATCCCCACGGGCCACAGCAGAGCCGCGGTCAAGTCCTTGACCGGACTCCAGTAGGCCGCGGAGGGGAAGCCGCCGTCGCGCAGCCGGGCGAGCAGCAGGCCGTCGGCCAGGCTTTTGACGACCAGCACTCCGACCAGGAGAGCAGCCTTGGGTGTGACCGGCGCGGCTTCGAATCCGGCCGCGGTGAGCGCCGCGAGGACCCAAGGCGCCGGCATCAGGAGCAGCTCGCCGAGGTACGCCGGGGGGTGGATGCGGCAGCGCATCTGGTTCCAGCGCAGGTGACGCTTCCTGAACGTCGTGAGACTGCGTCGGCGATTGACCACCGCCACCGGCAGATTGGACAAGGCCACCTTCCAACCCGCCTCGGCGAAGGCCCGGCCGAGCAGGTAGTCCTCCGCCAGGACGTTTTCGACCCGTGGCCAGCCGCCGAGGGCTTCGAGATCCGACCGGCGAAAGGCCATGGACTTGCCGACCACGAGAGCGTGGCCGGCCAACTGCCGGGCCGCGGCTACGCTGGCACCGGCGAGGGTGGCGAGGTGCAGGTTTTCCCACGCGGCGCCGACCGATCGCTCTTGGGTACCGACCAGCACACTACTCACGAGCCCCACGGCGGGGTCTTCCAACTCCGCCATCAGGGCATCGAGGTACTCGGGCGCGGGGCGGACATCGGCGTCGGACACGACGACCAGATCGAACCGAGCGTGGCGGCAGAGCTCGGCGAGCATGTTGACCTTGGGGTTGAGCCCCGGGGTCGGCGCGCCCGCGACGATCGTCACGCTCACCGCGGGGTGGTCCGCGGCCACCTTCCGGGCCACCGCGAGGGCCGGGTCCTCCGGGTCCTCGGCGCCCAAGACGAGCTCGAAGAACGGGTAATCCTGGCGGGCGCAAGCCACCAGGTTGTCGTAGAGCTCGGGTTCGGCGCCGCGCAGCGGCTTCAACACCGAGATCGGTACGCGTCCGGTGGCGCGGCGGCGCCGTTGACCGAGAAACCGATGGGTCGCAGCATGAAAGACCAACACGACGCCGAGCGACACCAAGGCTCCGAGGGTGAAGACGGTCGAAAGGGTGATCGTCATGACACCTCGAAGGGTACGAGGCGACCGTGACGGGGCCATGGGCGAGCGGCGGCGGCGCAGTCGCCGAGCCGTGACGAAGCCGTTACGGGCCGGCCGCGGCGAGCAGCGCGTGGCGGGCTTCGGCCGTCAGGAAGGCCGCGGCGAGGGCGTTCTCCTGCAGGCGTCGCAACTCGGGCTCGCCCAGGCCGAGCCGGGTCTGGGCGATGTCGTACTCGTGGGCAAGGTCGATGCCGCTGATCGACGGATCGTCGGTGTTCAAGGTTACCGCGAGGCCGAGGGCGAGCAGACGGGGCAGGGGATGGGCGGCGTAACTCGCCACCGTCGAGGTTTGCACGTTGCTGGTGGGGCAGACCTCGAGGGGGATGGCGCGCTCCAGCAGTAGCTCGATCACCGCCGGGTCTTCGATCGCCCGCACGCCGTGGCCGATCCGTTCGGCCCCGAGGCCGAGCACGGCCTGCCGCACGCTTTCGGAACCGGCGGCTTCCCCGGCGTGGGCGATGGTGCGCAGGCCCGCGGCCCGGGCGTGTTCGAAGTGGGCCACGAAGAGCTCACCCGGGTAGTTCTTCTCGTCGCCGGCAAGGTCTAGGGCCACGACGCCCCGGCCGCGGCCGGCGAGCACCGCGTCGAGCTCCCGCCAAGCGATCTCGACGCCGTAATTGCGCGACAGGATGCCGATCAGAGCGACGCTGGTGCCGAGCCGAGTCTGGCCTTCGGCGACGCCTGCGCACACCGCCTCGGTGACGCCGGCCGGATCGAGGCCGTGGGTCTCGGCCATGAACCAAGGGGAAAAGCGGAGCTCGACGTGGTCGATGCCTTCGCGGTGGGCGTCCTCGACGTTCTCCCGGGCGATGCGGCGCACGGCGTCGTAGTCGACCAGGACCTGGCGCAAGACGGAGAATTTGGCCAGGAACCCCAGCAGGTCGGGCTCCGGGTGGGTGACTTCGACATGGGGCCGCAGGCCTTCGAGGTCGTCCGCGGGCAACGCCAGCCCATGCCGGCGGCCGAGGTCGAGCACGGTTTCAAGTCGCACGTTGCCGTCGAGATGGCGGTGGAGCTCGCAGAGGGGGAAGCGGTTACGCATGGGAGGTCTCGGCTCGAGGGGCGGAAGAGTGCCCGGGAGCCTATCGCGTCCGCCGAAAAAAAAGCCCGCCGGTTTCCCGGCGGGCCAGGGCAGGGCATCGATTTCGGTCGGACGTCAGTTCTCGTAACCTTCGTCGCCCAGGAGGGCTTCGAAGGCGTCGAGACCCTGGCAGTCCGCGCCCGTGAGGGCCTCGGCACCGACGAAGCGGAAGCCGTAGGCGCGCAGGGCGGAGAGCAGGAAGCGGGTGCGGTCGCCGTTCGTGATGCTGCCGGCGTTGACGTGGCCCGACAGGGCGTCGGTCACGCAGCCGAGGTAGTCACGGAAGGTCTGGCCGGCCGCGGTGAAGCTGCACGGGATCTCGGGGAAGGTGATCTTCTCACCGGCCCGAACGTTGTACAGGCGGTTCTTGATGCCGGTGTGGGGCCACACCACCTCGAGGGTGCCGCGGACCGCGGAGCCGACACCGAAGGTCAACACGCCGCTGTCCTGGGAGCCCATGCTGGAGCCGAGGACGACCGGCCGGCTGAGGGTCTTGGAGCTGGCACCGTCGGCCTTGAACGAGACGATGGCGCCGCCGCCATCGCGGTTGACCCGACCGTTCGGGGTGGTGCCGGCGCCACCGACGGGGTCGACCTGGATCGACTTGTTGCCGTTGCCGCCGCTGTTCATTTCGAGGGAGAGGTCACCTTCGCGGTAGTCGGGACCGACCCAAGTCAGGAAGTTCGGCACCGGCTGGCTCGAGAAGTTGAGCTGCACCTTGGCGATGCCGTCCCAGAAAGCGCCCGAGGCCGGGATGACCGCGGGGACGTAGTTGATGTAGCGGGTGGTGGGGGTGAACACCGTGGCGGCGACGACGGCGATGTCGTCGAAGCCGTCGTTGTTGAAGTCACCCACGGCGACGCCGTTCTCCTCGCGGGGACGGTGGTCGCGCAGGATGGCGTTGCCGTCGTACGAGAAGCGCGCCGTGCACACGCCGTCGTTGCGGAACAGCGCGCCCGGGTTGTCGGCGGCGAAGGCCTGGAGGTTGTCGCCGCCACCGTGGTAGATGACGTCGAAGTCACCGTCGTTGTCGTAGTCGAACGGCGACGCGCCCCAACCCCACGGCGTCTTGCCGATGGCCGAGCTGGTCGGCAGCTGCGTCCACTGGCCGTTGGCGGCCTGGGTGAAGAAGGAGGACGGCGCACCGGGGTTACCCATGTAGTCGCCGACGTTGGTCGAGAAGAAGTCGGTGTAGCCGTTGCAGTCGTAGTCGGCGAAGGCCAGACCCATCCAGCCGCCTTCCTTGTCGAGGCCGATGGTGTCGGTGACGTCGGTGAAGTTGCCGGTGCCGTCGTTGCGCATCACGCGGTTCCAACCGCGGATCTGGTTCGTGTCGCCGCGGGACGGAGCGCCCTGCATCTGAGCGAACAGGATGTCGATGTCACGGTCCTGATCGAGGTCGACCATGGAGGCAACCCAGGTCCAGGAGCCGAGGGGCCGGTACTTCATGTTCTCGATGCCACTGGAGGCCGAGACGTCCTGGAACCGGCCGTTGCCGAGGTTCCGGAAGAGGTCGCTGTGGCGGAGCTGGTCGGTGTTCTGGGCGAGGAACGTCTGGAGACGGTTCTGCCAGGTCGAGAGGTTGACCGCGGTGACCACGTCGAGGCGGCCATCAGCGTCGATGTCGCCGAAGGAGCAGCCGACCTGCACCTGATCCGCACCGACGTCCACACCGGAGCCGGCGGAGATGTCGGTGAAGGTGCCGTTGCCGTTGTTGCGCAGCAGCACGTTATTGGCGTTGGTGTTGGTCACGAACAGGTCCGAGTCACCGTCGTTGTCGATGTCGCCGGCGCAGGCGCCGTTCGAGTCGAGGGCGGTGACGTCGGCGCCGGAGGCGACGCCGCGGTCGATGAAGGTGACCTGGCCGGTCTGGGCGAACTGGTTCTGGAACAGGCTGTTAGCCCGGCCGGGACCGTTGGTCACGTAGAGATCCTGGTCGCCGTCCTTGTCGTAGTCGAACACCACGACGCCGGGGGCGCCGAAGTTACGGGTCGAGCTCTGGACCTGGGCGTTGGGGAAGAAGTTGGGGGCCGGGGGGAACGGCCACTGGGTGTTCTTGACGGTGTTGAAGATCGCCATGCGATCCGCCGGGTGCAGGCGGGCATAGGTGAGTCCAGCACCACCGTTCTGGGCGATGTCGGTGAAGGTCACGCCGCCGTCGGCGAGGACCGGGGTGGCGGCGAGGGAGGCGGCCAGAGCCAGCCCTCCCGTAAGCCTCGAAAAATACATACAGAATCTCCCTTGCATGAGACGTAGCTCCTCTCTGCTGTCGGTGCCGTGCTGGCAGGGCGGTCGGTCGACTCCACCGAAGAGTCGAACTCCGTGGCCTCCGCCCCTGCCGACGGATGTCCGGTTCGTTTCTGAGTGCGGCAATGCGGCGAAAGTGGGACGCGCCGGACGAAATTCGTGAGAGAGACCCTCGAAGACTCCGGCAGGGACACGACGGGGTGCTCGAATCCGAGATCGCGGTGTCCAGAAAAGATGCCCTCGGCGCGCTTTGCTCCTCCCGATGCACTAGGGTGAGGTGTGTCGCCTGCTAGGCAAGGAGCCCGTGCGTGGAGAATCTGATTCGCGACCTTCGTTTCGCCCTCCGGGGCCTCGGTAAGAACCCCGGTTTCACGGCGGCCGCCTTGGCTTGCCTCGCCCTCGGTGTCGGTGTCACCACCGCCATGTTCTCGATCGTCAACGGCGTCCTGCTGCGTCCCCTACCGTATCAGGACCCCGAGCGGGTCGTCGTGGTCAACAACCGTTTCCTGGCGCGGGATCAGCCCCGGGTCGCCCTGTCGGGCCACGAGTACCTCGACATGAAACGCCTGGTGGACAACCGCGAAGGGCTGCGCAGCTTCAGCGACATCGGGTCCTACACGCCCCAGTACGTGAACCTGACCGGGGAAGGGGAGCCGGAGCGCCTGGTCGCCGGGCGGGCGTCCTATTCGCTGTTCACGACCCTCGGGGTGTCACCGTCCCCGGGCCGCGGGTTCGCCCTCGAAGAGGACGTCTACGGCAAGAACAGCGTCGTGTTGTTGTCCCACAAGCTGTGGATGCGCCGCTTCGGCGGCGACCCGGCGGCGCTCGAAAAGACCCTCACCCTGAACAACCAGAGTTATCGGGTCATCGGAGTGCTACCGTCGGACTTCCGGCTGGGCACGATCGAGTTCGATCTTTACGTGCCGCTGGCGCCGAACCTCGGACAGTTGCCGCCGCGGCCGGCCCGCGGGCTCGAGACCATGGCCCGCTTGGCCCCCGGCGTCACCCTCGAGGCGGCGAACCAGGAGCTCGAACGCCTCGCCGCGAGCTTCGCCGAGAAGTTCCCCGACGTTTATCCCAAGGACAGCGGCTACGGGATGACCGCCTTGACGGCCAAGGAGGCCCTGATCGGCAACCAGCAGGCTCGGCTGCTCGGCCTGCTCGCGGCGAGCGCCTTGGTGTTGTTCGTGGCCTGCGTCAACGTCGCCAACCTGCTGTTCGCCCGCGCTACCTCGCGCGAAAAGGAAGTCGCCATCCTGACCGCCCTCGGGGCGGATCGCAGCGTGCTCTTCCGGCGTTTCCTGGTCGAGGGCCTGGTGCTCGCCCTGGTGGGCTCGGCCCTCGGGGTGCTGCTCGCTTCGTGGGCGACGAAGGGGATGGTGGCGGCCTCGCCGCTCCAACTGCCGCGGCTCACCGAGGTCGGCATCGACGGCCGGGCGCTCGCCTTCGCCCTCACCGCGGCGCTCGTCACCGGCGTGGTGTTCGGTCTGCTGCCGGCGCTCAAGGCGCGCAAGGGTCCGGCCTTCGAGATTCTCAAGGAGGGCGGCAAGACCTCCGACGGCGGCGCCTTGGGCGGTCGGCTCCGCAAGGGCTTGGTCGGGCTCGAACTGGCGCTCGCGTTGATCGTTCTGATCGGCGCCGCTTTGGTGATCCGCAGCGCGCGCAAGATCGAAGCCGTGTCGCCGGGCTTCGAGCCGAACAACGTGGTGTCGGCGCGCCTCTTCCTGACTCCCGCGGTGTACCCGCGGCCGGAGTTGCAGGTGGCGTTCTTCGACCGCCTGGTCCAGCGGGTCGGAGGTCTACCGGGAGTCGAGGCGGCGGGGGCGATCTCGCACCTGCCCCTGGGCGCTTTGGTGCCCCAGGCCGGGGCCGTGCGGGCCGACGGCCGCCCGCCAGCGGACGGTCGCGAGCCGCCCGCGGCCAACTGGTTCGTGGCCACGCCGGGGTATCTCGAAACGATGAAACTGCCGATCCTGGCGGGCCGGGGCTTCACGGCCGCGGATCACGGCGCCGCCACGCCCGTTGCGATCGTCAATAAAGATCTCGCCCAACGCCTGTTCGGCAGTGCCGAGGCCGTGGGGCAGCGGGTCATGGTCGACCGCCTCGGCGGGCCGTCCCCCTGGCTCCAGGTGATCGGCGTCGTCGGTAACGTCAAGCAGCGCACCCTCGAGGAAGAAGACCAGCCTCAGATCTACTTTCCCCACGCTCAGTTCCCCTGGGTCACCATGGCGGTCGTCGCGCGCACCAAGTCGGCTCCCGAGAACCTGAGCACCGCTTTGCGCGGCGTCGTGCGAGAGCTCGACCCCAACCAGCCGGTCGTCGATCTGCAGCCGGTCGACGATGTCGTCCACGGCTCGACCTCCGATCGCCGCTTCGCCGCCCAGTTCTTCGGCCTGTTCGCGGGCATCGCACTGCTGCTGTCGGCGCTCGGCGTTTACGGGGTGATGCTCTATTCGGTGGGGCAGCGGACGCGCGAGATCGGCGTGCGCATGGCCCTGGGCGCGGATCGTGGCTCGGTGGTGTCGCTGATCGTGCGCCAGGGCATGACCGTGGCGGCCATCGGTCTGGCCGTCGGCTTGGTCGGCGCGTGGGCGGCGAGCCGGTTCCTGGAGAGTCAGCTCTACGGCTTGAGCGGCGTCGACGTGCCGACCTATCTGGTCGTCACGGCGGTGTTGGCGCTCTGTGCCCTGGGCGCTTGCTTCCTGCCCGCGCGGCGCGCCACCCGCGTCGATCCCGTGGACGCCCTGAGGGCGGACTGATCCCGTCGCATGTCCCGTTCCCTTCCCTGATCCGCACTTCGAAGGCGGGCCACCGGTCGTCACCGGCCCTGGCCCGCCTGTCGCGAAGTCTTTCATTCTCACGTTTGGTTCCACCTCGAGGCCCCCACGGATGACCACTCTCAGCTCCTCAGTTTCGGCGCCGCCGTCGGACGGCGATCGCATCTTCGACGTCGTCGGCATCGGTATCGGCCCGGCCAACCTCGCGCTGGCCGTGGCACTCCACGAATCTGGTCAGGAAGCCACTTCCGGGGGTACCGGACGGCCCTTGGACCACGTGTTTCTGGAGGCCCAGACGACGTACGCCTGGCATCCCGGCATGCTGCTGGAGGGCTCGCTCCTGCAGATCACCGCGCTCAAGGACTTGGCGACCATGCGCAATCCGCGCAGCCGGTTCACCTTCTTGAATTACCTTCACGAGCAGGACCGGCTGTTCCACTTCTTGAATCTGCGGGACCTGTTCCCGACCCGGATCGAGTTCACCGAGTACCTGAAATGGGTGGCGGGGGAGTTGGCCGGGGCCATCCGCTACGGCCGCCGAGTGACCGCAGTGCGCCGCCTCGCGGCCGATCTCCTGGAAGTGGAGGCGCAGGTCGACGGCCGCACCGAACGGTACCGGGCGCGCAACGTCGTGGTCGCAACCGGGGGCCAGGCGGTCAAACCCGAAAACTGCGAGTTACCGGAGTGGGGCCCGCGGGTGATCCACCCCCAGGCGTTCCTGCCGCGGCTGGCCGCGAGCTTCTCGGACGAAACCGCGAAGTGGCGCTTTCTCGTCGTCGGTAGCGGTCAGAGCGGCGCCGAGATCTTCTATTACCTGATGGATCACTACCCGGCCGGGGATGTGACCCAGGCCCTCCGCGGGTTCGGCTACAAGCCGGTGGACGAAAGCGACTTCACCAACGAAGTGTTTTTTCCGGAGCACCGGAGCTTCTTCTACGACCTGCCGGACGGCATTCGGGAGAATGCCATCGACGCCTTCCGGGACGTCAACTACGCCGTGGTCGACCATCCCTTGATCAAGCGGATCTACCGCCGGCTCTACGACGAAAAGGTCGCCGGCAAGGAGCGCGCCCGGGTGCTGCGTTACCAGCACCTCGAGCGGGTGACGGACGAACCCGGTCAACCGGTGCGCGCCGAGTTCCGCCACGTACTCACGGGTGAGCGCAGGACGGTCGAATGCGACGCCGTGGTGGTGGCTTCCGGCTACGGCTGGACGAAGGACCATCCGCTGCTCACCGAGCTCGCGCCGCACTTCGTCCGCCAGGCCAACGGCGACGTGCGTCTCGGGCGGGACTATTCGGTGGCGACCGGTCCGGAGCTTGCCGCCGGGCTGTACCTCCAGGGCTACGAAGAGTCGACCCACGGTCTCAGCGCCACGGTGCTGTCGCTGGTCGCCAACCGGGCGCAGGACATCGTCGATTCGATCCTCGCGCGGGGGCCGGGAGGCGCACCATGAGCTCCCGGGTGGCCCACGCCGCGAGCCTCGTCGCGGTCCTGCGGCAGCGCGCCGAGGACCACCCGGAGCGTGCTCTCTACACCTTTCTCGCCGACGGCGAGCTCGACGGCGGCACGCTGACCTACGGTGAGGTCGACCGCCGGTCGCGTGCCGTCGGAGCCGACTTGCTGGCCCGCGGTCTTTCGGGGCAGCGGGCGCTGCTGCTGTATCCGCCCGGCCTCGACTTCATCGTCGGGTTCCTGGGTTGCCTCTACGCCGGAGTGGTGGCGGTGCCGGCCTATCCGCCGCGGTCGCGCCGCAGCTTGCCGCGCTTGCAGTCGATCGGCGAGGACGCTCGGCCGGCGGCGGCGTTGACCGATGCCGCCACCCTCGCCCAGGTCGAGCGGATGACCGGGGAGCTGCCGGCACCGGGTCCCGACCGCTGGCTGGCCACCGACACCGTCGACCTGGCCTTGGCCGACACCTGGCGCGACCCGGGGCTGGGCCGCGACCACCTGGCCTTCCTCCAGTACACCTCGGGTTCGACGGCGGCGCCCAAGGGCGTCATGGTCAGCCACGGCAACCTGCTCGAAAACGAGGCGGTGATCCAGCGCAGCTTCGGCGTCACCGCGGAGTCGGTCATCGTCGGCTGGCTGCCGCTCTACCACGACATGGGCTTGATCGGGAACGTGCTGCAGCCGCTGTATGCCGGGGCGCGCTGCGTGATGATGTCGCCGGTCGCTTTCCTGCAACGCCCCGCACGCTGGCTGGAGGCCATCTCGCGTTATCGCGGGACGACGTCCGGAGGCCCGAACTTCTCCTATGACCTGTGTGTCGAGAAGATCCGCGAGGAGGAGCGCGCGACCCTCGATCTCACGAGCTGGGAGGTAGCCTTCAACGGTGCTGAGCCGGTACGCGCCGAAACCCTCGAGCGCTTCGCCGTGGCCTTCGGACCCCAGGGCTTCCGCCGTCAGGCGTTCTTCCCCTGTTACGGCCTCGCCGAGGCGACGTTGTTCGTGTCCGGTCGCCGGCCCGGGGAGGGCGCCCACGTCGAACGGTATGACGTCGACGCTCTGGGCTCCGGCCGCGCCCAGCCGAAGGCCGATGGTCGCCCGCTGACCGGCTCCGGCCGCGTGGCGGCGGACGCGTTCCAGCTCGCCATCGTCGAGCCCGACACCCTGCGCCCAGTGGCCGCGGGCACCGTCGGCGAGATCCTGATTTCCGGCGCGAGCATCGCGGGTGGCTACTTTGGACGGCCGGAAGCCACGGCGGAAACGTTTGGCGTGCGTCCCGCGGGGGCGCCCGCGGACAGCCCAACCTACTTGCGGACGGGGGATCTCGGCTTCCTCGACGCCTCCGGCGAGTTGTTCATCGCGGGGCGTCAGAAAGACTTGATCATCATCCGGGGGCGCAACTTCTATCCCCAGGATCTCGAACTCACCGCGGAACTCGCCCACCCCGCCCTCCGGCGCGGTTGTGCCGCGGCCTTCGCCTACGACCACGCCGGGGCGGAACGCCTGGTGGTGGCGGTCGAGATCGACCGCCGGCGCGAGTCCGAGGCCGCGGTGGCCGCCGAAGAAGTCCGCCGGGCGGTGGCCCAGGAGCACGAGGTCCAACCCTGGGACGTGCTGATCGTGCGCGCCGGCTCGATCCCCAAGACCTCGAGCGGCAAGATCCAGCGGCGCCGTTGCCGCCAGGCCTGGCAGCACGGCGAGCTGGAGCTGATCGAAGAAAGCTCGACCCCCACGGTGGTCGGCCCAGCGCCGGCCGCGGAAACGGTGGTGGCGGTGGCGAGCCCGGCCGAGCTGGCTCGACTGCCGGAGGCCGAGCGCGCGGCGCAGGTGTTGGCGTTCCTGCGCGCCGGGGCGGCGCGGGCGGCTGGCTTGGCCCCCGAGCACCTGGATCCTCGCGAGCCCGTGACCGCTGCCGGGCTCGACAGCCTGGCGGCCGTGGAGCTCAAGCATCGGGTCGAAACCGCCCTTGGCGTCGAGCTCGGGTTGGCCGCCATTCTCGACGGCGCCACGCTCGAGGATTTGACCCGCGAGGTGCTCGCGGGGCTCGAGCACCAGCCCGCGACTGCACCCGTGGAGCTTGCCGGACCGGCGCTGCCGGCCGGCCTGATTCCCTTGTCGGCCGGCCAGCAGGCGCTCTACTTCCTGCATCGCCTGGCGCCCCAGAGCCCGGCCTACAACGTCGCGGGCGGTGCCCGGCTGCTCGGCAAACTCGACGTCGAGGCGCTCCGCCGCACCTTCCAGACGCTCTCCGATCGTCACGAGCTGCTGCGCTCCCGCATCGGTTCCCACCTCGGTCAACCCGTGTTGGTGGTGGCGGAACGGCAAGAGGTGAGCTTCGAGGTGCTGGACGCCTCGACCTGGACGGAGGAAACCCTCGCCGCGCGCATGGCGGAGCATGCCGGTCGTCCCTTCGACCTCGATCACGGCCCGGTGTTCCGGGCCACCGTCTACCACCGGACGGCGGAGGACCACTTCGTCGAGCTGTCGTTCCATCACCTGGTGGCGGACCTGTGGTCCTTGGCGCTCATCGCCCGCGAGATCGACCAGCTTTATCCCGCCGCGGTGGCCGGGACCCCGCTCGAGACCGTCCTGCCGCCGGTGCGCGGACGGTTCGAGGTGGCGGTTCGGCATCAACAGGCGCTGCTCGCGGGTCCGGAAGGGGACCGCCTGCTCGAGTATTGGCGCCAGCGCCTGGCGGGTGCGCCGCCGCACCTCGAGTGGACCACGGACCGGCCGCGGCCGCCGGTCCGTCGCCTGCTCGGTTCGTCACGCAGCCGGTGGTTGGCGTCCCGCTTGTCCGAGGAGCTGACGGCCTTGGCCCGCGCCCGCGGCGGCACGCTGTTCATGGCCGTGACCGCGGGGCTCCAAGCCCTTCTGGCCCGCTACACCGGCCAGCACGACATCCTGATCGGGTCCCCGACGACCGGTCGCGCCGGCCGCGGTTCGGCCGCCCAGGCAGACGTCGTGGGCTATTTCGTCAATCCGGTCGTTCTGCGCGGCGACCTGTCGGAGGACCCGACGGTCGAGGAGATGTTCCGCCGGACGCGGGAGTCCGTGCTCGGCGCTTTCGCTCACCAGGATTACCCCTTCGCTCTGCTGGCGGAGAAGCTCGCGCAGGGCCACGACACCAGCCGCGGCGGCTTGGTCGATGTCCTCCTGGTCTTCCAGAAGAGCCCGCTCGGCGACACCCCGGCCGTGGCCCAGTTCTCCCTCGGCCGTGCCGGTACCGCGATGTCCCTCGGGGATCTCACGTGGCAGTCGGTCGATCTGCCCATCCAGGGCTCGCAATTCGACCTCTCGTTGTATCTCGCCGAGGATCGCGGGGGGCTCGGGGTCACCGCCCAGTACGACAGCGATCTCTTCCTGCCGGAGACCATCGACCGCCTGCTCGGCCACCTCGAGACGGTGCTCGGGGCCTTCGCCGGTGATCCGACGCAGCGACTGTCGAGCCTGCCGCTCCTCACCGCGGCCGAACGGGTCCAGGTGCTCACTGAATGGGCACCGGGGGAAGGCCGGGCGATCGCCGCGGAGGCGCTGGCCGTGTCGATGCACGGCCACTTCGAGGCCCAGGTCGGCAGGACTCCGGACCGTCAAGCGCTGGTCGTGGGCCACGACCGCTGGACCTACGCCGAGCTCGATCGCGCCGCCCAACACCTGGCCGGGCGCCTGCGCGGCCTGGGGGTCGGACCGGAGGTCACGGTCGGCGTCTTCGCCCATCGCACCGCCGATCTGGTGGTCGCCCTGCTGGCCGTCCTCAAGGCCGGCGGCGCCTACGTCCCGCTCGATCCCGCCTATCCCGAGGATCGCGTGGCGACCATGGCCGAAGACTCGGGCATGGCGGTGCTGCTCACCCAGGCGAGTCTCGCCGGCAAGGTACCGGCGAGTGTGCCCCACGTGCTCGAGATCGACGGGGTCGCCGCGCGGCGGCACGAGGTGGCGCCCTGGTTCGACTCCGGCGTTCAGCCGGAGAACCTCGCTTACCTCATTTACACCTCGGGTTCGACCGGTCGGCCCAAGGGCGTGGCGATTTGTCACCGCAGCGCCGCGGCGCTCTTCGATTGGTCCCACCAGGTCTTCGACGATGCGGTGCTGACCGGGATGTTGGCCTCGACGTCGGTGTGTTTCGATTTGTCGATCTTCGAGCTGTTCGTGCCCTTGGCGCGGGGTGGCCGGGTGATCCTGGCGGACAACGCGCTGGCCTTGCCGGAGCTGCCGGCGCGGCACGAGGTGACGTTGATCAATACTGTGCCCTCGGCCATCGCCGGGCTGGTCAAGGCCGGCGGCCTGCCCGCCTCGGCACGTACGGTGTGCCTGGCCGGCGAGCCGCTGCGCGGCCAGTTGGTGCAGGCGGTGTACGCCACCGGCACCGTCGACCGCGTGGTCAACCTTTACGGCCCGTCGGAAGACACCACCTACTCGACCATCGCCGAGTGCCCGGCCGGCACCGAGCGCGAGCCGACCATCGGCCGGCCCCTGGCGGGCTCTTGGGCCTACGTCGTCGACCGCGCCTTCGAGCCGGTACCGCGCGGCGTGCCGGGCGAGCTGCTGCTCGGGGGCCTCGGGCTCTCGCGCGGCTATCTCGGTCGGCCCGGCCTGACCGCTGAGCGCTACGTGCCTGATCCGTTCGCCGGGCGTGGCGGCCCGGGCCAGCCGGGCGACCGGCTCTACCGCACCGGAGACTTGGTGCGTTTCTTGGCGGACGGCGAGCTCGAGTTCCTGGGACGCCTGGATCACCAGGTCAAGGTGCGCGGCTTCCGGATCGAGCTGGGGGAGATCGAAACCACCTTGGCCCGCCATCCGGACGTCGCCGAGGCGGTGCTGGCCGTATTCGGCGAGGGGGCGGACAAAGCCCTGGTGGCCTACGTCACCCCGAAGCCCGGGCGTCCGGCGCCCGTGGTGGCCGATTTGCGCTCCTACCTGGGTAGCCGGCTTCCGGCCTACATGGTGCCCACCGCCTGGGTGGATCTCGCCGACATGCCGCGTACGCCCAACGGCAAGATCAACCGCCGAGCCCTGCCGCCTCCAAGCCTCGATCGTCCCGACCTCGGGCGCGAGTACGTGGCGCCGGAGACGCCGGTCGAGGAGATGCTGGCGGAGATCTGGACCGAGGTTTTGGGCGTGCCCAAGATCGGCATCCACGACAGCTTCTTCGAGCTCGGCGGCCACTCGTTGAAGGCCACGCAGCTGCTGTTGCGGGTGCGCGAGACCTTCGGCGTCGACCTGCCCGTCCAACGGCTGTTCGAGACGCCGACGCTGCACCACCTGGCCCGGGTGGTCGAGGAGGTTCTGCTCGAGGGGGTGGAGGAGAGCTGAGGGAGCGTCTGCTTTGGCGGAACGAATCTACTTCTGGGACTTCTTCGGCCCCCGGGCGGAAGGCACGGCCATTCACTTCGTCGTTCACCTCGACGAGTTTCTGGCTCGCGAGGGCCTCGACGGCTGCACCACCGGCCGCGCCAGCCAAGGGCGCGGCCACCACGCCGCCACCTGCCGCGCCCCGGAACGCCACTGGCCCGCCCTCGAACGGGCGCTGCGGCCGAAGCGGTGGGAGGACGGGGTTTGACGCTTCCCATTTTGGGAATGAACCCTCCCGAAGTGGGCTTGCTGAAAGCCATCGAGCCGTGGTGTGAAACTCCGGACGAAGCCCCTCCGTAGGGCAGCCTCGGCGGGGTGAGCTTCCCGCCGAGGAGCCGACGATGACCACTGAGACCACCCTCGAGATTTCTCCCGATCCGGCCCCCGACGCCACCGCACCGAGCTTCGGCGCGCGTGTCCGCGAATTCCTCCTGATGCCGTTCCGGCCGCTGTCGCTCGGCCGCGCGCTCTACAACCTGATCGCCTTCCCCTTGGGCTTGCTGTACTTCGTAGCCCTTACCGTCGGTACGGCCATGGGCGTGCCCTTGACGCTGATCTGGATCGGTTTCCTGATCCTCGCCATCACCGGGGCCTTGCTGTGGGGGTTCGTGTCCTTCGAGCGCGAGCTGGCCAAGCTGCTGCTCGGTGCCCGGCTGGCGCCGATGGCACCGCCGAACCGCGGACCGCGCACGGCCACCCAGCGGGTCGGTGATTTCCTCGGCAATCCGGTCGTCTGGAAGGGCGCGGCGTTCCTGATCTTGAAGTTTCCCCTCGGCATCGCGAGCTTCACGGCCGTGGTGACGGGCCTGAGCGTCACGGGGGCCTTCTTGCTCGGCCCGTTCATGTTCCGGGACTTCGGCTTCCTGGTCGACCTCGGCTTGTTCGAGTGGCGTGTCGATACCCTGCCCGAGGCCTTCGTGCTTTCCCTCTGGGGCCTGGTGCTGCTGTTCATCACCCTGCACGTGCTGAACGCCCTGGGGATCGTCTGGCGGTACCTTGCCGAGGGGTTGCTGGGTTCGGAAAGCCACCGCTCGGCCGATTTGCCCGTGGCTTCCGCGACTCCGGTCTGACCTTCGGCGGAGACGCGGCCGTCCCCGAGGACGGGTCTCGAGGCGGTCGCAGAGCTCTCGTGGGCTCTCGACCGCCTCTTTCGACGTTCGCGAGAGGTCTGGCATGAAGCCTGCTGCGGGGCCCCCATTGCCTCTCCCGTCGTGTCACGAATGGGAGAGAATGAAACCGCCGGGAGGTATCTTCGCAATGCGACTTCACTCCGTCCTCGTTGTTTTCCTGCTCTCGCTGGGGGCCGCCTTCGAGGCCGGGGCCGCCGAGGAACCCCGCAGAACGTTTTCCGGAACGACCTCGGTCGTCGTGGTCGAGGTGCCCGTGCGGGTTCTTCAAAAAGACGGCGAGCCGGTGCGCGGACTGACCGCCGCGGACTTCACGATTCTCGAGGATGGTCAGGAGCGGCCGGTGGCGTCGTTCGAAGTGGTGGATCTGACCACTACGACCGAGAGCCCCGGGGCCGCTCCGATGGCGCCACCGCCCGCGGCGCGTCGCCACTTCCTGCTGCTCTTCGATCTCGCCTTCACGTCCATCGAGGGCCTGGCGCGGGCGGAACAGGCCGCTCGTTCGCTGGTCCACGACCACTTGAAGCCGACGGATCTCGTGGGGATCGTCTTCTACAGCGATCGCAAGGGCGTCACGATGCCGCTTTATTTCACGTCCGACAAGGCCGAGGCGGAGCGCGTGCTCGACGCCCTGGCGATGCTGCTGGGCTCGAAAGCCGCGCCTCCCGAGGGCGAGCGGCGGTCGCGCCGGGACAAAGTGCGGGCCGATCCGCTGCGCCTGGTCGCCGGGGACTTCGATGCCGTGGCCGGGGAGATCGGCGCCCACGGGGGCTTTCCCGCCAACGCCGCGGCGGACGCCCGGGACGGCGAGGCCGTGGGCGGCGGCGGTCGGGGCGGCGGCGCCAACGAGACCCTTGCCGCCATGGCGGACTTCGCGGCGGTCGCGCTGATCCAAGAGCAGCGCCACAAGGTGCGTGCCATGGCCGAGGGGTTCGCGGAGCTGGCCAAGCTCACCCGCGGAATCGAAGGCAGCAAATACCTGGTGATGTTCAGTAACGGCTTTCCGGAGAATCTTTACGCAGCAGGCACCGGAGGAGCTGCTGGCGGCGCGGCCCACACCTTGAAGACTCTGACTTCCATGATCACCGAGTTCCAGCGTGCCGGCTGGTCGATCCAGACGATCGAGCCGACAGCGAGCCAGAGCAACGTGCCGGGCCAAGGCGTGGGCACCGGAGTCCTGGCTTGGCTCGCGGCGGACACCGGTGGCGTCCTGCTGCGCAACTTCCACGACCTTTCGGCGGCCCTCGATCGCGTGGTCCTGCGCACCGAGGTGGTCTATCTGCTTACCTTCGCCACCGATGTGCCCGAGGACGGTGCCTTCCGGCCGATCAAGGTCAAGGTCAAGAACGCCCCGCGGGGAGCGGACATCGTGCACCGGGCGGGCTACTACGCGCCGACACCCTTCAATCAGCAGGACTCCCTCACGCGTGCCGCCTCGACGGCCGACCTGGTGCTGTCCGGGGAGCCGCGGGACGAACTCGGCGCGCGCGTCTATGCCGCGCCTTTCCCCTTCGCCGGTAGCCCCGCGGTGCGTTACGTGCCCCTGGTGGTGCAACTCGCCGGGGCGCCGTTGGCCGCGGGCACGGGGCCGGCCCAGCTCGAGCTCTACTCTTACGCCCTCGGCGCCGACGGTACCGTGCTCGACTTCGTCTTCCAGCAGATCGAGATCGACCGCGCCAAGGCCGGCGACTTGCTGCGCTCCGGCGGGGTCAAGTTCTTCGGGGATCTCATCCTGCCGGCGGGTACCCACGTCGTGCGTACGCTCCTGCGCGACACGGCGACGGGGCGCTTCACCCTCGACGTCAAGCCGCTGACGATCGCTGAGGGTTCGGCGGTGGCCGTGCTGCCCTTGCTGTTTCCTCAGGTGGCGGGGGAGCAGTGGCTCCTGGTGCGCGAAAAGGACGGCGGGGGGGACGCCGCGGACGCCCACTATCCGTTCTTGGTCGATGGTCAGCGCTTCTTGCCGACGCTCACGCCGACGGTGGCCGCGGCGGGGGAGCGGGACGTCGTGCTCTACGCCTACGGTTTGCCGCCGGGCGACTTCCCGTTGTCCGGCCGGGTGAGCACTCCGGATGGGCGCTCGGCCCCGGCGGGCTGGAAGGTGGCCCTGCGGCAGCGCGTGAAGGGCACCGACGGCCGGCCGGATGCGCTGGTGATCGCTTTCTCCCCGGGTCCCTTGGCTCCGGGACCCTATCGACTGGATCTGACGGTGACCGATCCGGCTTCTGGCAGCCGTTCCCTGGGCTCGGGAAATCTCTTCGTCGTGTCGAAATGAATAATTTCTGGTACAGTGGAAAAACACTGCATGCCCAGGGAGAAATATGCCGATGACAAAAAAACTTGCGATTCTGCTTCTCGCCGTCCTCGCCCCCCTCGCCGCGACTCCTGCCGAGGCCGGCAGCTTCGCTCTTTTCGGTTCCTACTGGGACACCGAGGAGCTGGCGGAATCGGCCGGCGCCGGTGCGCGCCTGGGTTTCTCCTTCCCCGGTGACTTCGCTCGTTTCGAGCTGCGGGGCAGCTACTTCCCGGATCTAACCGAAGAATTCGCGACGGTGATCGAGGATCGGCGGGTTTCCGGTGACTTCGAGATCGAGGCCATCCCGCTCGAAGCCGGCATCTCCTTGAACTTCGGCGGCGAAGGCGTCAACCCCTATCTCGGCGCCGGGGCCAGTTACTTCCGGCTCGATTCGAACATCGGAGAAATTTCCGACGAAGTCGGCTACTACGGTGTCGCCGGCCTGGAGTTCGGCCGCCAAGGGGGCGGCATCGGCTTTTTCGTCGAGGCCATCTACCGTTCGATCGAAGGCACCGTGGAGGTCGATCCCGAGGACTTCGAGGAAATCCCGGACATCGAGGTGGTCCAGGAGGTCGACCTCGACCTGTCGGGCTTCGGTGTCAACGCTGGCTTCGTCTGGCGCTGGTAGGCGTTCGGCTCCCCTTGAGAATGCCGCCCTGCGGCGTATTGTGCTGCGTTGCGGCGGAATGGTAGACTCGGGCGCAGTTCTCGAAAGGGGAAGAGATGAGCACCGAGAAGGTCAGAGAAGTCAGCGAACAAGAATCGCGCCGAGTGGCGGAAGCTTCGCGCGAGGCCGGCTGGCACCGCCCGAGCTTCCTCCGGGAGCTGTTCCTGGGCCGGTTCCGGCTCGATCTCATTCATCCCTTCCCACTCGAGTCGAAGGAAGATCGACCCGAGTTCGCTGCCTTCTACCGCGCCTTCCGGGAGTTCCTGGAAGAGCACGTGGACCCGGCGGAAATCGATCGCACCGGCGAGTACCCGGACCACGTGGTCGACGGCCTGAAGAAGCTCGGTGCCTTCGGCATGAAGATCCCGAAGGAGTACGGCGGCCTCGGTTTCACCAATCGCGAGTACCAGCGGGTCATGCGCCTGCTCGGCACCTACGACGGCAACCTCGTGGCCCTTCTTTCCGCCCACCAGTCGATCGGCGTTCCCCAGCCGCTCAAAGTCTTCGGCACCCCTGAACAGAAGAAGAAGTTCCTGCCGCGGTGCGCCGCCGGCGAGATCTCCGCCTTCGCGCTGACCGAACACGGCGTCGGTTCGGACCCGGCGCGGCTCGCCACCACCTGCGTCAAGAGCGCCGACGGCAGCCACTACGTGATCAACGGCGAGAAGCTCTGGTGCACCAACGGCACCCTGGCGAAGCTCCTGGTGGTCATGGCGCGGGACCCGAAGTCCAACAAAATCAGCGCTTTCGTGGTGGAGGCCGACGCTCCCGGCGTGAAGGTCGAGCACCGCTGCCACTTCATGGGCCTGCGCGCCATCGGCAACGGCGTGTTGTCCTTCACCGAGGTCAAAGTGCCCGCCGAGAACCTGATCGGCGACGAGGGCAAGGGCTTGAAGATCGCCCTGACGACCCTCAATGACGGCCGCTTGTCGATCCCCAATGGTTCCGCCGGTCTCGCCAAGGTGTGCCTCGAAGTCGTCCGCGAGTGGGGCGCCGAACGCGTCCAGTGGGGCCGGCCGATCGGTCGCCACGAGTCGATTTCGCACCGCATTGCGGACATCGCGGGCTACGGCTTCGCCATGGACTCGATCGCCCAACTGGCCACCGCCATGGCCGACGACGGGCACTACGACATCCGCCTCGAAGCCGCCGCGGCCAAGGAGTGGAACACCGATCGCGGCTGGTGGATCGTCGACCAGACCATGCAGATCCGCGGCGGGCGCGGCTATGAGACCGAGCAGTCCCTCGCCGCCCGCGGCGAAGACCCGATTCCCGTCGAGCGCGTCATGCGTGACTACCGCATCAACAAGATCTTCGAAGGCAGCTCCGAGATCATGCACCTGTTCATGGCCCGCGAGGCGGTGGACAAGCACCTCGACGTCGCCGGGGCGATCATCGATCCCGAAAAGTCCTTCGGCCAGAAGCTCGCGGCCTTCCCGAAGATCGCCGCGTTCTACGCCGTCTGGTATCCCTCGCGTTGGCTCGGCTTCTCGCTGCCGCCGCGGTTCGCCGAGTTCGGCCGCTTGGCCAAGCACCTGCGCTTCGTCGATCGCCGGGCCCGCAAGCTCGCTCGCGCCGTCTTCCACGGCATGATGGTCCACCAGGCCAAGCTCCAGAACAAACAGGCGTTCCTCTTCCGCTTGGTCGACATCGCCAACGAGCTGTTCGCCACTTCGGCCTCGATTACCCGCGCCCATGCCATGGTCAAGGCGGGGGATCCGAATGCCGCTTCCGCGGTCGTCATCGCGGACGACCTCGCGCGCACCTCGCGGCGGCGCATCGACCAGTTGTTCCACGACCTGTGGCGCAACGACGACGATGCCAAGTATAAGGTCGCCAAGTCGATTCTCGATGGCCAGCACACCTGGCTCGAGGAGGGTACGCTGCACAAGGCGCGCCCTGCCGCGGCTCCGGCGGTGAAGGCTCCAGCGGTCGAACGTCAGCCCGTGACGGTCTAACTCGCTTCTCTGCCTGCGTTTCGTCGAGCGTCCCCGATCTCGGGGACGCTTTCGTTTTTTTGGGCTTTTGTCGAACTCACCACTTTTTTCTCCGTATGGGTTCTTTGTGGAGAGCATCCACGTCTTTTTAGGAGTACTGGACCATGCGTAAGACCCTCTTCCTCCTCGCCCTGATCTTCCTCCCCGCCCTCGCGCAGGCTCAGGTGACCGACGGCAGCGACATCGGTGCCCTCGACGAGTCCCGCCGCCGCACGAAGGAAATCCGCGATGTCCGCCAGACCATCGACGACTATCCCATGGACGATTGGCGGGCCGCCGCCTACCTGCTGCTGGATTTGAAACCGAGCGACGCCGATCACGCCACGCTGACGATTTCCGAGAAGGACCGCCAGAAGCTGACCAACGTCGAAGACTCCGAGAAGGAATCCGAGACCACCTGGCTGGTGCCCGAGCCGCAGCGGGTGAAGCTGCGGGTGAGCTACTACCGAGCCGAGCAGAAGGTCAACTGCGCGGTGCCCAAGAAGCTGCGCGGCAAGGCCCTGACCCTTGGGGTCTTTCAGGTCTACGAAAACCAGGTCGAGTGCTTCGTCCGCGAGGCCGGCACGCCTTCCTAGGATCGGTGGCAAGTTGCATTCTCCCGCCCCGGCCGGGGCGGGAGGGCGCCGCGCCTGCAAGCCATGATCGAAATTGATTCGCCCTGGTTGGGCCTGCTCTTGATGGGTACGTTCTCCGGCTTGGCCAAGCTCGCCGAGCCCCTCTTCCGGCTTCGTCTTCCGAGGGGCCTTCGAAGGATCCGTCCCTGGGAGTTGGCGGGTACGGCGTATCGCCGTCTTCGCGTCCAAACCTTCGGCAAGCTGCTGCGGAGCTCTCCGCTGCGCCTTCTCAACTCGTCGGTCTATCTGAACCGAAGAGGTCGAGACCTCGGCTCGTTGTACCGTCAAGTCGAGTCCGCCGAGGCCATTCACTTCTGGGCGATGGTGCTGCTCCTGCCCTACATCGCGGGGGCGCTGGCCGAAGGCCAATGGCTGACCGGCGTTCTCCTCGTCGCGGTCCAGCTACTGTTCAATGTCTACCCTTTCCTGCATTTGCGTACCGTCCGTGGGCGGCTGCATCAGCGGGCCCCATCGTGACGCCTCGCGGCGCGAGGCAATCCCGGTGATGAGCATCCACTTGCCGCCTGATGCAGAGGGCGGGCACAATGCCGCCATGCGTGCCCTGCTGCCCTTCGAATCCAGCCGCCCCCAGCCGTGCCTCGGTGAAGTTCCGGACCCCGTCCCGGGGGCCGGAGAAGTCCTCGTCGAGGTGCGAGCCACTGCCCTCAATCGCGCCGATCTACTCCAAATGAAGGGCCTTTACCCGCCGCCGGCGGGGGAGAGCGCGGTCCCGGGGCTCGAGTGTGCCGGAATCGTCCTGGGAGTGGGAGAAGCAACCCGGAGCTGGCTAGTAGGGGAGCGGGTCATGGCGCTCCTGGCCGGCGGTGGCCACGCCGAGCGGGTCGTGGTGCCCGAGGGGCAGCTGATGGCGATCCCGGAGACTCTGAGCTTCGAGCAGGCCGCTGCGCTGCCCGAAGCCTTCCTCACGGCGTGGACCAACCTGGTGGTCGAGGGCGGTCTCGCCGCCGGAGAAACCGTGCTCGTCACGGCCGCGGCGAGCGGCATCGGCACGATGGTCTGTCAGATGGCCCGGGAGCTCGGCGCGCGGGTGATCGCCGCGGGCCGCAGTCTGGAACGGCTGGAGCCCTTGCGGGATTTGGGGGCCAGCCACCTCGTCGAGCTGGGTTCAGAGCTTCCCGCGGCCGTACGCGCGGCCACCGGCGGCCGCGGGGCCGACCTGGTGTTCGACATGGTCGGTGGCCCCCAGTTCGTCGAGCACGTCGCCGCCCTGGCGCCCCGCGGCCGGCTGATCTTGATCGGCCTGCTCGCGGGCGCCCGGGCGGAAATCCCCCTCGATCTCGTGCTCACCCGCCGGTTGCGGATCCTTGGCTCGGTGCTGCGGCCGAGATCCCGCGGGGAGAAGGCCGATCTTGTCGCCGGCTTCGCCGCCTGGGGACTCCCGCGCCTCGCCGACGGCCGCCTGCGCCCGGTGGTCGACCGCGTGCTGCCTTTCGAGCAGCTCCCTGACGCCTACCGCCAGATGGCCGAGGGCGGGGCGACGGGGAAGATCGTGGTGCGGGTGAGGTAGGGTTTGGGGCCTCACCCCAGCGCCCCCCGCAACGCCGCCGCTACCAGCTTCGGGCTCGCTACCTTGGCGGCCCCGGCTTTCATCGACTGGGCGACGAAGAAGCCGAAGAGGCCCGTTTTCCCGGCGCGGTAGCGCTCGACCTCGTCGGCGTGGGCATTGAGGACGCCGGTGACGATCGGGTCGAGGGCGGGCCGGGCGGCGGTGAGTTGGGCTTCTTCCTCGGCGGTCAAGGGCTCGATCTCCTTGGCCTCGGGTTCCTTGGGGGCCTTCCTCTCGCGCGGCGGAGGGGCCGCTGGCGCGTCCTGCTTCTTGACCTCGAGCGCCCAGGAGTCGCGCAGGGGCACGATGCGGTTGAAGACCGGGCGCCCGGGGTTCGAGTCCACCGGATCGTGGAAGAAGTAGCCCTGGCGTTCGAACTGGAACCGAAGGCCGAGGGCCGGGTCGAGGGCCGCGGGCTCGAGGCGAGCGTCCATTAGCGTCTCGAGGGAGTTGGGATTCAGGCAGGCGGCGAAGCCGCCCTCTGCGAGATCGGGCCGTTCGACTTGGAACAGGCGGTCGTAGATACGGACTTCGACCGACACCCCGTGGGCCGCTGACACCCAGTGCAGCGTGCCGGGGACCTTGCGGCCGTCGGGCGCCGAGCCGCCGCGGGTCTCGGGGTCGTAGGTGGCCCGCACGCGGAGGATTTCGCCGGTCGCCGGGTCCTTGTCGAAGCCTGTGCAGCGCACCAGGTAGGCGTAGCGCAGGCGCACCTCGCGCCCCGGGGACAGACGATGGAAGCCCTTGGGCGGCTCCTCCGCGAAGTCGTCGCGCTCGATGAACACGGTCTTCGAGAAGCTGACCGTCCGGCTGCCTTCCTTCGGCACGTCGTGAGGGTAGAGCGGTGCCTCGAGCTCTTCGACTTGGTCCTCGGGGTAGTTCTCGATCACCAGCTCGAGCGGGCGCAACACGCAGAAGACCCGCGGCACCTCGGGGTTCAAGTCTTCTCGCTGGCAGTGTTCGAGCAGCGCGACATCGACCGTGCTGTTGGCCTTGGCGACGCCGATGCGCTCGCAAAAATCGCGGATCGCGGCAGGGCTGAAGCCGCGGCGGCGAAGACCGGCGAGGGTGGGGAGGCGGGGGTCGTCCCAGCCTGCCACGAGCTTCTCTTCGACCAACTGGAGTAGCTTCCGCTTGCTCATCAGCGTGTAGGTGAGGTTGAGTCGGGCGAATTCGGTCTGGCGCGGTGGCTCGTCGAAGGGCAGGGTATCGACCAGCCAGTCGTAGATGTCGCGGTTGTTCTCGAACTCGAGCGTGCACAACGAGTGGGTGATCTTCTCGATGGCGTCCGACAGCGGGTGGGCGAAGTCGTACATCGGGTAAATGCACCAGGCGTCGCCGGTGTGGTAGTGGTGGGCGCGGCGAATGCGGTAGAGCAGTGGGTCCCGCATCTTCATGTTGGCCGCCGCCATATCGATCTTGGCCCGCAGTACGTGGGCACCGTCCGCGAACTCACCGGCCCGCATGGCAGCGAAGAGCCGGAGATTCTCTTCGACGGAGCGCTCGCGGTAGGGGCTCGGGCGGCCCGGCTCGGTGACCGTGCCGCGGTACTCGCGGATCTCCTCTTCGTTCAAACTGCACACGTAGGCTTTGCCCATGCGGATCAGCTGGACGGCGAAGTCGTGGAGCTGCTCGAAGTAGTCCGAGGCGTAGAAGAGGTTCTTGCCCCAATCGAAGCCCAGCCAACGCACGTCCGCCTGGATCGAGCTCACGAACTCCGGGTCCTCGGTCTCCGGGTTGGTGTCGTCGAAGCGAAGGTGGCACTGGCCGCCGTGCTCCAAGGCCAAACCGAAGTTCAAGCAGATCGACTTGGCGTGGCCGATGTGCAGGTAACCATTCGGCTCCGGCGGAAACCGGGTCACCACTCGCCCGCCATACTTGCCGGCGGCCAAGTCACGGTCGATCTTCTCGCGGATGAAGTCTTTGCCTGGGGTGGGAGTTGCGGCGTCGGACATGAGCAAGTTCCTCGTCGCCCGGAGGGCGGAATGAAAGGTGGAAGATACTAGAGAACGGCCAACGAAACCCACGGTTGCCCTCCCGCGCGTCTGCTACCATCCGGGCTTCTCTCCCCAGGAAAGGAAAGCCGGATGCTCCTCGAACGCCGCCGCTTCGTGGTAAAGGAACGGGTTGGACTGCTCAAGCTAGCCGATACCTACGACATTCTCGATCCCGAAACTGGGCAGACTCTCGGCGAGGTGCGGGACGAGCCGACGAGTCTCGCGCGCTACGCGCGGTTGTTGGTCAACAAGAGCTTCCTGGCCACCACGATCAACCTCTATGAGGGGGGGCCTCGCGGCCGGTCGCTTCGCTCAACAAGCGCCCGGGGTTCTTACGCACCACGGTGATCGTCACCGGCCCCGGCGGTGCCGCCTTGGGGAGCTTCCGCAGCAAGGCGATCTCGCTCGGCGGCGCCTTCTTCGTTCTCGACGCGAGCGGCCAGACCGTGGCCGAGATCAAAGGCGACTGGAAGGGCTGGAACTTCCGGTTCCTCGACACCGCGGGCCGTGAGCTCGGTACCGTCACCAAGCAGTGGGCCGGCATCGGCAAAGAGCTCTTCACCTCCGCCGACACCTACCTGATCGCCCTCTCGGACGCGGCACCCAGAGGGGCGAATCAGGTCGCCCTGCTCCTGGCCGCCGGCTTGGCCATCGACGTGGTGTTCAAGGAAAAGAAGTAGCTCCGTCAGGGCGTGGGCAGACCCGGGTAGCGCCCGAGGTAGATCAGCACGAAGGCGACGGTGTTGGACACGCCGTGGGCGATGATGGGGACGACGAGGTTCCGTTTCGTCGCCAGGAACAGCAGGCCCAACAGCAGGCCGCTGAGGCCCTCCTGAACCCAGCCGGCGGCGCCTTGCTCGGTGTGGCCCCAGCCGAAGAGCACGCTCGATAAAACGAGGCTGGCGACCCAAGCGCCGCGGTTCTCGCCGAAGAACTGGGCCAGGCGTTTCATCAGGAAGCCCCGGAAGGCGATCTCCTCCCCAAAGGCGGCCAGAGTCCAAGAGAGCGTGAGGAACAGCAGCAGGATTGGGAGGCTGCCGCGCACCGCGGCGAGCTCCGAGTAGTCCGGCTCGGCCTCGAAGAGGGCGCTGATCCACGGCGTCGTCACCAGCACCGCCAGGGCTTCCATGGCCACCCCGGCCAGCACGCCTTGGCCGATCGCGCGGCCCCAGTGCTCGGGCCGCGCGAAACCGAGGGAAGACCACGGCTCGCGGCGAAGGCGTAAACACAGCCAAATCAACGGAATCAGGTAGAGCGTCTGCGTGATCGGCAACCAACCCCAGGCGTCGGCCACCACGATCGCGAGGAAGCCAGCCAGCTCGAACGCGAGATGCCCTCGTCTCATCTGTTGGACCTCCGACAATCGGCGTTGATGTCAGAACGCCGCAAAGGGGTGAACCTTTCGAGGCCCAGAGGGTGAAAGAAAAGGCCCTTCCCGGGTGGGAAGGGCCTCGTGGAAGGCACGAAGGAGACCTTCGGGGTCAGGGAGCGATGGTGATCGTCTGGCCGCCGAAGGAGGTGAAGGTGAAGCCGGCGAAGCCGGACTCGGTGTAGGTGGTGACGTGGTCGCGGAGGAGGTTGATGGCGACCTGCTCGCCGAGCAGGAGACCGTCGATGCCGTCCGAACGCCAGTGCACGCCCGCCGTGTCGCGGCCGAGAGAGATGTTGGCCGCGAGCTTGTTGAGCTCGCCGCCGACCGTCAGGCTACCGCCGGTGTAGGGGTTCAGCGCACTACCGTCGGCGTTCGCCTCGACGGCGCTGGGAATGACGAAGGCCTCGTTGAAGAACGCCTTCAAGATGGTCGTGCAGGCACCGGAGATGGTGGCGTGGCCGGCGGGGTACGCCGGGTGAGCCGGTGAACCTTCGGGGAAGGCCATGGGCAGCAGGTAGTTGCCGTGGGCCGAGAAGACCGCGGCGGCGGCGTCCGAGTTGAGCACGTCGGGGTGGATGTCGTAGCTCTTGGCACCGGTGATGTGGTTGTGGATCCGGCCTCCGAAGACCTCCGGCCGCAGGCGGCGGTGCACGCGCCACTTCTGGAACCAGGCGGCGCGCAGGCCGGCGTTGCCCGCCTTGGCCACCAGGTCGAGAATGTCCGGACCACCGAAGCTGACGAAGGCGGCCTGATTGGCGAAGCCGGTCGAGCGGTACGGGTTGTTGGGGTCGAGAGCGCCGCCACCGTAGCCGAGGATGATCAGGGCCGCGTTCAAGAAGCCCTGATAGGTGAAGTCTCGGTGCAGCCACTCCGACAGATCGCGACCGTTGGCCAGGTACCGCGCCGTGCCGAAGGTCTGGACGCCCGTCGGGGCGCCGCCCCGCTGGACGTTCAGCCACTCGGCGTAGGTCGTCATGTGATCCTGACCAGCAGGGGGGGTGCGATAGGTTTGAACCACCGTGTGCGGGCCGTAGGGGATGTTCGCCCACAGGAACTGGGAAATGTACGGACCAGTCAAGTCCCCCGGCGTGTTGCCGCGAAACAGCGTGCCGGTGGTCACGTTCGAGCCGACCTTCGGGCCGTTGAAGTCGGTCATCGAGTTCAGGTCGGCCACCGCCGCGGCGATCGAGGCGTTGGAACCATATTCCGTGAACGGCACGTCGCGGGTCAGGGCCTGCCAGTAAACCTCGACCATCTCTCCCGCCTCTTCGGCGGACCGGAAGGACGGCGCCGGGCGGAGGTAGTGACGGTGGGAATCGGCGCCCTCGAGGTCGAACATGGTGCCGCCCTGGGGGGAAACCTGGCGTCCGACGCCGCCCTGGGGAACGGCCCGCCAGTCGGCCGAGTCGCCGCTGGCCGCGGCCGCCACGAACAAGTCGTAGGCGGCTTTGTCGGGCTCACCCAGGTCGTTGTGGGGCATGGTCTTGCTGTACTGGGCGCGGAGGTCCGAGTAACGCTCTTCGTCGCCGTTGGTGGCGTGCTCGGGAATGTCCTGGCGTCTGTGGTAGTTGGCGGCGTCCCGGCGGATCTGCGCGGCCGCGCTGCGGCGCGTGCCCGGGTTGCCCGAGACGTCGATGGCCTCGGCCGCGTCGGGGGCGACGAGCTCCGCGGTGGTGACCGCTACGCCGGCTGCGCCGAGGGCCGCGGCCCCGGAAATGCCCCGCAAAAAGCCGCGGCGGGAGAGGCTCAATTGGCCGTCGATGTCTTCATCGACGCCAGCGAGCCGGGGGAGATCGTTGTTCTCTAGATTTTGCAAGGTTTGGCCTCCTCGGTCGCATCGTCACCTGGTGGGGGTGACCTGTCTGCACCCACGGTGCAGACTACGACCAAAAAGGGACAAACCGACAGAAACTCCCAGAGAAGCGACGAAAATCGAGTCGCTTCTCTGGGAGGAGAAACGCCGGAGACCGGATCAGGTGCCCGGCGGCCAGGAGCGCGGATGACCGTTTTCGTCGACGACCAGAGCTTGCGTGCCTCGGGGAAGAATCTGGAGCGTCTTCAAGAATTCGATCACGGCATCCTGCTCGGACGACGCCAAGGCTCGGAAAGCATCGGTGACGCCTTGCGCCTCACCGGCGTGGGCGAGGATGGCCTCGCGCATGGTCGTGTACATGCCGTGGTGGAAGTACGGCGGCTCGCTGGCGACGCCCCACAGGCGCTTGGTCAGGAACCGGCCGTTGCCGGCGAAGAACTCCGGCGTTCCGGCGGCGAAGTGCATGTTGAGCGCCTCACGGTTCGGGTCGTTCGGACCCGAGGTGATGTCGTGCAGCTTCATGTCGGTGTAGGCCGGGACCCACGTGATGCGATTCCGGTCCGGACGCAGCCGGGGGCCCGGGAAGTGCTGGCGGTTGTTGAGGTTGACGCCGACCTGCGGGGCCTCGCCGGGACGCAGGTTGCCGGCCGGGTTGAAGGGGTTCGGCTCGCTGTAGATCCAGCCTTGATTGGTCAGCGGCAACTGCTCGATGTGGCAGGTATTGCAGCCCACCTGAGCGAACTTCTGCTCGCCCAACAGCACGGCGGCCTCGATCTCGGAGTCGCGCGGGATGACGCGACCGGGCACCGGCAAACCGGCCTGGTAGATCGAGACCGCGGTGACGTCCGCGCGGGTCATCTCGTTGATGAAGCCGTCACCATCGGCGTCCGTCCCGACGCCGAAGCGCTCGGTGGTTTGAATGCCGTGATGGTGGTTCATGGCGTTGTTGGTGAACTGACGGAGCGAGACCACGGCGCTGGCTTGGTGCCACGGGTGGATGATCAAGCTCGGCGTCGCACCGGCCAGGCTCTGAGCCGGCAGGCCAACGACGCGGGAGGTGTCCCAGGTGCCATCGGCGCGGCGCGTCAGGGTGCCGAAGGACACGCCCTTGGAAGTCAGAGCCTTCGACTGGCCGGCGGCGATGGTGCCGCGGATGGCCAGCAGGTCGCTGGTCATCTGGCGGGCGAGCATCTCGAGATAGCCCGACCCGAACATGCCGGTGGTACCGCGACTGTTGGCGATGTTCTGGAGCTGCGCGAGATCGCCGTTCTCGGCCGTGGCGCCACGGGTGGGCATGTCGTCGGTGCCGTCGAAGGTGGCGAAGTCGAAACGCTGGCCGAGCACGAAGACGTTGGCGACGATGTCGCCGCCGCCGCCCGAAACCGGCAAGTTGTGGCAGCCGGCGCAGGAGTTCGCGTCCGGCGCCGAGATGCGGTTGAAGCTGCGCGGGAAGACGAGCGGAGAGTCAGGGTCCGCGATCGGGGCGCCGCTGCCTTTGGTCAAGGGGCGACCGCCACCTTCCTGAGCCGTCCACATGGCGTTGAACATCTGTTTGCCGCGCTCGAAGAGCTCGGCGGGCGTCAGGGTGAATTCTTCCCCGTTCGCCAAATGGTTCGGAACCGAAAGTTCCTGACCAACCTGGCCGGCGGACACGCTGATCGCCGTTACCAGGGCCGTCGTGAGAACAACTACTCCCCAGAATCTCAATCTCTTCATAGAGCCTCCTTGGACAATTTACGCCTTGGTTATGCCAGCTTGTCGAC
>JANRLG010000069.1:0-32564 GCA_033762835.1 Thermoanaerobaculia bacterium
CCGGCCGGGACGAGCCCGGCCGCAGGAGAATCGAGGCTCCAAGGGCAGCGGCCGGGCTCGTCCCGGCCGCTCACAAGCAGCAGTTACGGCTTCGGGCGGTTCTGGTACTTCTGGTACAGCCGCCACTGGTGGTCCTGGGTCAGGTCGAGCTCTTGACCCGCCACCCAGACGCGTTCGATCTTGGTCACGATCTCGAGCGGGTCGCCGTCGGCGATGAAGAAGGTGGCTTCCTTGCCGGCCTCGAGGGAGCCGACGCGGTCGGCGATGCCGAGGATCTGGGCGGGAGCCAGGGTGATCGCGGCCAGGGCGAGGTCCTTGGACAGACCGAAGGCGGCGGCGGTGGCGGCTTCGAAGGGCAAGTTGCGGACGTTCGAGCTGTCGCTGTTGCCCGCGATGGCGAAGGTCACGCCGGCGGCCTGGAGCCGGGCGGCGGCCGTGAAGGGCTGATCGTAGGGCTCCCAGTGCCGGTTGGGCAGGCGATGGATCTCGGTCAAGATGACCGGGATCTTGGCCTTGGCCAGCCGGTCGGCGACGCTCGCGGCGTCGTAACCGGAGACTAGGATCACTCGCGTGAAGCCTTTGTCCGCTACCCAATCGAGCACACTTTCGATCTGTGCCTTGGAATCGGCGTGGAAGAACCAGGGGATCTCCCCGGCCAGCGCCGGCAGCAGCGCCTCGAGTCGCGGGTCGAAGTCCACCACCGGGCCTTTCTTGTCGGCGGCTGCCTGGCGCGCCTGGCCGTAGGCCCGGGCTTCGGCGAGCACGTCGTCGATGACCTTCAGCTCCTCCTTCCGCTTCTTGGCGGCGTCCTCGGGGCTGGTGCCCTCGGGCGGCGGCGCGAAGGACGGCCAGTCGACGTGGAGGCCGACGGGCGCCCGCAGCGTCATGTCTCGCCAGTTCCAGCCGGCTACCCGCATCGCAGCGGAGGTGCCCGTGAAGAGCCCACCGGAGGCGGCCACGTGGGCCGTCAGGACTCCTCCGCGAGCCGCCGGGAGCAGGCGCAGGGACTCGGCGTTCCAGGCGACCTCGGCGCGTAGGTTGGCGTTGTTGTCGCCCATCTCGCGCGTGTCGTTGGTGGCGCGGACGCTGCTAATCTCGACCAAACCCAGGTCGGTCGCGGCAGCGATGAAGCCGGGGTAGAGGTGCTTGCCGGTGACGTCCACGACCTGCGTGCCGGCGGGCAGTTCGAGCCCCTTGCCGATGCCCAGGATGGTGGTGCCCTCGAGCAGCATCGTGGCGCCCGCGAGGGGGGGCCCGGACACGGGGTGGACGGTGCCGCCGACGAAAGCCACCGGTTGGGGGGCCGCGGCGGCGGCGCCGACGGCGAAGCTCAGGCCCAAACCCAGGGCGAAGTAGACGATGCGGTTCACTGGAGTCCCTCCCCATCATCCTCGGCGTGGGGATGATCGATGTCGTCGCCCGCCTCATGCCGGCGTTTCGGCGGGTTGTCGTTCTTGTCGCCCTTACCCCCAGCCGGGGACTTGGCCTTGTCGATGAGGGCCTGGCGTTCCTTCGCCAGGGCTTCGCGACCCGCCAGGTCTGCCGCTCGGTCGAAGTACTTGCGACCCTCGATCCAGGTTTGTTCGGCGACGCTGTAGGTCGACAGCGGGTCACCGCTCCAAATCACGAAATCGGCGTCTTTGCCCTTCTCGAGGGAGCCGATGCGGTTCGCCACCCCCAACTGCTTGGCCGGATTCAAGGTGACGAACTTCAGGGCCTCGGCGGGCGGCACGCCGCCGTAACGAACGGCTTTGGCGGCCTCGAGGTTCATCCGCCGCGCGAGCTCGTTGGAGTCCGAGTTGAAAGAAGTGACGACGCCGCGGTCGTGAAGGATCGATCCCGCCCAAGGGATAGCGTCGATGACCTCGTACTTGTAGGCCCACCAGTCGGTGAAGATGGACGCGCCGGAACCTTGGGCGGCGATTTCGTCCGCGACTTTGTAGCCGTCGAGGCCGTGCTGGAAGGTGGCGACCTTGAACCCGAAGCGCTTGGCCAAGCCGAGCAGCATCAGGATTTCATCGGCGCGGTAGGAGTGGGCGTGGACCAGTCGCTTGCCGGCGAGGATCTCGGAGAGGGCCTCGAGTTGGAGGTCCCGGCGCGCCGGAACCTTGGTAACGTCGGGTTTGGCGGTCAGCTTCCGGTCGAGATCCCGAGCGGCTTCGAAGTGCTCGGCGATCACCTGCTCGATGCCCATGCGGGTCTGCGGGTAACGCCGCTCGTCGACGTTCCAGTTGCTTTGCTTGGGGTTCTCGCCGAGGGCGAACTTGATGCCCTGGGGCGCTTCCTTGAACAGCAGCTGATCGGCCGGCAGACCCCAGCGCAGCTTGATCACCGCGTTCTGGCCGCCGATGGCGTTGGCCGAGCCGTGGAGCACGTTGGCCGTCGTCAAACCACCGGCCAACTCGCGATAGAGGTTGATGTCCTCGGAGTCGATCACGTCCGCGATGCGCACCTCGGCGGTGACGATGTTGGTGCCTTCATTGACGTTGCCGTCCACCGCGGTGTGGGAGTGGGCGTCGATCAACCCGGGGGTGACGTGTTTGCCGCGGCCGTCGATCTCGACAGCTCCCGGCGGCGCCGTCAGATCGCGGCCCACGGCCTGGACTTTGCCGGCGACGACGAGCAAATCGGCTTCGGTCTGGATGCCCTCGGGTCCGGAGGTCCACACGGTGGCATTGCGCACCACCACGGCGTTCGGGCGCTCGGGGACCGCGGCGGACCACGAGACCGGGTCCGGCGCCGCCGCTGCGACGGGCAAAGCGGCGGCAGCGAGGGTGGCCAAGAAGAAGACTCGGGTGCGGTTCATCGCGACACCTCCTGAGGGGCCTGGGGGGGCGCATCGGCGGCGGGGGACGACGTTCGCTGGCCGCGGAAGGTAAAGGGACCGGGCGGCCCCGAGCCGGTGCCGCTGGCGCGGTCGCCGTCGAGGTTCATGGTCAGGGTGAAGAGTCCGGGCATGCCGGCCCCGCCACCCTCGAAGCTGAATTCGACCGCCTTGCCGGAAACCTCGACGCTCGAAAGCGTCATCTTCTGGCCCATC
Organism: Thermoanaerobaculia bacterium; assembly: GCA_033762835.1. GTDB lineage: Bacteria > Acidobacteriota > Thermoanaerobaculia > Multivoradales > DATKCC01 > JANRLG01. The sequence continues at coordinate 3,041 of JANRLG010000069.1, forward strand.
ACGGTCATGGTGCCCGCGAGGCTCGGCACCTTGCCGGTGATCTCCACGGTCGCCGGGATTTGTTGGCCGCCGGCGTCGACGGTCAACTCCCAGGTCCCCGCGGGTTCGACCTCGGCGGGTTTGCGCTCCTTGATCTCGAAGCGCTCGCCGTCGACCCACACTTCGCGGATGGCGGTCGCCTCTTGGAACAGCTCGCCGTCGACGACGATCAGATTGGCCATCTTGCCCACCGCGAGGGTACCCGCACGATCTTCGATGCCCGCCAGCTTTGCCGGGATCGTGGTCAAGGCCGCGAGGGCCTGGTCGGCGGTCAAGCCGCGGCCGATGGCCGTGGCGAGCCGCTTGTGGAGGTCCTTCGGGGTCGACAGCCCAAATGCGGAGTAGGCCACCTTCAACTTGGTGCCGGCCAGAGCTTTGGGGTTCGCCGGGGCCAAGTCCCAGTGGCGCAGGGTGTCGAGCTCCATGTCGAGTTCGTCGCTGCCGGCCGTGGGGGTGTCGGGGAAGTTGAGGGGTAGGACGACGGGCCGACCGAGGGCCTCGACCAGGCTCAGGCGTTGGTACTCGGAGCCGTTGCCGACGATCCAGGCGTCCAAACCGAGCTCCTTGGCGAAGCCGCCGGCACGCAAGATGGCATCGATGCCACCGTCCCCGGCTTCGAAGATCACCGTCTCCTTACCCAAGGCCGCCGGACCGAGGGCGGTCAGGGCGGCGTCCAGGGGCGGGCGACGCTGGCTTGGCTTCCGTTTGTAGGCTTCCTGGGCCTTTTGGTACCACTGGGCGTCGAGGAACGTCTGGCGAGCCAGGGCGATCGCGCCCATCAACGAGTTCGGATAACCGTCCTCGGCGCTGGTGTCGAGGGCCACGGTCTGGGTGAAGCGTTCGAAGAGCAGGTTGTCGGCGGCGCTGCCGGCGCCCAGGTTGACGAGTGCCCCGCGGCCCCGCACGAGACCATCGGCGGGCACCGCGAGCACGGTGGTGAACCCGGCCTCCCGATAGCGACCGGCCTTGTCGTCGTCCGCGACGTAAGGCGCCAAGGAACGCTCGGGGCGCACCAGCGGGTTCGGATGCGCCGCCTTGGCGTCCGCCGGGTCGTCCTTGGGCCAGGGCCGTGGGCTGTAGAGGTCGATGAGTCCCGGGTACACCGTGGCGTTTTCGAACTTCCAGATGCGGGCGTCCGGCGGCGGCGTGACGGCGGCGCCGACGGCCTCGATGACGCCGTCGCGCAGGACCACGGTGCCCTTGGCGATCACCTGGCCGGGAGCAACGACGATCTTGACGTCCGTCAGGGCGTGGACACGGGGCGCCTCGGCGCCGAGCGGCACGCCGAAGGCGACCACCAGGGCACCGAGCAACCAAGGTAAGGCGTGGGACGGGGGAGGTTGGGCACGCATGCGGGAGCTCCTGACGCGCGAAAGAAACGGGACGAGGCAGTGGCCGAGCCTCGGGCGGAGTTTTCCTTCTTACGACGGCCTGTCAGAATGGTTTCATGAGCCTACCCCTGTTCCATGTCGACGCCTTCGCCGACCAACCCTTCGCCGGCAATCCCGCCGCCGTCTGCCTGCTCGACGGCCCCCGGGAGGACGGCTTCCTGGCTGCCGTCGCCCGCGAGATGAACCTGTCCGAGACGGCCTTTCTGCTGCCCGCGGGCGAGTCCTGGTCCCTGCGCTGGTTCACCCCCGCGGTGGAAGTGGACCTGTGTGGCCACGCCACCCTGGCGTCCGCCCACGTTCTGTGGACGACCGGCCGCGCGGCTCCGTCCGAGCCCCTGCGCTTCGCCACCAAGAGCGGCGAGCTCGTGGCCACCCGCCAGGCCGACGGCTGGATCGCGCTCGATTTTCCGGCCCTGCCGCCCACTGAGCTCGGCGGCGCGCCTGCTGGGTTGGTCGCGGCCCTCGGCGCCGAGCCCCTTTGGTTAGGGCGTAGCCGCTTCGACGTGTTGGTCGAACTGATGGACGAGGCCGCCGTCGTCGCCGTGACGCCGGATTTCTCGCGGCTCCTGGAGGTCGAGGCCCGCGGCGTCATCGTCACCGCCCGCGCCAGCCGGCCCGGCGTCGATTTCGTCTCCCGCTTCTTCGCCCCCCGCGCCGGCGTGCCCGAGGACCCGGTCACCGGCTCCGCCCACTGTGTCCTGACGCCCTTTTGGTCCCAGCGCCTCGGCCGCACCGAGCTCGTCGGCCGTCAAGTCAGCGCCCGCGGCGGTACCGTCCGCGTGACCGACCGTGGGGACCGTGTCGACCTCGCGGGCCAGGCCTGGACGGTAGCCGAGGGGCGGTTGCTGGCGGCGAGCTGATATCCTCCCGCGCGATGGCGAACACTCCCTCCGTCCCCCCCTCCGGCCGTCGCGTCGGTTTGATCAGTCTGGGCTGCCCGAAGAATCTCGTCGATAGCGAGATCATGCTCGGTGAGTTGGCGCGCCGCGGGTTCGAAGTAGTGGCGGACCACCGCGACGCCGACACCGTCATCGTCAACACCTGCGGCTTCATCGAAGAAGCCAAGCAGGAGTCGATCGATGCCATTTTGGGCATCGCCCAGGGCAAGTCCGAGACCGGCCAGCGGCTATTCGTCGCCGGTTGCATGGTCAACCGCTACGGCACCGAGCTCCATGCCGAGATTCCCGAGATCGATGGTTTCGTGGGCTTGGACGACCTTGGCCGCGTCGGCGATGTGGTGCAGTTGGGCGGCGGGCCGCCGCTGCCGAAGCCGGCCCACCTGGTGTTCGATCACACCGCGCCGCGCACGCTCACGACCCGCGGTTACGCCTACTTGAAAGTTGCCGAGGGCTGCGACAACCCTTGTACTTTCTGCGCCATCCCGCTCTGGCGCGGGCGCTTCCGCTCGCGGACGATCGAGAGCCTAGTGGTCGAGGCCCAGGCGCTCGAGGCCACGGGCGTCCAGGAACTCTGCCTGATCGCCCAAGACACGACGCGCTACGGCGAAGATCTCGGCCTCAAGAATCGTGGCTTGACGCGGTTGGTCGAAGCGCTCCTGGCGGGCACTTCGTTTCCGTGGATCCGGTTCCTCTACGCCTATCCCACGACCCTCGACGAGGACTTGCTGCGGTTGATGGGCAGCGAGCCGCGCTTTTGCTCCTACCTCGACATGCCCCTTCAGCACTCGCATCCGGAGATTCTGCGGGCGATGAAGCGCGGCGGAACCCGTGAGCGTTACCTGAAGCTGCTCGAGCGCGCTCGCGAGCTGGCGCCCGACATCCACCTGCGTTCGACGTTCATCGTCGGTTTCCCGGGGGAGACCGAGGCGCACTTCAAGGACCTGCTGGCCTTCGTCGCCGAGGCCCAACTCGATCACCTCGGCGGTTTCGCCTACTCGCCCGAGGAGGGTACGCCGGGGGCCGAGCTTGCCGGTCGGGTGCCGCGCTCGACCGCCCGGCGCCGCCTCGAACGGCTGCTCGAGATCCAGAAGCCCTTCGCCCTCGCCTCGCGTCGCCGCTTGGTGGGTCGCACGCTCGACGTCCTGGTTGAAGGTGTGCACGACGAAACCGACCACCTGCTCGTGGGGCGCCACGCCGGCCAGGCGCCGGAGATCGACGGGCGCATCCTGATCAACGACGGTTACGCTCCGGCCGGTTCGCTGGCCCGAATCGAGATCACCGAGGCCTTTGCCGACGACGTGGTAGGGCAGGTCGTTGGGCCCGTCGGCGCCCCGGGCGTCATCCTGGCTGGCGACGAAGTCCCCGCGGTCGGGTGAAGGGGCCAGCGATGTTGGTTTTCAAGGACGCCTTCGCGGCGATCGAAGCCCCTCGCGGCGGCGTCGTCACCATCGGCAACTACGATGGCGTGCACCGCGGCCAGCGGGCGATTCTCGACCAAGTCCGGACGCGCGCCCGGGCGCTCGGTGCCCCGGCCGTGGTGGTGACCTTCGAGCCCCACCCGCTCGCCGTCTTGCGCCCGGGCTCGGCGCCGCCGCGGCTGACCACGGTGGCTCAAAAGGAGGAGCTGTTGGCCGCCGCGGGCATCGACGCCTTGCTGGTGGTGCGCTTCACCGAGGAGTTCGCGGCGACGCCGGCGGAGGCGTTCGTGGAGCAGTTCCTCGCAGGGCAATTGGGCGCCCGGGAGGTCCATGTCGGCTCGGGGTTCTGCTTCGGCCAGGGGCGCGAAGGCAGCTTCGCGATGCTCGCCGAGCTCGGGGCTCGCCACGGATTCACCGCCCACGCCGTGCCCGAGGTGACCCACAACGGCAGCCGGATCTCGTCGACGCGGATCCGCGAGGCGGTCGCCGCGGGACGGGTGGAGGAGGCCGCGGAGATGCTCGGCCGGCCCTATGGCTTGGCCGGACTCGTGGTCCGCGGGGACCAGATGGGCAAGCGGCTCGGCTGGCCCACCGCCAACGTCGGCAAACACGACCAGCTCTTGCCCGCGGACGGCGTCTACGCCGGGCGCATCCATCTTCCGGGGGTTCCCGCCACGTTCACCGGGGTCACCAACATCGGCACCCGGCCGACGGTCTACGAGCACTATCAGCGCGTGGTGGAAACCCACATCCTGGATTTTTCGACCGACATTTACGGCCAACCGGTCGAGGTGCGGTTGTTTCGGCGGCTGCGGGAGGAGCGGATCTTCCCGTCGGTCATGGACCTCTCCGCCCAGATCCGGCGGGACGTCGACGCCACTAGGGAATACTTCGCCTCCCGACCTCGATTGCTAGAATCCGCGGAGGCCGCCGAGGCACCGCCCCCTGAAGGAGACACGATCCATGGCTAACCCCAAAATCACCACCGTCGGTGACGACAACTTCGCCGCCGAGGTGCTTTCCTCTTCGACTCCCGTGCTCGTCGATTTCTGGGCCGAGTGGTGTATGCCCTGCCGGCAGGTCGCCCCGACGCTCGACCAGTTGGCGGACGAATTCGACGGCAAGGTGCGCATCGCCAAGCTGAACGTCGACGACAACCAGCGCGTCGCCATGCAATACGACGTGCGCTCGATTCCGACCTTCATTCTGTTCAAGGACGGCAAGATCGCTGACCGGATGCTGGGCGCCATGCCCAAGTCGGCCTTCGCCAACTTCCTGCAGAAGAACGTCTGATGATGATCGCGCCGCGGCTGTCAGCGGGACGGTTGGGGCGCATCCGCCGCGAGCTCGCCGAGCGCGGCGCCGAGGCTCTGGTGGTGCTCGCCGCCCACGCCAACGATCCTGATCTCGCACCTTTCGTAGGACCGGTCCACTTGGGCCGGTCCTTTTTGTTGGTGCCGGCGGCGGCTGACGTGGCTTGCCGGCTCGGTTACTTGACCGACATGGAGCGCGACGAGGCGGCGGCCACGGGCCTCGAGTTGCTCACCCCGGCCGAACTCGATGTGCCGCGGCTGGTGCAGGAGATCACCGAGCCCGGCCCGCTGTGGGCCGAGGTCGTGAAACGAGCCTTGGCCCGAGTGGGGCTCGGCGCGGGCCGGCTGGCGCTCGCCGGCCACCTCGGTGCCGGCACCGTGGCGGAGATCGTCCGCAGCCTCGGAGCCGCGGGCTGGGGCTTTGCCGACGGCGGTGAAGTCGTGCGCCTGGGCCGTAAGGTCAAGGAGCCTTCTGAGCTCGCCGAGTTGCGCGCCGCCTCGGCCGCCACCTGCGAGGCCTTCCGGCGGATCGCCGCGATCCTCGCCGCGGCGCATCCGCTGCCGGATGGCCGGCTCGAGTCCACGGGAGAGCCGGTGACGATCGGCCGCCTGCGCCGCGAGGTGCTCGGGACGTTGGCCGCCGCCGGCCTGGCGCAACCCCACGGCAACATCCTCGCCCCCGGTGCCGACGGCGGGGTGCCTCACAGCATGGGGCACGACGACCATGTCCTCAGACGGGGTGAGCCCCTGGTGGTGGACTTGTTCCCACAAGGCCTTTTGTTTTCCGACTGCACCCGGACGTTCGTGGTGGGGGAGCCCGCGGCGGAGTTCCGGGCCGCCTTCGACTCCGTGCGTGGCGCCCTCGAGCTTGCCCACCGCTCGACCCGGCCCGGTGTGCGCGGCTTCAGCCTCCAGGAGGAAACCTGCCGGTTCTTTCGCGAGCGGGGTTACCCGACGATTCTCGAAGACCCGGCGACGACGGTGGGCTACGTTCACCATCTGGGCCACGGCATCGGCCACGAGCTTCATGAGTATCCGAGCTTCCGCAAGGCCGCGGGGGTCGAAGGGGTGCTCGAGGTCGGCGACGCGGTCACGCTCGAGCCCGGCCTGTACGACGCGCCCGCCGGCTGGGGCGTGCGCCTCGAGGATCTCGTGCTCGTGGGGGCCGACGGCAACGAGAATCTGACGCCGCTGCCCTACGACTACGATCCGAAAGCGTGGTTCCCGTGACCGACCCGATCGCCCTCTGGCATCACATCGTCGCCCACCGCGACCCGGGCCCCCTGGCCGAGCTGCTCGCCGACGACGTCGTCTTCCACTCCCCGGTCGTCCACACGCCCCAGGTCGGCAAACGCATCACGCGCCTCTATCTGATCGCAGCCATGAAAGTCCTCGGCAACGAGACGTTCCGATACGTGCGGGAAATCGTCGAGGACGGCCAGGCCGTCCTCGAGTTCCGCGTCGAGATCGAGGGCGTCGAGATCAACGGTGTCGATCTGCTGACCTGGAATGCCGAGGGCCGGCTGACCGAGTTCAAGGTGATGGTCCGGCCGCTCCAGGCGATCCAGAAGCTCCACGAGAAGATGGCCGAGCGCTTGAGCGCTGGTGCCGGCTGATGCCCAAGAACGTCGAAATCAAAGCTCGCGTGGCGGACCTCGACGCCGTCGAGATGCGCGTTCGGCCGCTCGCGACCTCCGGCCCCTTCGAGATCGCCCAGGACGACACGTTCTTTCCTTGTGCCCAGGGCCGGCTCAAATTGCGCGAGCTAGCACCCGATCGTGGCGAGCTGATCTGCTACGCCCGGCCGGATACCGCCGGTCCGAAGGTCTCCGACTACAAGCTCGTGCCCACCAGTACGCCGGGCCTGCTGCGCGAAGCCTTGGCGGCGGCGCTCGGGGTTCTCGGCCGGGTGGTCAAGGTGCGGCGCTTGTATCTCGTGGGCCGCACTCGTGTGCATCTCGATCGGGTCGCGGGGCTCGGGGAGTTCCTGGAGCTCGAGGTGGTGCTCGCCGAAAGCGAAGACGCAGCGGTCGGTGAGGCCGAGGCGCGCCACCTTCTGACGGCGTTCGGCGTAGCGCCGGAGGATCTCGTGGTCGGCGCCTACCTCGATCTGCTTCGCTTTACTCCCACTCGAAGCTCGTGAAGAAGCGATCCACCGGCGTGGTCCACGGGATCTCCCGGGCCGCCGCGGTGCCCTCCCAATCGAACTGATCGAAAAAGGTCCCCACCAATTCGCGGGAGAGGTCGGCAACGACGGGTTCTGCCGGGGCCGGCGAAGCGAAGGGTAAACCGCGGGCGGGAACGAGCTCCTGCCAGCCGCGGCCGACGATCGTGAAACGTTCAGACTCGGACATGGGTGATCTCCCGGGCCAGCTGGCGATAGACCTCGGCGAGGCGCGCCGCGGGTGCGAAGTCGAGGACGGTTTCCTGGGCGGCGGACGCCAAGGCGATGCTCTCGTCGTCGGGGACGACGGTCGCGAGAACTTGTGAGCCGAACACCGAGCGCAACTCGGTGATGACTTGGTCGCACAATTCCGTGGGCCGGTACATCGTGGGGAGGATGCCCAACAGAGCGAGCGGGGTGGGGCTCGTGTCGCGGATGTCCCAGACCAGGTCCAGCAACGCCCGCACGCCGCGCATGGCCAGGTATTGGCACTGCACCGGCACCAGTAGCTCGTGGGCCGCCAGCAGGGCGTTCTTCGCCAACGGGCCGAGGCTCGGCGGCGAGTCGATCAACACCCAATCGAAAGGCAGGGGGGCCTGGGAGAGTAGCGCGGCCAACTCGGGGCCCGCGAGATCCGATTCGGTGGCCCCTCGCCGCCTGGCCAACAGCGTCGGGCTCGCGCGCAGCACCTTGAGGCGCGGACGCACCGGGCGGGTGAGGGCCGAGATCGCCGGCTGACCGCCTTCGATACGGCTCAGGATCAGGAACTCGAGGGCCGTCGGATCGAGCCCGAAACTCGCCGTCAAAGCAGCCTGGGGGTCGAGATCCACCAGCAGGACCTCGGCTCCGGCCTCGGCCAAGGCGGCGCCCAGGTGGACGGTCGTGGTGGTCTTCCCGACCCCACCTTTTTGATTGGAGACTGCCACGATCCGCGTCATGGTCCGGATGACTTTCTACTGGATGCCGAGGGCACGATAAAAGCCGAAGCGCCGGATCTCCGGCCCTGCCGACTCGGCCAGAATGCGTAGCGTGGCGTTCGGAAAGCTGCCCGGGAAGGTCCGCTGGAGCTCGAACACGAGTGCCAGGATCCACTCCGACGCGGCGTCCACGATGGCCCGTTCCGATTGCAGTGCGAGGGCTTCGAAGCCGCCGGGGGCGACCCCGATGGCACCCGTGGGATCGACCCGGAAGAAGCGCAGGGCCGGGTGCCGAGACGTCAGGGCGGCGAGAATCGCCTCGAGCTTGCGCACCAACATCGGCTGTTGGACGAAGCCGGCGGCGAACGACGCGACGACGTTCAGCAAGCCGAGGGCGGCCCGCCCGGCGGCGGTCGCGTCCTCGGCCGCGGGGCTGCTGGGCGGGGCGGGGGCCACGGGCGCCGGCGCGGGCTCGGGCTCCCGGACCGGCACGGGCACAGTGGCGACGAACTCGACTTCGAAACTCCCCTGGCGCCACTCCAGGATGTGATTGATGGCCTCTTCGCCGCGCCACCCGTCGTTGGTTTCGGCGCTGTCCACCTCGCCGCGGACGAGCACCAGCGTTGCCCTCCGCGGACCGTTCTCGCAGCGCACCCGGGCATCGCGACGCAGGATCGCCAGCATCGCCATCAACTGCGAGACCGGAATCTCGGCGAGGGAACCCGACAGCGGGAGCAGGGTTCCGTGGCTCAAGACTGGACCTGCTCCCGGAGGTCGATCAAGAAGGCGAGATCGTCACTGCCCGGGCCGGCGGCCGCGAGACTCTCCAGGCGTTTCTCGGTGGCGATCACGAAGACGCAGGGCTCGGATTCCCGGCGGCTGCAGTAGATCTCGCGACCGGTCAGCCGGCGCCCGGCGAGGTAGGAGAAGATCCCGGCCCACAGGCCCACCAGCAGGGCGCAGGAGCCGCCCTCCTGTTCCGGGAAGAACTCGACGAAGGGACTGCGCCAGGTGCGGACGACGATCAGGCCGCGCCGCCGCTCCGTGAAGTCGACCTCCGGGCGTCCCAGGCCGAGAGCGGCCACCGAGGAAGTCAGCAGCTCCGTGACGGCTCCGAGTTCGGTGTCCCGCAGGCTCGTTCCGGACTCCTGTTGCAGCAGGTTGTCGCCCTTCTGGGCATGGGCGAGGCCCCACTGGATACCGGTGTCGACCAGGGCGGGATCGCGATCCCCGCGCGCTGCGAGCACGCTCGCCAGGCCGCGCAACAGATCCTCGTTGGCGAGGAGAATCCGCTGGGCCTCGGCGTTCCGCACCACCCCGGACTCCGATTGACCTTCGAGGTCGAGCGACAGGGCCAAGCGATCACTGCGCAGACGGTTGACGGTCAGGATGACGTCGTCGCCGCCAGTGGCGACGAAGCCGATCCGCACGTTCTGGCGGCCGTGGCGGAACTTGAAGACGAAATCGAAGGACAGCGTCGAGGAGGTTCGCTGGCCCGCCGCGAAGTCGCGGAAGCGGCCTTCGAACTCCTGGACCTTGGTGCAGGGAGCGACCTCGGAGAAGAAGTTGCGGCCGATCTGGCTGTCGGCATCGACCCGGGCCAACTGGGCTTCGTAGCGGTTGTAGCGGAGAACGGTGCCATCTTTGGCCAAAACCATGTAGCCGAAGGGCAAACCGTCGATTTCGGAGCTGGTCAGCTCGGCGAGACTCTTGTCGAGAGGATCGTGCATGCTCCCGATCCTACAAGATCGCCGTTACGGTCGGCGTTACCGGGCTGGGTGAGGGGCCGGAACGCCGTCGCCGTGGAGCCATGAGATCATGGCGGGACTTTCCAACTTGCGGGGCCGAAATCATGCGTTGTCTCTTGCTCGCCGCGTTGACCCTCACCCCTGCCGTGTCCGCCGTCGCGGAGAGCGGGCCGGAGTCCGTTTTTGCTCGCGCCGCGGCGGAGCTCCCCGTGCGGGCGCTCGGGCCGGCGCTGATGGGTGGGCGTATCGCCGACCTCGCGGTGCACCCGACCAAGCCCGGCACCTGGTACGTGGGAGTCGGCTCCGGCGGCGTGTGGAAGACGATCAACGCGGGCACCACCTGGACGCCGATTTTTGACGACCAACCGTCGTTTTCGATCGGCGTCGTGGTCCTCGACCCGGCGAACCCCGAGGTAGTGTGGGTGGGCACCGGGGAAAACGTCAGCGGCCGCCACGTGAGCTGGGGGGACGGCGTGTACCGCAGTCGCGACGGCGGTCGCACCTGGCAGCCGATGGGCCTCGGCCAATCCCAGCACATCGGCCGCATCTTGATCGACCCGCGAAACTCGAATCACTTGTTGGTGGCGGCGGAGGGGCCACTGTGGTCCTCCGGCGGGGAACGCGGGGTCTACCGCAGCCTCGACGGCGGCAGCACTTGGCAGCGGGTGCTCCACGTCGACGAAGACACCGGCGCCACCGACCTCGAGTTCGATCCCGGCAATCCCGACGTGGTCTACGCCGCGACTTACCAGCGGCGACGCCACGCCTGGGGCTTCCTCGCGGGCGGGCCGGGTTCGGGTTTGTGGAAGTCGAGCGATGCCGGGGCCACGTGGCGGCGCCTGGCGACCGGTCTGCCGAGCGGCGACCTGGGCAAGATTGGCCTCGCCGTCACCCCCGCGGACCCGGGCCTGGTGTACGCCACGATCGAGGCCGGCGAGGCCGACCGCGGCTTCTATCGTTCTCGCGACCGCGGAGAAAGCTGGGAGCGTCGCAACAGCTACCTCTCCGGTGGCACCGGCCCTCACTACTACCAGGAGCTCGAGGCGTCGCCCCACGACCCGGACCGGGTCTACCAGATGGATGTGTTCCTGCACGTCACGCGCGACGGCGGCGCTTCGTTCGACTATCTCGAAACCGGCCACGACAAACACAGCGACAACCATGCGTTGTGGATCGATCCGCGCCACGGCGACCACCTGTTGGTGGGTACGGACGGCGGGTTGTACGAGAGCTTCGACCACGGCGCCACCTGGCGCCACTTCCCGAATCTGCCGATCTCCCAGCTGTACAAAGTGGCGTTGTCGAACCGCGAACCCTTCTACGACGTGCTCGCCGGCGCCCAGGACCTCGGCACCCTGCACGGCCCGGTGCGCACGCTCCACCAGGACGGGGTGCGCAACCAGGACTGGTACGTGCCCCTGGGCGCTGACGGCTACGGCGTCGCGTTCGATCCCCGGGATCCGGACCGGCTGTTCCTGATGTGGCAGCAGGGCATGCTGTACCGCAAAGACCGCAGCAACGAAGAAGGCCTGATGATCCGCCCCCAGCCGGCGCCCGGAGACGCGCCGGAACGCTGGAATTGGGACGCCCCGTTGCGGGTGAGCCGCCACGACCCGAAGCGGCTGTACTTCGGCTCCCAGCGGCTGTGGCAGAGCGACGATCAGGGGGACTCGTGGCAGCCCCGAAGCGGCGATCTGACCCGCGGCGAGAATCGGTACGAATTGCCCTTCTTCGGCCGCGTCTGGAGCGTCGACGCCCTCCACGACACCGCCGCGATGTCGAAGTACGGCACCACCACCGCCATCGCCGAGTCTCCCGTCCGCGCCGGCACCTTGGTCGTGGGCACGGACGACGGGTTGATTCAGGTGACGACCGACGGCGGCGCGAATTGGGTGCGGGCCTCGGCACCGGCGGGGCTCCCCGCGCGGGCCTTCATCAACGACGTCGAGATGTCGGAGTTCGATGCCGCGACGGTCTACCTCGTGGCCGACGATCACAAGAACGGCAACTTCACGCCCTACGTCTACGAAAGTCGGGACCTCGGCAAGAGCTGGCGGGCCATCGCCGGGGATCTCCCCACGGGCGCCATCGTGTGGGCGATCCAGCCCGACCCCGTGGTGCCGGACCTGCTCTTCGTGGCCACCGAGCGCGGCCTGTTCGCGAGTCCGAACCGCGGCCAGAAGTGGCACGAGCTCGCGGCCGGCGTGCCGGCGATTTCGTTCCGCGATCTGCAAATCCACCGCCGGGACGGTGATCTGGTGGCGGCGAGTTTCGGCCGCGGCCTCTACGTGCTCGACGATCTCGGGCCGCTGCGGGCGCTGGCGGTTGGGGAGCCGGAAGGGGACGGTACTTTGCTTCCGGTGCGGGACGCCTGGTGGTTCGTACCCGCCCAGCTCAGCCAGGCAGCGGGTCGCCCCGAACTCGGGAGCGACGATTTTAGTACTCCCAACCCGCCCCACGGCGCTCTGCTCACCTACTGGTTACGCGCGGCGCCGACCACGACCCGGGAGGCCCGCCAGGCGGCCGAGAAGGCTCAACGAGAACAGGGCCGCGATACCGCCTTCCCCGGCTTCGAACGCCTGCTGTCCGAGGCGCTGGAACCAGAGCCGAAGGTCGGGTTGGTGATCCGCGACGCCGCCGGCCGCCAAGTGCGCTGGCTCGCGGGCCCGGTAACCGCGGGCGTCCACCGGGTGAGCTGGGACCTCCGCGGGCCGAGCCCGGAGCCGGTGGAACTCGACCCGCCGGGCTTCCGGCCGCCGTGGGTGCAACCGGCCAAGGGGCCGCTGGTGGCGCCGGGGCGGTACTCCGCCCAGCTCGTGGTGGTGTCCGCGAGCGGCGTCCGGGAGCTCGGCGCGCCACGGGAGTTTCTCGTCAAGCCGGTGCCCAACCTGAGTCCGGGCGCGGACCCGGTCGCGGTCGCCGGGTTCCAGCAGCGGACCGCGGACGCCGCCCGCCGGGTGGCGGCGTTGCGCGCGACCCTCGGAGAGATCCGGCAGCAGCTGGTCCACTTGGAGGCGACGCTGGCGGTGACGCCGCGGGCGGAGCTGTCGCTCCATGCCGAGCTCGCGACGCTCGGTCGCCAGGTCGCGGAATTCGAACTGCGCCTGGGCGGGGACCCAGCGCGCCAGCGCCTCCACGAAGCCGCGGCGCCGTCCCTCGCCGACCGCGTGGACGACATCGTGGGCGGACACTGGGACACCCGCCAGAACCCCACTGCCGTCCAGCAGCGTGATCTCGCCCTCGTCGAGGCTGCCCTCGGCCCGCTCGAAGCGGAGATCGAGGCTTTCCGCAGCCAAGATCTCGCGCGCCTGCGCGCCGCCTTCGCCGCCGCCGGTGCGCCGTGGACGACGGGAGGGTAGGTGGAACTGGCCGAGCTGGCCCGTCGCGTCTTGGAGTCGGAAGACCTGGCGGAAAAGCTCCGTCCCGCGGGGCGGGATCTGACAGATCTCGATCCTGGACCGGCGGTTCGCCACGAGGCCCCCGGCCGGCCGGAGAACCTGCGTATCCGTCCGGCGCGTGAAGTCAAAGTGCCGGCGGTTGCCGGCTTCGGCGACCCAGCCCAACGTGTGCGTTTGCTCCACGCTCTCGCCAATCACGAGCTGCAAGCCGCCGAGCTGTTCGCCTGGGCTTTGCTGGCCTTCCCCGAGGCCCCGCCCGAGTTCCGCCGCGGTCTCGCCAAGATCCTCGACGACGAACAGCGCCACACCCGCATGTATGCCGCGCGAGTCGAAGCCCATGGGGCGCAGCTCGGGGACTTTCCCGTCAGCGGCTACTTCTGGGGCAAGGTACCCACGATCCACACCCCGCTCCAGTTCATCGCCGCCATGTCCCTGACCTTCGAAAACGCCAACCTCGACCACACCGCCGAAAACGCCGAGGCCGCCCGCCGCGCCGGCGACGAAAAGACCGCTCGGGTGATCGAACAAGTGGCCGCGGACGAGGTGGAGCACGTGGCCTTCGGCTGGCGCTGGCTGCAAGTCTGGAAGCAGCCGGGGGAATCGAGCTGGGACGCCTGGCGCCGCAGCCTGACCTGGCCCCTGCGTCCGGTGAAGGCCAAGGGCTCCCGATTCGAGCGCCAGGGTCGTGAAGCCGCCGGGCTCGATGCCGACTTCATCGCCCGGCTCGAGGCCAGCGACTCTTGAGCTCGACCCGGCGCTGGCTGGCCAACCTGGACGCCGAGGCGGAGCTGGCGGCCGTCGCCAGAGGACGGTCGAGGCCGACACCGAACCGCGCCACTCTGGCTGCCATGGCGGGCGCGGGAACCCTTCTGCGGGCCTTGGCCGGGGAGGGGGATCGGGTTTGGACGGTGGCCCCGGTGGCGCCCGAGCGGATGTTGGACGTCCCCGGTTTGCCGCGGGTCGTTTTCGAATCGGGGCCGTTCGAAGAAAAGAGCTGGGTGGGGAAGCAAGAGCCTTGGATGGAAACGCCGTCGGCCCGGCGGGTGCCGGCCGAGTCGGCACCGGGGGTCGTGATGCGAGTGGCAGACCGCGCCTGGGGGCTTGGGGTGGCCGCGCGCCTCAGGCTCGCGCTGCCCGGTGCCACGCCGGTCGGGTCGACGGCCGAACTGGCGGCGGCTCTGGCGAAGCTTGGTGACCGGCCGTGGATCGTCAAGGCGGCTTACTCCGCCGCGGGACGGGATCGGTTGAGACCCGGCCAGGACGCCGCACGGTTCTTCGCTCGCCACGGCCACGGGGTGCTAGAGCCCTGGGTGAAACGCCAGGCAGACTTCGGCGCGGTGGGGGAGGTCGGGGAGGGTGGGCAGGTCGTTCTCTGTGGCGTCCACGGCTTGCTCGTCGATGCCGCGGGGCGCTTCCGTGGCATCGTGCTCCGCGTCGGCTGCTCCGGCGAAGCCCCCGGTCTGGCACCGGACGAAGCCGAGCTCCTGACCGCCGCCCTCCACCACGCCGGCAGGGCCCTCGCCGCCGAGGGCTACCGTGGCCCCTTCGGCCTCGATGCCTTTCGTTACCTCGATTCCGCCGGTCGCGAAGCCTTCCACCCGTGGGTCGAACTGAACCCCCGCTGGAGCTTCGGCCGCGTCGCTCGCGCTCTGGTCGACCGCCTCACTCCCGTCCACGGCTGGCCCGAGGGTTCGGTGGTGACGTTAGAAATGGACCACGAGCCGCCCCGGGGGGCGGTGGTCGTCCTGCGTCCGGGGGACGGAGGGGCGGGGGCGTGGGTCAGGAGGGACGAGGCTCTCGAGTGAGCAAACCTGCCGGGCGTGCTTCAGCCGGCTTCTGCATCGTCAGCAAGGCACCCAATCCGGCGAGGGTGAGCAGGGCGCTGGCTCCCAGAGCCAGGGCGACGACGAGGCCGAGGCGGGCGTTGGCGGGCACTTGGCTGAAGGCCAGGAGGCCGAAGCCGGCGGCGACGGCCAGCATGTCGACGAGGATGGCCGGACCGCTTTCGAGCGCGGAGGCCAGGGCGGTTTCGAAGCCCGCGGGGCTGCCTTCGGCAAGGCGCCGCCGGTGGACCGCGAGCAGGTGGATGCCGTAGTCGATGCCGATGCCGAGGGTGATCGAGCAGAACATCGAGGTTGCGACGCCCAAGGGAATGCCGGCCCAGCCCATGACGCCGAGCGTCCACGAGACCGCGGCGAGCACCGGGGCCGAGAGCAGGAGCGCCCGGCGCCAGGAACGCTCCACCGCGGCCACCAGCAACAAGGCGCCGAGCAAAGCGGTACCCAGCGAGAAGATCTGCGAGCGCACGATCGCCGGGATCATCGCCTGCGAGACCGCGATGTCTCCCGCGAAACCCAACCGTGCCGGGCTCGGCAGGCCGGCCTGCTGGCTAGTGAGGTGGCGTTGGGCGGCGGCCTCCACGGCGGTGACGATTTTGGCGACCTGTTGGTAGTTGGCGTCTTTCAGGAACAACGTCACGACGGCACCGAGGCCGTCGTCGCTCAGCAACTGGCGGCGCCGTTCGATCCCGCGGACCTGCTCGTACCAGCCGACCAGCCGCTCGGCCTCGTAGCTCGTGGCTGGCAGTACGCGCTTCTCCGGGCGACGGGCATAGCGGAGGAAGCTCACCGTAGATAGATGGGCCGCGGGGCCGAGGGCCGCTCCGACTCCCGGCAGAGCGCCGACTTCGGCTTCGAAGCGCCCAAAGGCGGCGAGCACCCCAGGATCCCGCAGGGCGGGCACCGGTTCGGCGGGAAAGGGCTCCTCCGGGTCGGTTTCGGCGGCTTCCGGCGGGTCGAATTCGAAGACCGCCAGCAGTTGGTGAGTGCCGTTGAAGCGCTGGTCGAAGTGCTCCGTGGCGACGCGGAACGGCGAGCCGGGGGCAAAGCCGTCGACCCAGGAGTCCTGTACCTCGAGCCGCGCTACTCCGACCGCTGCGCCGATCGTCACCAGACCCAGCAGGGCCAAGGTGCGGCGCGGTCGCGCGAGGGCCGCAGCCAACCAGCGGCGCAGCGGCCCGCCGGCCGAGGCCCGGCTCGCCGTGGCGCCCTGACGCAGCCGTTCGGGGCCGAGCAGGGCGAGCAGGGCGGGCGTCGCGGTGAGGCCCCAGGCCAGGCAGAACAACACCCCGAGGGTGCCGAACACGCCGAAGGACCGCACCGCCACCAAGGGCGAGAAGACGAAGGACAGCAGGCCCACGGCGGTCGTCAGGGAGGTCAGCACGATAGGCCCGACGAGCTCGCGGAGGGTCGTCTGAAGGGCCTGGACATCCCCCTCGAACAGGCGCTCGCGGTAACGCCAGAGCAGGTGAATCTCGTCCGACAGGCCGATCGGCGTGAGGATCACCGGTAGCACGGCGGTGGTCAGGTAGATCGGCACGCCGAGCCAGCCCATGACCCCGAAGGTCCACACCACGGCGGCGCCGATCTTGATCATGCCGATCAGGGCGCCCCACCGGCTGCGGGCGGCGAGGCCGATTACCAGCGCCAAGACGGCGAGGGAGGCCGGCACCAGGTAACGGAGGTCTTCGAGAATGTGGTGACCGAGCAGGGCCTCGGCCACGGGTGCCCCGACGATCTCGATCCTCGTGTCCGGCGGCGCCACGGCCTGGGCCGCCGCGGTCCGGGCAGCGAGGTCGTGGTAGAGAGCGATGCGGTCGGCGGTGGGCTCACCCTGGTCGTCCAACGGGTTGGGCGCGCCCACCAGAATCGCGACGGCCTTGTCGTCGTGGGACAGCAAGGTGCCCCGGAGCAGTGGCATCGCCGCCAAGTCCTCCCGGTAAATCGCGAGGTCCTCGGGTTTCTCCGGCAGCGGATCGAGGAAGGGGCGGAAGTCGAGGGTGCCGGGATAGACGCGGTCCCGCTTTTCGGTCGTCAGCGAGTCGAGGTTCTGGGGGACGACGAGAGGCAGCGCGGCGAAGTCGCGGGTGAGTCGATCCACCGTACGCAACACGTCGAGGTCGTAGGCTCCGGTGCGCCCGGGCCGCTCAACCGTCACCAGGATCGGATCGCGTAACCCGTACCGCGCCCGCACTTGGCCGTCGTAGACGACCGCCGGGTCGTTCAAGGGCACTAGGGCGTGGCCGTCGGTGCGCAGGGTCAAGCGCAGCAGGCCCGGCGCGGCGACCAGCACGGCGAGCGCGGCGAACGCCAACGCGCGCCGCGGTGCTTGGACGGAGGCCGTGGCCAAACGGAGCCAGAAGCTCGTTTTCGACGACTCGGACATTACTAAGGTACGAGGTGCGTCGAGTCGGAGGGAGGGGGACAGGCCGGGCGTGGCGCCCGGGAGGATTCGTCAGAGGCCCAGGCCCCGGGTGCGGCGGCCGAGCCGTTCCCGGTGGAGCTTGTCCATGGCCTTGCGCAGGGCCTCGATGCGCCCGTCCTTGGCGGCATCCCCAGCACCGACGCCGAGCTCCCACTCCATGTGAGCCGAGTCGCGCAAGGTGGTCGTCCAGCGATCCTTCTTGGCATCCCAAGTCCCCAAGTCGGCGGCCAAGGTCCAACCGGAGGGCAGGTAACTTTCGATCTCGGTGCGGATGTAGTCGATGGGCTCGCTCATGGCCGAGGATTGTGCCGCGGGGCGGGGGAGTCGCGCAAGGGTGGCGCGCGATTGACCGTCAACCGCCCGGTTGCTACCATCGCCCGGTTCCCGTCGGGCTTGCTGCCCGGCCCTGCGATTCGTAGATTTCCCGCCTTCGAACCCGACCGTGACGCCCGAGCTGGGGAGGCCATCGGCATGCATATCGAGCTTTCGGACGAACAGAAGCTGTTGAAGGAGATGGTCCGGCGCTTCGCCGACGAGGTGGTCAAACCCCACGCCAAGGAGATCGACGAATCGGGAGAGTTTCCCCGCGAGTTCTTCGCCCAGGCCGGGGAGTTGGGATTGGCGGGCGTGGCAGTGCCGGAGGAGTGGGGCGGGGCGGCCATGGACGTGGTGTCCTACGCCCTGGTGATCGAAGAGGTGAGCCGCGCGTGCGCGTCCTCCGGGGTCATCCTGTCGGTCAACAACTCACTCGTGTGCGACCCGATCCTGGCCTATGGCTCCCCCGAGCAGAAGCGGGATTTCCTGACGCCTCTCGCGTCCGGCCAAAAGCTCGGCTGCTTCGCCCTGACCGAGCCGGGCGCGGGCAGCGACGCCGCGGCCCTGCGCACCACCGCCCGGCGCGACGGCGACCATTACGTTCTCGACGGCAACAAAGTCTTCATCACCAACGGCACCCACGCGGACATCGCCATCGTCTTCGCCTCTGTCGACCTCGAGAAGCGGCACCGCGGCATCACGGCGTTCCTGGTGCCCTGCGACACGCCCGGATTTTCCCGCGGCCACCACGAGGTCAAACTCGGGGTCAACGCGTCGGGCACCACCGAGTTGGCGTTCTCCGGCATGCGCATTCCCGCGGCTTGGCGTTTGGGGGAGGACGGCGAAGGCTTCAAGATCGCCATGTCGACGCTCGACGGCGGCCGCATCGGCATCGCCGCGCAGGCCGTGGGCATCGCCCAGGCAGCCTTCGAGGAGGCCCTTTCCTACACCCAGGCCCGCGAACAGTTCGGCAAACCGCTGGCGGAGCTCCAGGCGATCCAGTTCTACCTGGCCGATATGGCCACCGAGCTCGACGCCGCCCGGCTGCTGACCTGGAAAGCGGCCTGGGCCAAGCAGACCGGCCGCAAGTACTCCCTCGAGGCGGCTCAGGCCAAACTCTTCGCCTCGGAGATGGCCCAGCGGGTGACCACCAAGGCGCTCCAGGTCCACGGCGGCTACGGCTACACCCGCGAGTACAACGTCGAGAGGTACTTCCGCGACGCCCGCATCACCGAAATCTACGAGGGCACCAGCGAGATCCAGAAGCTGGTGATCGCCGACTGGGTCATCAACAAGGCTTGAGGGCCGAGGAGGGGTCGATGAACGTCCTCGAAAGTGCACCGGGGGTGGATTTCGGGTTGAACGAGGACCAGGAGCTGGTCCGCGAGCAGGTGCGCCGTTTCGCCGAGGAGCGCATCGCCCCGGGCGAGCGCGACCGCGACCGCGAGCATCGTTTCCCGACCGACGTGCTGGCCGAGATGGCGGAGCTGGGTTTGCTCGGCATGACCGTGCCCGAGGCCTACGGCGGCGCCGGTGTGGACCCTCTCACTTACGTCCTAGCGGTCGAAGAGGTCTCCCGAATGTCCGCCGCCGTGGGCGTCACGATGAGCGT
Source organism: Thermoanaerobaculia bacterium (assembly GCA_033762835.1). GTDB lineage: Bacteria > Acidobacteriota > Thermoanaerobaculia > Multivoradales > DATKCC01 > JANRLG01. Next base: position 22,518 of record JANRLG010000069.1, read on the forward strand.
GACGAACTCCGTCTGTGCCTGGCCGATCGTGCACTTTGGCTCCGAAGAGCTGAAGCGCCGCGTGCTGCCGGATCTGGCCGGCGGCGCCCTCGGCGGCTTCGGGCTGACCGAGCCTGCCACCGGTAGCGACGCCGGCGGCCTCCAGACCCGCGCCGAGCGCACTGCCGACGGCTGGGTCCTGAACGGCGAGAAGGCCTGGATCACCAACGCCCAGTTCGCCCGCTATTTCGTGGTGGTAGCGCGCACCGGCCAGGGCAAGAAGGGCCTGTCCGCGTTCGTGGTACCCGCCGATGCGCCGGGCTTCTCGGTCGGTAAACCCGAGGAGAAGCTCGGGCTACGCAGCTCGTCGACGGCCCAAATTTTTTTTGAGAACTGCCGGATTCCCCACGGAAATCTGCTCGGCGAGGAGGGCCAGGGCTTCGTCGTGGCGCTCGAAACCCTCGACCATTCGCGCCTCGGCATCGCTGCCCAGGCGGTGGGCATCCACCAGCGGGCGGTTGAGCTGGCCGCGGCCTACGCCCGGGACCGGGTGCAGTTCGGCGTGCCGATCGCCAAGCACCAGGCGATCCAGTTCCAGATCGCGGAGATCGCCACCACCCTAGCAGCGTCGCGGAACCTCACCTACTACGCCGCGAGCCGTTCCGAACGCACCTCGGATGCCGGCCGGCTCGCCTCCCAGGCCAAGCTGTACGCCGCCGAGGCGGCCAATCGCGCCGTCTGGGTCTCCCAGCAGATCCACGGCGGCAACGGTTTTTCGGAAGAGTACGAAATCGCCCGTCTTTATCGCGACGTGCGAGTCACCACGGTCTACGAGGGCACCAGCGAGATGCAGCGCCTGGTCATCGCCCGCCACCTGCTGCGGGGCGGCGCGTGAGTCGAACCACCGCCGATCCCGAGCGGGCCGAGCGCGACGAGGGTTATCTCAAGCTGCTCGCGACGCTGAAGACGACCGGGTCGGGGGGCGAACTCGGGGTCGTCCGGCAGATCGCGGCATGGATCGACTCGAGCCCGGTGCTCGAGGTTTTGGGCGGCCATGCCGCCTGGTTCGACGATTGGCAAGTGAAAGACGCCCTCGTGCGCAACGAGGCGACGCCCGAACACCTGCGCTCGCGTTGCGCCCAGGCGGTCGGCATCCTCGACCTGCTGCACGAGCTAGACAACGACCAGATCGATCCCGAGGACAAGGCGGAAATCCGCGATCAGGTGCGCAGCCTGATCCGAGCCCTGCCCGCCGGGGATCGCGAGGTCGTCAAGGCCCGCGCCCTCGAGCTGTCGTCCTCACGCGACGTCGAGCGGCGGCGTGGGCCGTCGTCGCCCGCGGCGGTCGCCTTCGATCGGCGCCGGCCCAGTGAGACAGCGGCCTTCGCGGCCGAGAGCCTCGAGGACGACGGCGCCGAAACCGATGGCTCCCTCGAGCTGATCACGGCCGATGGGGACCCCGGGGATCTCGAAGACACCCAGGAAGTGGCACCCCTCGGTCCCTCCGAACCACGGTCGTCGTTGCTGGATCTGCCGCTCGCGGCACGGGCCGAACTCGCCCGGACATCGAAAGACGCTGCGGTGCTCGCCGTCCTCGTGGGCGATAGCACGGACGAAGTGCGCCTCGCGCTGCTCGAGAACACCGCCATCACCGATCGCCAGGTGGCGGTCATGGCGCGCACCGCGAGTGCCGCGGTGGCCCGCGAGATCTACCGCAACCGCCGCATGTTCCAGCGCCCCGCAGTGCGCAGTGCCCTGCTCGAGTGCCCCAACGTGCCCTCGGCGGCTCTGGTGGAAGTGGTCAGCTCGATGGGCGATCTGCGCGGGTTACTCGGCTTGACCCAGAATCCGCAGATCCGCTCGCTCGAAGTCAAAGCCCGCGCCCGCGCCCGCCTGACCTCGCTTTTCCGGGGCCTCGGCGCAGCCGAGAAGATGTCGACCATCCGCCAAACCGGGCGTACCCTGCTGCGCGCCTTGTGGGCCGACTTCTTCCGCGACGAAGAGCTGGTGCTCCGCTGCCTCCAGGAGCGCCACCTCGATCCCGGCTTGTTGCTCGAGATCGCCCGCTCGTCGATCGCGCCCCGCCGTGCCCTCCAGGCCATCGGCGAAAGCCCCTCGCTGTCCACCAACTACCAGGTGCGGCTGGCCCTGGCGCGCAATCCCAAAACGCCGCGCTCGGTCTGCCACAAAGTCATGCGCACCCTCCGCCCGGCCGATCGCCAGGTCATCGAGCGCGAGCGGCTGATGGGCGGCGGGGACGAGGGGTAAGGATGTCCCCGGAAGACTTTCGCCGCCACGGCCATGCCCTGATCGATTGGATCGCTGACTATCGCATCGGCCTCGAAAAACTCCCCGTCGCCCCGCGGGTGGCGCCCGGTGAGGTGCGGGCGGCTCTGCCGGCGGATGCCCCCGAGGTGGGGGAGGACTTCGCGACGGTCTTCCGAGATCTCGAGCGGGCGGTGTTGCCCGGCTTGCTGCACTGGCAGTCGCCGAGCTTCTTCGGTTACTTCCCGACCGGGGCGTCCTATCCTTCAATTCTCGGGGACCTGCTCTCTTCCGGTCTCGGCGTCCAGGGCATGCTGTGGGCCACGAGCCCAGCAGCGACGGAGCTCGAGACGTTGGTGCTCGATCAACTCGCCGACGCCCTTGCTCTGCCGCCCGCTTTTCGTTCGACCGGCAGCGGCGGCGGGGTGATTGAGGACACTGCCTCGACGGGCAGCCTGTGCGCGCTGCTCGCCGCCCGCGAGCGGGCCTCGGGCGGGCGCGCGAACGACGACGGCACCGACGGCCAACTGACCGTCTACACCTCGTCCCAAGCCCATTCGTCGATCGACAAGGCGGTCAAGATCGCCGGCTTCGGCAGCCGGCAACTGCGCGCGATCGCGGTTGACGAGGCCTTCGCGATGGTTCCCGAGAAGTTGGCCGCGGCGATCCGCGCGGACCGCGCCGCCGGGTTAGCGCCCGCCTGTGTCGTCGCGACCGTCGGCACGACTTCCTCGATGGCCGTCGATCCGCTGCCCGCGATCGGCGAGATTTGCCGGCGGGAGGGGATCTGGCTGCACGTCGACGCCGCTATGGCGGGCACCGCGGCCCTGTGCCCGGAGCTGCGCGGCGTGCACGCCGGCCTCGAGCTCGCCGACAGCTACCTGGTCAACCCCCACAAGTGGATGCTGGTCAATTTCGACTGCACCGCCTTCTGGGTGCGCGACCGCGCGTCGCTCGTCGGCGCCCTTTCGGTCCTGCCGGAGTACCTCAAGAATGCCGCCACGGCCTCCGGCGCGGTGTTCGACTATCGGGACTGGCAAGTGCCCCTCGGCCGGCGCTTCCGGGCCTTGAAGCTCTGGTGCGTGCTGCGCTCCTACGGGCTCGAGGCCTTGCGCAGCCACGTCCGGCGCACCGTCGCCCAAGCGCGTCGCTTCGCCGAGTGGGTCGCCGCCGACGACCGCTTTGAGCTCGCCGCTCCGCCCGGCCTCGCCCTCGTCTGCTTCCGCCAACGCGGCCCGGACGAGCCGAACGAACAGCTCCTCCAGCGCCTCAACGCCAGCGGCGAGCTCTTCCTGTCTCACACCAAGCTCGACGCTCGCTACGTCCTCCGCCTCGCCCTGGGTGTCGAAGCCACCGAGGACCGTCACGTCGAAGCCGCCTGGGCGGCGATTCGGCGGGCTGTGGCATAGGAAGTAGTGGCGAAACCCGCCCCCTGCTCCCTGCCGGAACCGGCCCGGACGCTTCCCTAAGCTATTGATTTTCTTGGAGCAACGGCCGGGCTCTTCCCGACCGTTCTGAGGCGTCGATGCTGACTTGACGCTCACTCGGAGTCTCTGTATGCTTCTTCAACATTTTTCTTGGCAGGAGATTCCCCATGTCACCCATCCGCGCCGCCCTGCTTCTCGCCTGCCTCGCGCTCCCCGTCGAGGCCGCTACGTTCAAGGTGATCTCGACCGCTCATTCGGGTCCCGGAAGCCTGCGCCAGGCGATTGCTGATGCCCAAACCGCGGGAGGGAGCGGTCATCGGGTCGAGTTCGCGATTCCGGGCCCCGGTCCCCATGTGATTAATCTCTGGCCTGGGGGAATCTTCTTTTCCGGCGGAATCGAGATCGACGGCTATACCCAGCCAGGCTCGCGGCCGAATACTTCGCCGACGGGCTTCAACGCCGATCTGCGGATCGTGCTCGACGGTACGCCCGTTTTCCCAAATCCTGATAACGGCCTCACGATCTACGGAGACGCAACGATCCGTGGTCTCGCCCTGCGCACTTTCTTCAGCGCGATTCGCGTTGATTTTTCGCGTGCCACCGTCACCGGTTGTTCCTTCGAGAACTCCGAGATCGCAGTGGAGGTCCGGGGTGGTCAAGGTTCGCGTATCGGCGGCCCAACACCAGCCGAGCGGAACTGGTTTCGCCATTCCTGGTGGGAGGTGGTCAGGCTCGACTCAGCGCTCTCGCCGATTGTCGAAGGCAACTTGATCGGTACCGATGCCTCTGGTTTCGCGGCGGGACGGACCTACCGAGGCGTAGTGGCCATAGGTGGCCAGGCGATCGTCGTGCGTGACAATGTTCTTTCGGGCAGCATGGTGGGTCCAGCCTTGCCAGGGTTCGGCCAAGGCATCCTGTTCAGCAGCGTCGGGATCGACGACCCCAGCGCCCCGCCTTCGATCATCGAGGGCAATCGCATCGGCGTCGGTGCCGACGGCGTGACGCCGGTGCCGAACGCTGGCGACGGCATTCAGCTCGACGGCAGCGAGAACGTCGAGGTCCGCGGCAACCTGATCCGCTTCAACGAGGGCAACGGGATTCGGGTGACCGGGAACTTGCCTCCGGGCCGGCGCGGGATCACGATCCTCGGCAATTCCATCGCGGACAACCTCGGGATCGGGATCGATCTCGAGGGCGCTTTGGGTGTCGACGGCAACGACGACGGTGATCTCGACGACGGGCCCAACGATCTCCAGAACTTCCCCGTGTTGCTCGGCCGGAGCTTGACGGCAACGGGCGGGAGCGTCCGCGGCAGTGTCCGGGGCCTTCCGGGCGTCCCTCTGCAAATTGAGCTCTTCGCTTCGGACGCTTGCAGCCTGGCCGGGCACGGCGAGGGGCAGGAGTGGATCGCCGCGACCACCGTGACGACCGACGCCGGGGGGCTCGTGGAGTTCGAGATCCCCGTCACGGCCGACCACCGAGGCCGGGTCTTGACCGCCACGGCCACCTCGGAGCGCGGCACCTCCGAGTTCTCGGCCTGCCTGGGCCCGACCGGTCCGCTGGAAGTTCCCACCGCGTCGACCTGGGGCCTGGCCTTGCTGGCGACCCTTCTGATGACCGTGGGAATGGGCAGGCTACGGCGTGTCTGAGTGCGGCTCCCGCCCCTCTACTTAAAGGAGGTTCTCCATGTTCCCCATGCGCGGCGCCCTGCTTCTCGCTTTCCTCGCGCTCCCCGTCGAGGCCGCCACCTTCACGGTGACCTCGGCCGCCTATCAGGGACCAGGGACGCTGCGCCAAGCCCTTCTCGATGCCCAGACCGCGGGAGGCGGCGGGCATCGGATCGAATTCGCGATTCCGGGCACGGGTCCCCACGTGATCCCCATGGACCTCCCGTTTCCTCCGGTCGGAGACTTCGAGATCGACGGCTACAGTCAGCCGGGCTCGCGGCCCAATACCGCCCTCACAGGATTCAACGCCGACCTCCGAATCGTCCTCGATGGGAGCCCGTCTCTTCCCGGTCCGAACACCGGTCTCGAAGTCGTCGGAGCCGCGACGATCCGCGGGCTCGCCCTCCGCTGGTTCGGCGCCGCCATTCAGATCTCGGCGTCCCAGGCGACGATTACCGGTTGCGTTTTCGATCTCAACGACGTCGGGGTCGCGGTCGTGGGTGGAGAAGGCTCGCGCATCGGTGGGCCAACCCCTGGCGAGCGTAACCGGATTCTCAACACTTCGGCGGGGGTGACCCTCGAGGCTGCGCTGTCTCCGATCGTCGAGGGGAACCTGATTGGATCCGAGGCGGGGTTTTCACGGCCCATTTGGGCGCTGGGCGGCCGGTCGATCGTCGTACGCGACAACGTCCTTTCGGGCAACGCCGGGGGCTCGAATCCGCTATGGGGTGAAGGCATCCTGTTTCAAGCCGTCGGGATCTCCGACCCCAACGCCGCGCCGTCCGTCATCGAGGGCAATCGCATCGGCGTCGGCTCCGACGGCGTGACGCCGGTGCCGAACGCCCGGGATGGCATCCACCTGGACGGCAGCGAGAACGTCGAAGTACGCGGCAACGTGATCCGCTTCAACGAGGGCAACGGAATTCGGGTGACCGGGAACTTGCCTCCGGGCCGGCGCGGGATCTCGATCCTCGGCAACTCGATCGCGGACAACCTCGGGATCGGGATCGATCTCGAGGGCGCTTTGGGCGTCGATGCCAACGACGACGGCGATCTCGACGACGGGCCCAACGGTCTCCAGAACTTCCCCGTGTTGCTCGCCCGGAACTTGACAGCGACGGGCGGGAGCGTCCGCGGCATTGTCCGTGGCTTGCCGGGTGTGCCCCTGCAAATCGAGCTCTTCGCTTCGGACGCTTGCAGCCTGGCAGGGCACGGTGAAGGGCAGGACTGGATCGCAGCGACCAGCGTGTCGACCGACGCCGGGGGCCTCGCCGAGTTCGAGATCCCGGTCACGGGGGACTCCCGGGGCCGCGTCTTGACCGCCACGGCCACCTCGGAACGCGGCACGTCCGAATTTTCGGCTTGCCTGGGCCCGACCGGCCCGCTCGAAGTCCCGACTGCCTCGACCTGGGGGCTGGCCCTGCTGGCGACCCTGCTGCTGGGCCTGGGACTCGGCAGGCTGCGAAGTGTCTGAGGCGACTTGGTTACGCCGCCAGAGAACTTGATAGAGTCCGCCCCTCGATCAACAACGGGCAGTCCGCAACGCCTCGAACGCGAGCCTGCTGAAGGCTCTCAGGAGGGGACTGCCGTTCTAACCTGAGGGGAGCCTTTATGAAATTGCACGGGCGAGTTTTGCTGAGCGTGGTGTGTCTTCTGGCCGCGGTACTGGCGGGAACGGTCGGGGCCGAGATGGCTTCGCCCTACTGGAGCTTCACGCTGAAGGCTTTCGGACAGGCCGGCACTTCGACCACGCCGACGGCGGTGGTGGCAGGGCGCTTTTCTCAAAACGGGGACCAGCGAGATGACATCGTGTACGTCGTCAACGACTCGCTCTACTACATGGGCGCTAGCGACTCGGGGCGGACGTTTTACCCGACGACACCGATCGTGGGGGGCTCGGGCATCGCCTTCACGGCCTTCGCCGGGGACGTCACCGGCGATGGTTACGATGACCTGGTCGCACTCGGTGGGCTGAATTTCTACGTGTTCAAGAACAAGGGCTTGCCGGCTCTGGGCACGAACCCCTTCGAGGCGCCGACGTTGTACACGATGACCTTCACGCCTCGCGTCAACTTCGGCGGCGATCAAGCTTGGCCGACGGATCTCGACTTCGGAGATTTCGACGGCGACGGCGACGTGGACCTCGTTATCGGGTTGCAGGACAGTTATTACGTCAATGATAGCGGTGATGACGGTACTCAGACGGCCACCTACACCTGGAACGGCAACTACGTCATCAGCCTGAACCAGGGAGACGGCCGGTTCGCGACCACCAACACCGTCACCACCCTGCCCAATGCCATGGCGTCGGGTTCCAACTCGCGCGGTGACAATGAAGATCTGCTGACGCGGGTGGCCGTGGGCGACTTCGACGGCGATGGCAAGCTCGACGTCGCGTTCGGCTTCCATACCGAGGTCGAATGGCTCCAGGCGCCAGAAACCCGCTGGTACCGGGGCAACGGCAACGGCACCTTCAACTTCTCGAGCCAGGTCACCACCGGGCACATCGGCGGCGTCGAGGACATCACGGCGTTCACGCCGACCTCGCCGAACAAGCGCGTCTTGGCGCCGGGGCAGAAGGCGTACCTCGGGTTGGCCTTCGAGACCAGCGCCAACGTGATCTCGTTCAACGGCACGTCGGTCGAACGCGACACCGGCCTTTCGGGAACCCCCCGCGGGCCCTTTGGCCGGGCCTGGGAGCTGAACGGCGACGGCCTCACCGACCTCCTGTTCGACGACGGCGACAGCTCGGAAGTGCGCGTCGGCTGGAACTGGTCGACCGGAGATGGCACCCAGGACAGCTCCACCTCGGTGGTGTTGGGGACGGACATTCAGCAGGGGGACGTGGGCGATTTCGATCACGACGGCAAGATGGATGTCGTGGGCGTCACCACGAACAACGGCCTCGGAACGATTTCCGTCTACTTCAACGACACCACGACCAACGTCCTGACGTTCTATAGCAACAACGACTGTTCCGGCTACCTCGGTTACCTCTCGGGAGCCAGCGACGGCACCTACGACCTGACGGAAAAGCACCCGGTGCTACCCAACGACGAGGCCCGCAGCATGGGCCTGTGGGCGACCAAGCAGGGCACGACGATCAAGATCTTCGACGACGGCGGCGGCAACGTCTCGGCCGGCTGGTCCGAGGTGCAGACGACCACCACGTTGACGACTGCCTACTGTCTCCCGTCCTTCCAGTTGACCCAGAGCGAAGACGGCGTGTCCGTGACCTACATCAAGCACACCGACCACTCGGCCGACAAGGACGAAAACGACGTCGACGGCAAGGTGTCGCGGATCGAGGTGACGGTGCCGTAGGGGCGCCTCCTTGATATCCTCTCGGCTCCCGCGGACCGACCCCGAAAGGCCCTCGATGACCCCAATCGACAGCATTGCCATCCTCGACTGCGGCGGCCAGTACACCAAGGTCATCGACCGCAAAGTCCGTGAGCTGGGCGTGCGCTCCGAGATCTTTCCGATCTCGGTGGCGCCCGCGAAGCTCGCGGAGTTTCGAGGGCTGATCCTGTCCGGCGGGCCGTCGTCGGTCTTCGGGGATGCGGCGCCGGCTTGCGACCCGGCCCTCTGGCAGCTGGGCGTACCCGTGCTCGGCATCTGTTACGGCATGCAGCTCATGAATTTGCAGCTCGGGGGGCACGTCGCTTCGGCGGCGGGGGAGTACGGCGCCACGGACTTGACGATCGACCCGGCGTGCCGGCTCTTCGCCGGGCTCGAGCCCCGTCAGCGGGTGCTCATGAGCCACGGCGATTCGGTCCAGGAGCTGGCCCCCGGGTTCACGATCGTGGGCCGGTCGGCCGGGGCCGTGGGGGCCATCGCGGACGAAGCCCGGGGCTTCTACGGCGTGCAGTTCCACCCCGAGGTCGACCTGACCGAACACGGCCGGCAGATCCTCGCGACCTTCCTCTCGGACATCTGCGGCCTCGCCGGCAACTACGTGCTGGAGGACCGCATCGAGACCGCCATCGCCAAGATTCGCGCGACGGTGGGGGCGCATCCGGTGCTCGTCCTGGTCTCGGGTGGGGTCGACTCGGCGGTCTCCGCGGCGCTCCTGTTGAAGGCCCTCGGCCCCGAACAGGTCTACGCGGTGCACATCGACCACGGCCTCATGCGGAAGGGCGAAAGCGACCGCATCTGCCAGGTGCTCGGGGAGCTCGGCTTCACCCACCTGATTCGCCGCGACGCCGCGGACGCTTTTTTCCACGACACCGTCGAGGTCGACGGCCGCGAGCTCGGGCCGCTGACGGCCTTGGCGGACCCGGAAGAAAAGCGCCGGCTGATCGGCGAGATCTTCCTGAAAGTCCTCCGGGAAGTCGCCCTCGGGCTCGATCTCGACCTCGACGAGACCTTCTGGGCGCAAGGTACCCTGCGGCCGGACTTGATCGAGAGCGGTAACCCCGAGGTCTCGGGCTTCGCCCACAAGATCAAGACCCACCACAACGACATCGAGCCCGTGCGCCGGGCCCGCGAGCGCGGCTACGTCATCGAAACCAATTGGGATTGGCACAAGGACGAAGTGCGCCAGGTCGGCCGGCGCTTGGGCATCCCCGAGGAGATCGCCAGCCGCCAGCCCTTCCCGGGGCCGGGCCTCGGCGTGCGCATCCTCGCCGATCACGGTCTCGGCGGGCCGACCACGGCCGAAATTCGTGAAGTCGCCGCCTTCGTCTCCGAACACCACGGCGCCTACG
>JANRLG010000070.1:0-2475 GCA_033762835.1 Thermoanaerobaculia bacterium
GCCGACCACAGGCTCGCCACGCCGGCCGCGAAACTGGCCGGGTTCGGAAGCCACCAGTCCGCGAGCCCGCGCTTGAACAGGTCCTCAGGCAGTAGTCCCACGTCCTCCGCGAACATCGTGAAGAGGCACCGCATGAGAAAAGTCGCCACCCGTTCCGGCGCGTGACCAGCGCTTTCGAGGGCGCGTGCCAACTGCGCAATCTGGGCGGCGACTTCCCGGGTTACCTTCGCTGATCGCTTTGTTGGGTCGAGTGCCTGCGGCTCCGTCCAGATGGCCCGCAACGTCTCGACATGGGCTCCGAGATTGCGTAGGAAGAAGCGCTTCCGCAACCCGTCGGGAAAGGGCCGATAGGCCCCCGTGCCATCGAAACTAGCGTAGACGTCAAACGAATAGCCGATATCGAGCACCAGCAAAAACGGCGGCGGCGTGTCGAGGTGTGTGGCGTAGCCGAGTGCTTGGCCGTGGGCTTTGCTGATCGCCAGATTCCAGGCCGGCGAATCCCGTTTGAGCGTGCCGTACTGCTTCGCCTCCAGCAGAAAGCAGCCGTGCTTGTAGAGATCCACGAATCCGATCGACGGCCCGTCAGCCCTCGCCCGTGCCACGTCCTTCTCGAAAACGTACAGGTCCTTCGCGGGGTCCCCCGTCTTGGGCTGCGGCCGGGCCACATCAAGTACGTCACAAAGCTCGACGAGGAATGTGTCCTTGTTGGCACGCTCCGCGTCGGCGGAGGTTGCCCAGCGCTCTTGAAATGCCTGGACGTTCATGAACATTGCGAGACTACATCAGTACGCCGAATTTTCTCACTCGAGCCGCTCGCCAGGGTAGAGGTCAAGAAAGCTCACCGCCTCAGGCCGTCGAGAAGCTGGGCCTGGAGACACCGACCTGGGCTCGGAAGTCGGCGCTCCGATCGCCTCCCGAATGGCCCGTTCGAGGATCAAGACCGCAGACCTCACTTCTTTGTCGTAGGAATAGAGGTCGTAAACGGCCGTGATGTCGTGGTCGGCGTGCCCCAGGACCCTCTTTAGGATAAATCTCGGGACTCCTCTCTGTGCCATCCACGTGGCGGCAGTGCGGCGCAAGTCTAGTGGTCGCCAGTCGGCAGTTCCAACGTGCATCCGAATGCGACGAAGGGGCTCCGCGTAGACCCGCGACCGCCGCAAGGAAGTCTTGGGGAAAAAGGCTCCGGATTGATCGGGCTCGATTCGGGCGAGTACCTCTTCAGCGAGGGGGCTCAAAAAGACGCGGTAGGGCTTGCGGGTCTTAGTATTCGGAGCCGGGACGTTCCACCACAAGCCAAGGCTGTCCCTCTCGAGCTGAGATGTTCTCAAGCTCAGCAACTGCACCTCGCGCTGGGCGGTCACGAGCCTCAAGGGAAGAAGAATGTCGGTCGCGGCGCGCGGCACCCGGCACGCCTCCCAGATCTTCCGGACTTCTATCGAGCTAAGGACTCGAAAACGAGGTGGAAGCTGTTCCCAGCTGACTTTGCTCGCCGGATTGAACGGTAGGTCGAACTCCTCCATGGCCCACTGAAACATCCGCTTGAGGGTCACAAGTGCCTGAATGGGCACGGACGGTCCCCGATGCGAGGCAGCCTGAAGAACCTCGCGAATCTCTCTTCTCGTGATCGTCCCTGCCGAGCGGTCGCCGAATGCAGGGAGCAAGGTCGTACGGATCACAGAGGCGTCGTTGTCAAACCTCGTCTTCTTTGCCTTCGACTCTTTCTCTAGAAAGTTCTTCGCGATGTCCCGGAAGCGAAGGTTGCCACCGCGATCTTCAGCCATCCCGAGGTTGGGCTCGAGGCCTGCAACGAGGCGATCACGAAACTCGCGCGCGTCAGTTCTGGCCTGCGACAGAGACTTCTTAGGGTAGTCTCCGAGGCTCAGTCGTCGGCGTTGACGCGGCCTCCCTTCACTCTCGACTTTCGGGCAGTCGTAAACGAGAAACCACGTCTTTTTCCGGCTCGAGCAACGGATGCCCAGCCCGGGCACCAACTCGTCCCAGACCTCCTGTCGCTCGCCTTGGGCCTCGAAATTCCAAAGAAACTCGTCGGTGAGCATGTGCCTTGCCATGATCCTTGGCTCCTTACTGGGTTCCATCCGGGTTCCGAAGGACTGGTCCCCTCGCGATCTCGGCCAAGAGGGCAGCCCGCTGCGCAGCGAGAAATACAAGCAAACAAAGGTGCTTGCCCACAAGCGGCGCGGCAGGTACCTGCCGCAGAAGTGGTCATCTACTCCGGGTTCGCGGAGGACGTGGGACTACTGCCTGAGGACCTGTTCAAGCGCGGGCTCGCGGACTGGTGGCTTCCGAACCCGGCCAGTTTCGCGGCCGGCGTGGCGAGCCTGTGGTCGGCCATGGACACGGGCGGCAGCTTCGTGACCGGCAAGCTGAAGCACTTCAACGGAGGGCTGTTTGCCGATCATGGCGAGGCGTTGCCACTCGACCGCGAACAGCTCGAGCTGTTGCAGCAGGCAGCAA
>JANRLG010000071.1:0-29052 GCA_033762835.1 Thermoanaerobaculia bacterium
ATTTCGTAGGGGCGACGCCTGCGTCGCCCTCTTCCGGCATCGCCCTCTCTCCCGCTACGACCGCGCCCGGAACTTCGAAACCCGGCTCAACTGCTCGAACAACTCTTTCTCCTCGGTCGTCAAGGACTCCGGAACGACGATCCTCAGCTCGGCGAAGAGGTCTCCGGGTTCTCCCTTCGGAACCGGAAAGCCTTTTCCCTTCAGCCGGATACGCTTTCCGGAGGAGGACCCGGCGGGGATCTTCACGGTGATCGGACCGGCCAGGGTGGGCACCGCAACTGGGCCGCCCAGGGCAGCCTCCCACGGCGTAACGGCGACCGTGGCGTGGAGGTCGTGGCCGTCGAGGCGAAGCTCGGGGTGGGGGAGTAGCTCGACTTTGAGGTAGAGATCCCCGGCGGCCCCGCCCGCCCCCTTTCCGCCCTGGCCACTCAGGCGGATCTTGCCGCCGGGTTTGACCCCAGGCGGAATGTTCACGGTCAGCGTCCGGCGCCCGCTGCCGGGCTCGGAGAACACCAGCTCCCGGGGGCCGCCCCGGGCCGCCTCTTCCAGCGAGAGCCGAATGGTCGATTCCTGGTCCTGCCCGGCGGTGGCGAAGCCGCGCCCGCCCGAGCCGAAGCCGGCTCCGAAGGGGCTGCCGCCGCCGCGGGCGCCGGCGCCGAAGAGCATGTCGAAGAAGTCCGAAAAGCCACTGGCGCCGAACCCTCCGCCCCCGAATCCCTGTCCGCCGCCGAAGTCGAAGGAGATGTTCTCCCACCCCGGGGGCGGGGCGCCGGTTTGCTGGGCCTGCTTCCAGGCGGAGCCGAAGCGGTCGTACTTCTCGCGCTTCTCCGGGTCCTTGAGCACCTCGTAGGCCTCGCCGATCTCCTTGAAGCGGTCCTCGGCGCCGGCTTCGCGGTTGACGTCCGGGTGGAACTTCCGCGCCAGCTTCTTGTAGGCCTTCTGAATGTCGTCCTGGCTGGCGGTTTTGGCCACACCCAGGACTTGGTAGTAGTCCTTGTACTCCACCGGATCCCCCGCGCTTCAAGTCTAAGATTTGAGTCCGACGGACTCACCTTTGCAGAACCTCTGGGCTCCCGGGTTCATTCCCTCCCGGGCCCTCTCGACTGAGATAAGTTCTCGCCCCGTGCCCCGGTCACGATTGCGCTCATTCTCCTGTGCCTTGGCCCTGCTGGTCGTGGTGTTCGCCCTCTATGGGCGAGCCCTCGGCCATGGCCTGGTGTCGGACGACTTCTTGCTTTTCGCCCAGGTCGAAAACGGCCCGCTGGCGGCTCTCGCTTACCACGGTTCGTACCACTGGTACCCGCTCGGTCAGCTCGTGCTGTGGCTCCAGCAAGCGCTCGCCGGGGACAGCGGAGCTGGGCATCACACGATCACCCTGGGCCTGTTCTGGCTCCTCGGTCTCGCCACCGTCGGGCTCGGCCGGCGGCTCGGCTTCTCGGAGCCGGTCGCCTGGGCCGGGGGGCTTCTGCTTCTCACCAGCGTTTTGCCCTTCGAGGTGCCCCTGTGGGCCATCGGCTCGCTGTATTCGGTCTCAGCCCTGCTCGCGATCGGGGCCTTCCGGGCCTATCTGCGGCTCGTCGAGTCGCCTGGTTTCGCCCACCAGGCCGGATTCTTGGCCCTCTACGCCGCCGCCTTCTTGACTCACGAACAGGCCTTGGGAGTGCCCCTGGCCGCTGTGGCCTGGAGCGTCTGGGTCGAGAAGGAGCGGAGTCTCGTCCGCCTGGGGTTACGTTTTCTGCCGGCCGTCGGGCTCGTCCTGGTTTACATCGGGCTCAAATTCGCCCTGACGGACGGCACGGCGCTTCTGCCGGGCCTCGAGTTGGCATGGGTCAAGAGTTTGGGGCGGACGGTGTTCCACTCCCTGCGGGTCCTGCTGCCCGTTTTTCCCTCCGACTTCGTGTGGGCGCTGCTGCGGCCGCCGGCCGGTCCTTGGGCTCTGGCGTTCGTGGCTGTCGTCGTTGGCTTGATTTGGCGACGATTGGACGGCCGCGAGCGGTTTCTGACCCTCTGGGGGCTCGGGCAGGTCGCACTGATGACCGTTGCCATCGGGCTCGCTTCGCGGCACTACGCTTTGCCGTTGATTCCCATCGGCTTGCTCTGGGCGAGTCTGCTGGCGCGCGCGAGTCGGGAGCGGCGAGGGCTCTTCGCGGTGCTCGTCGCCCTGGTGGCCCTCGGTGGTGCGCTGCAAGTGCCCGCCAAGGTCGTTGCCTGGGGGCGCGCCAGCCAGGCCGCGGAGCGCATCCTCGCGGATGTCGAACGGGCCGCGGTGGAACGGCCGGTAGCGCGTTACCTCTTGACGATCGACCTGCCGGACGGTCTCCCCCAAGGGGAAGCCGAGCCAGCCTACATTTTTCGCCTCGGTTTTGAAGACGCGGTCCGAGGGCGCCTGCCGGGCCGCTTCCTGGATTTCGAGCGCCGCGTCACGGAGCCGAGGAAGTCCTGGGTCGAGCCCTACGGCCGGCCGATATCGGCCGTCGAGCGTGCTGCCCTGGCGGAAAATCCTGAAGTTCTGGTGCTCTACGCCGACGGTCCGGAAGCGGGACTCCGGCTCGCCCTACCGTGAGGGCGCAGCAAGCAGCACCCCTGCGCGGCGGGATTCACGGTCCCCTTCCGCCTCGCTACGGCGTCGTCAGCGACCACGCTCCGGTGTTGCCGCCTTCGAAGCCGTCGCTGAAGATGGCGTCGGCGAGGACCGGACGGGCGATGAAAATCCCGCTGCCCCATTCGATCTGATTGTCGTCGGCGGGGGTGAGGGAGGCGTTGAAGGCCACTTCGTCGAAGCGGTTCACGGTCGGCGCGCCGCCGAAGACGGGGCTGCCGTCGTGTTGGTCGATGCGTGCCGGGCCGAGATCGGTCGGCACCGCATCGTGTTCCCCGACGACCCGGACGAGCGGCGTGTTGGCCCGGGCGAGCCAGATCGTCCGCAGGCCGTTGGCGTCGGTGGCGCGGAACGCCACGGCGCCGCTTTCCCCGGCGGACGGCGGAAAGAACTCGATCGTTCCGATTTCCGGCAGGCCCTCATGGGCGAGCCGCGTGACGATGCCTCCAGCGAAGACGAAGACTCCCCGCTGGCCACCGACTTCCGTGGCGAGAAAGGCCACCAAGCCGTTTTCGTTGATCGAGACGGTGTTGTCGAAGGACTGGAAGTTCGAGCCCGGATCGCCATCGCGGTCGCTGGCGACGAGGAAAGAACCCTCCGGGCCGAAGACCCGGATCTCGTCCGGCTGGCTCTCGGCCAACTGGCCGGACGCTCCACGACGAACCTTGGCGGCCATCTGCCCGTTGCTGTTGAACGACGGTGTGAAGAGGAACGAGTAGGGGCTGGCGATGTCGATGCCGGCTTCCGCCGCGTACACGGTCTGGACGCCTTCGCGGATCCGCACGAAGGCCCGGCCACCCGGGAAGCCGGCGCGAAACGCCAGGTCACCGAGGTTGTTGATCTGGGGCGTGCCCCAGCCCGACGCACCCAAAGGCTGGTTGGTGGCGAAAGTGGTTAACCCGGTCGCCGGATCGTAGCGGTAAACGCCGTCCTGGGCCGACTGGGCGAGATCGAACACGACGACACCCGCGTCGTTTTGTCCGATGTCGAGGATGAAGGTGTCGAGAGGCGAGCCGTAGACCACCGACCCCAGTCCGTTCGCGCCCGCCCACAGGCCTTGGCCGGCCCCGGGCAGAACCTCGAGATCGAAGGCGACGTGGCCGAGGTCCCCGAGCCGCGGGGTCGAGTTGGTGAAAAACGCCGAATTGGGGAGGTTGAAGGCGCCGACGAAGTTCGCCCGGGCTTGCAGCTGGTAACTGTAACCCTGAGCCAGGGCCACACCGGTCGGCCCCCCGGCCAACACGGCGAGCAGCAGGACTCGGGACGTCGTCAGCGCATTCAGGGGGATTCCAATCCGAACTGCTCGTAGTTCTTGGCGATAAACTGCTTCCACTTGTCCGGCACCTCTTCCATCGGCACGATGGCCTCGACCGGACAGGCGGACACGCAAAGGCCACAGTCGATGCACTCTTCCGGGTGGATGAAGAGCATCTCCCAGTCCTCGTTCTTGCCGTAAATGCAGTCGACGGGGCAGACATCCACGCAGGAGGTGTCCTTCACGCCGATGCAGGGTTCCATGATGATGTGAGTCATGGGTCGAATCTCTCCTTGGCCGGTGGACGGCGATCACTTCGAAGACGGCAAGTATAGGCGGGCGAGAGCAAGGTCTCAAGGACCGGCGAAGCGCGCTGGGTCGAGTGCCCGGGCGCGCTCCGGGAGGCACCCGTGGAGGACGGTTTCGGCCACCACGTCCGCCGTCCACGGCGCCAGCAACACGCCGTTCCGGTAGTGCCCGGTAGCAGCGATCACGCGCGGATCACCCGGCAGTGGGCCGACGAGCGGTAGGCCGTCCGCCGTGGCGGGACGTAGCCCCGCCCAACTCGCCGTGACCACCCGGTCGCCGAGGGTCGGAAACGTCCGGCGAGTCCAGTCGAGCAGTGTTGCCAGCCCACCGACGGTGGTTTCCACTGCGAACCCGGCGTTGGGCTCGACGGTGGCGCCGATGAGCAAGTCGCTTTCGCCGCGCCGCACCGAGTACAACGACGGCCGCCGGACGATGCCGTCCCACGCCCAGCGGACACCGGTCAAACGCAGCATTTGGCCGCGCACGGGCGAGATGGGGGGCAGAAGGAGACCGGAGGAAGAGGAAGAGCTGGGTAGGGAGGAAGAGGCCCCCGCGGCGAGCACGAGGTGGCCGGCCGTAGCGATCCGACCGTCCCGGGCGTGGACCCGAATGCGGTTGGCCGGAAGCTCGATCTTGGTGACGTCGAAACCCACCTCGAGGCGGACGCCGGCATGTTGAGCCGCAATCGTCAGGGCAGCCACAGCGGCGACGTTGTCGACCCGGCGCTCGCCGGGCAGGTGAAGCACGCGGTGGACGGCGGGGGAGAGGTCGGGCACGCGGCGCCGAATTTCTGCGAGCGAGGCGTCTTCGACTTTCTCGCCGATCTCGGCCGCCTGCGCCGCGATTTCTTGGAGGCCCCGCTGATCGTCGTCATCCAGCGCGACGACGAGGGCGCCGTCAGCGCCTGCTTCGATTTTGCGACCGCTCTCCTCTTCGATCGCTCGCCGCCAAAGCTCCCAGTCGTCCCGGGCCGCGCGGGCGATCGGCCCTAGAGGTCCAGGCGCGTCGCCCAAGGGGGCCAGCATGCCCGCGGCCGCCGAGGACGCTCCGGCGCCCGGCGAGCCGCGCTCAAGCAGGGCCACCGAGACACCCGCCCGCGCCAGGGCACGCGCGCAGGCGAGCCCCACGAGTCCGCCCCCCAAGACGACGACATCCGCTGAGATCGTCATGTCGGGCGGGGTTGTAACACAAGACGGCGGGGTATACTCGCTCTTCGCCGCGCTGCGGCGTAAACCATGACTCACCCTCTCCTCGACCGCCTCGTCTCCCGCCGCTTGATCGTCGTCACCGGCAAGGGGGGCGTCGGCAAGAGCACGCTCGCGGCGGTGATCACGGCGGGTTTGGCGGCGCGCGGGTTGCGGGCGCTGGCGGTGGAGGTGGACCCGCGCGAAAACCTGCACCAACTTTTCGGGGTGGCGCCGTCAGGGGGCGAGGTGGTGCCGGCGGGGCCGCGGCGGGCGATTCTTCATTTGAAGCCGCGGGCGGTGATCGACCGGGTGGTGGTCGAGCGGGTACGCCTCGGGCCGCTCGTCCGTCGCGTCCAAGCGTCGCCGATCTACCAACACTTCGTCGAATCGGCCCCGGGGCTCGAGTCCCTGGCCGTGCTCGAGTTCGGGCGCCGGTTGGCGGGGGAGGCCGGGCACGATGTCGTGGTGCTCGATGCCCCGGCCTCCGGCCACGGTTTGTCTCTGCTGCTGGCCCCCAAGGTGACCGCCGAGGCCGTGGGGACCGGTGGTCCGGTCGGGCGCCTGGCCGCCGAGCTCTCGGAGTTCGTGGCGGACGCCGAGCGCCTCGGTGTGGTGGTGGTCACCCAGCCCGAGGAAATGCCCGTCACCGAGGCCCTCGAGTTCCAGGCGGAGCTGCTCGCCCGCGTCCATCGCGAGCCCGACGGTGTCGTCGTCAACGGCGTGTACCCCCCTTGGGTGGAACAGGAAGCGGCCCGATTGCCGGCAGCAATCGCCGATCTGTGGCACGAGCGTGATCGGCTTGGGGGGCGCGAACTGGCCCGCTTGGTGGCCGCCTGGCCGCCGAGCTCCGGAGCCGTCGTCACCCTGCCGCTCCTGGCCCGCGGGCGCGGCCCCGAGCTCGTGGCGGCCCTGGCGGCGTCGTGGGAGGGCTCGGCATGACGCTCTTTCCGGAGTCCGGCCCGGGCCTGCTGGTCGTCGTCGGCGGCGGCGGCGTCGGCAAGACGACGCTGGCGGCCGCTCTCGGTGTCCAGTCGGCGCGGGCGGGCCGGTCGACGCTGGTCGTCACCTTCGACCCGTCCCACCGGCTCAAGGACGCTCTGGGAGTCGGCCGTGCGGCGGCCGAACGGGAGGTCGACGTACCGCTCGGCGCGCCCGCCCGGCTGGCCGCCAGTCTGCTCGACGCCGGGGCCACTTTCGATCGCCTCGTCGCGGCCTATGCTCCCGATGCTGCGGCGCGCGAACGCATTCTCGGCAACCGCTTCTACCGCCACCTCGCGGGCTCGTTGTCCGGCGTCCTCGAGTACATGGCCGTCGAGCGGCTGTTCGAGCTGTTTTCGACCGGCGAGTTCGAACAGATCATCCTCGACACCCCGCCCACCCGGGCCGCCTTGGATTTCCTCGGCGCCCCCGAGCGCATCGTCGGGTTCCTCGACAGCGGGGCGCTGAAAGTCACCCAGAAGGATTGGTTCACCGCGGACGGCCGATTCCGCCCCTCCGCCGGCTGGGGCGTGCTCGGCCGGGGGGTCGAAGAGGTGCTCGATCGGGTCGTCGGGCTCGATTTCTTGCGCGACATGATCGAGTTCTTTCAGGCCTTCGGCCCGCTGTACGACGGCTTCCGGGCCCGGGCAGAGCAGGTCAAAGCGCTGCTGGTGGCTCCGGAGACGAACTTCCTCCTGGTTTCCGGTCCCGGCGCCGAGCGGGTGCCGGACGCGTTGTTCTTCGCCCGCAAATTGGTCGAGCGCGGCCACCGGCTCGGCCCGCTGGTGGTCAACCGGGTCTTCCCGCGGCTGCCCGCGAGCGACTCCGGCGACGCTGGGAGCGGCGGCGAGCTGTTTCGCTGGCGCGGCGAGGAGGACGCCCGGGGGCTCGAGCTCCTGGCGAGCCTCGTCGGCACCCGGCACCCGGTCGTCCCGCTGCCCCTGGCGCGCCGCGAGCCGACCGACCTCGAGAGCCTCGAGGTGTTGGGCGGCGAGCTGCTGCGGCGGTTGTGAGGGGCGGCGGCGAACAGGGCGGCCACGGAGGGCCGCCCCTACGGCGGCATTGCCAGGGCCACCTTCCAGGGTAGCGGTCGGCCTTCAGGTCGACCGATCCGCGGCGGGCCTCACAACACCGTCGTGCCCGGAGTCACGATCCCGTCGATCGCGGCCAGTTCCTCCACCGTGAACGTCACGTCGAGCGCGCGCAGGTTGCTCTCGAGTTGGTCCATCGTCCGGGGCCCGATGATCGACGAGGTCACTGCCGGGTGTTGGAGGGTCCAGGCGACGGCGAGCTCGGCCAATGGGACGCCTTTGGTTTCGGCCAGGGCCACGAGCTTCTCGACGGCATCGAGGCGCCGGGCGAACTTCGGGTCGTTGGGATCACCGATCCACACCTTGGCGCGCGGACTGTCCGGCGGGCTCGGGGCCCCGCGCCGGTACTTGCCGGTGAGCCAGCCGCCTTCGAGGGGGCTCCATACGAGATTGCCGATGCCGTGGCGGAGGGAAGCCGGGAAGCTCTCGTTCTCCATCGTGCGGCGCAGCAGACTGTAGGGCGGCTGGAAGCTGACGAAACGTTCGTAGCCGCGACGCTCGGAGATCCACAGGGTTTCGACCATCTCCCAGGCCGGTAGCTGCAATTGCCAGGGTTCCGGGCCGTCGTAGTGGTTCGCCGAGCAGCCGATGTAGCGCACCTTGCCCTGGCGAACGAGGTCGGTGAGGGCCGACAGGGTCTCTTCCCAAGGCGTCGAACGATCCGGCCGGTGGATTTGGTAGAGATCGATGACGTCCGTGCCGAGACGGCGGAGACTCGCCTCGCACTGCTCCTGGATCGCCTTGCGCGACAGACCGCGTTGATTCGGACCAGGGCCCATGACGCCCCAGACTTTGGTCGCCAGAACGACTTCGTCTCGACGCCCGGCGATCGCTTTGGCGACGATCTCTTCGGACTCGCCGGCCGAGTAAACGTTGGCGGTGTCCAGGAAGTTGATCCCGGCGTCCAAGGCGCGGTGGATGATGCGGATCGACTCGTCGTGATCGGGATTTCCCCAGGCACCGAACATCATCGTGCCCAGGCACAGGGGCGAGACCTTGACACCGGCGGAACCGAGATTGCGGTAGTTCATGGGGAGAGTCTAGCGCTTCCTCGATCTGGTAATCTCAACCCATCCATTGGCTGATCTGCGAGGTTGAAAGTGATGAAGATGAAGCTTCTGGGAGCTGCCATCGGTGCCTTGGTCGTCGCGGCGATTCCCGCCCGGGCGGCGATTTCCGGCACCGTCCGCAACGCCGACACGCTGGCGCCCGTGGCGGGAGCCGAGGTGCGCCTCCAGATCGATCCCACCGGGCCGTTCGTGCTTTCCGCCGCGGACGGCTCCTTCACTTTGCCGGTGAGTCCGGCCGGGACGGTGGAGGTCACGGCGGTGGTTCCCTACAACCGGCTCGCGGCGATCAACTACACGATCGCCGGTGCCCAAGCCAACGACGGCGACACCGGGGTGACCCTCGATTTGATCCCCCTGGGCCTCGACGACCCCGCCTACGAGCCGCCGCGCGCCGCCGACTCTTGCTTGGCCTGCCACCAGGGGCATTACGACGAGTGGTCGACGAGCAACCACTCCGGGGCCGCGGTGGACTTCTGGGTCCTCGACTTGTTCTCGGGGACCGGCTCGCCCGGGGGCGCCAATGGTTTCAACTATCGCGATACCCACGATCCCGGGGAGACGGGCTTTTGCGCCACCTGCCACACCCCGATGGCCGACGTCTTCGATCCCGGCAACACCATGCTCGACGAGGTCACCTCCGTGGGTGGTCTCGACGGCGTCTCCTGCCTCGCCTGCCACCAGATCGACCACGTCAACGAAAGCGTCAACTCGATCCATCTGTTGGGCAATGCCACCTACCGGTTCCCCGGCGGGTTCCTGACCGAGCGCTACGTTTGGGGGCCGCTCAAAGACGTCAGCTACCCGGGCATGCGGTCCTCGTACAACCCGATCTTCACCGACTCGCGCTTTTGCGCCTCGTGCCACCAGTACTCGGCGCCCTTCGGCCAGACCACCTACACCGAGTGGCAGGCCTCGAGCTTCGCCGTTCCCGGCCCGGGCTTCCGCAGCTGCCAGGATTGCCACATGCCGGCGCGGATCGATCCGGATGTGATTTGCGACGAGCCCTTCCAGCCCGTGCGTCCGGCCGGCCAGCGCCACGCCCACACGTTCGTCGGCGCGTCGCCGGAGTTGCTGACCTCGGCGGTCGAGCTCGACACCACGGCCGAGCTCGACGGCGACACGGTGCGGGTCCAGGCCAACCTGACCAACCTCGTCGGCCACTCGTTCCCGACCGGGGTCTCGATCCGCAACGCGCTTCTGGTGATCACCGCGGCCATCGACGGTACTCCCCTCACCCAGACCGCGGGCCCGACGGTGCCGGGTTGGGCGAACGATGACGTGCCGGGGACCCAACCCGGCGACTTCGGCGGCTTCCCGGGCACCGGTTTCGCCAAAATCCTCGAGGGCCGCATCAACGGCCAAGGTCCGCCGGTGTCGCCGGTGCTCTTCATCGACGCCGAAACGGTGCTCGAGAACTCGAATCTGCCGGCGGGCCAGAGCCGGCTCACGGCGGTCGAGTTCGCCCTGCCGCCGGGCACGCCGACCGGAGCCCAGATCGACGTCGAGGCTCGCTTGCTCTACCGTCGGGCCTTTAGGGCCTTGGCCGTGACCAAGCAGTGGACCCAGACGCCCCAGGGCGGCCCGATCGAGATCGAAGTCGAAGCCGATCGCCTGACCCTCGTCAACGGCAGCGTTCTGGACATTCTGACGGCGAGCGAGTCTGGGCTGATTCTGCTCGGTCTCGGCCTTGCGGCGTCGGCTCTCCTGGTGTTGCGGCGCCGGTAGGCGAGGTCATGGTCCCCCAGGGAGCGATCGGCGAACGCATCATCGCCGCCCTCGGCCCTTACCTTGGGCCGTTCAACGCCAAGGTGTGGGTCAAAGTGGTGGCGGAGAAGCGGCTCGGGTCGACGGTCGAAGCCTTGCAGCGCGAACACGTCGGCCCCCTGCTCGAGGGTTTGAGGCCCTCGCTACGAACCATGATGGGGCGCGCCGCGGCGGATGAGCTGGTGGACCGTCTTCTGAGAGAGGTGGGCTGAATGCGGCTTCGCGGCTTGGCGCTTTATCCGTTGATCTTCGCCGGACTGTACGTGCTGGCGGCGATGACGCTCTCGGGCGAGATCCTGACCCAGTTCATCGTCGGCCAGAAGCTTTTGGTTCGCGTGCTCGGAATCCTCGGTTGCCTGGCGGCGGTGAGCCTGTTCGAGCGCGGCGACCGCCTTCATTCCGCGTGGCGGTGGCTGTTGATCGGCCTGGTGTTGATCCTGGCGCGGGACGTGATCGCCCAGGTGGTGCCGCGTTCGGACCTGCGCAGCCACTTCTTGATCGTCCTCGGTGTCGGCTTCAACTTCTTGAGCCTGGCCGGTATTTGGTTGCTGGCGGGGGTCTGGCGTGAAGCCTCGATGGATTGGGCGGCGGAGCGCCGGACGCGCTGGTGGCTCACGGTGGTCGCGGCGGTGGTGGCCCTCACCGCCGCCGGTCCGAGTGCCTGGCGCCACGGCCAAGCACTGCTCGCAGGAGCCGAGCTCACGGGTCTTGTGATGTTCGTCTCCGCGGTCGTCGACATCGTGTCCTTGTGCCTGATCGCACCCCTCGCGGCGACCGCCTGGTCGCTGCGCGGTGGCTTGTTCAGCTGGCCCTTCGCCCTGCTCGCCGCGAGCCAAGTCGCCTGGGTGTTCTACGACGCGGCGGTGGTCCTGGCCCCAGGCCCCGGCGGTTTCCCGTGGGGTGACCTCTTCCGCGGCCTCGCCGGCAACTACCTCGCCGCGGCCGGTTGGGCGCAAAGCCGGGTGGTGCGCGAGGTGCGTGGACTGGGGTGAGGCGTACTCACACCTCCGGTCGCAGGATCCCCACGATGGCGCGGTCGAGGTCGAGGTACTTGCCGGCGGCGCCGAGTATCCGCTCGCGGGTCACCTTGGCGGCAATCTCGGCCGAGTCGGCGTGGTCGGCTTCGGCGTCTTCGCCTTCGAGGGCGTAGCTTTCGAGCCGGTTCAGCCAGAAGCGGTTGGTGCGCAAGGCAAGCTCGCGAGTGCGTGCCTCGGCCTCGCGCACTTTGACCACGATGTCGTCTGCCAACTGCCCAGCGCGAAGAGCCTTGGCTTCCTCCCGGACGACAGCCACCAAGGCGTCGACCCGCTCCGGGGCGCAGCCGAACTGGATCGAGAGGGAGTACTGCTCGAAGGGCTCCTTGCGCAACCGGGCGGACACGCCGACGCCGTAGGTGGCACCCAGGTCCTCCCGCAGCACTTCGCGGAGGCGAATCTCGAAGGCGGCGGCCAGGGCGCGCAGGTCGTGGGCGTCATCGGCGGACCAGGGGGACTCGGCGGCGACCGCCAAGGTCACCGTGGCCTTCGGCTCGAGGCCCCGCTTGACCTCGAAGCGCACCGCCTCGGTGGGCGCTCGGACGCCGACGTCGCGCCAGGTTTCCTGCTGGCCCGTGGCCGGGAGCGACGCGAGGTAGGTTTCGACCCAGGACTCGAGTTCCGCCGGCACGAAGCTGCCCACGAAGACGAAGCGGAAGGCACCGGCGTCGGCGAAACGCTCGCGGTAAAAGGCGAAGGCGCGTTCCGGATCGACCTTGTCGAGCTGGTCCGGCGTGAGTGGCTGGCGTCGCGGGTGGCCCTGGGAGAGCACCTGGCCGAGGCGCTCGAAGAACTCGGTCTCCGGCTCGCGCAGGCGGTTTTCGAGCAAAGGTTTGACCTTGTCGCGGTAGGTCGTGAACGCCGCGGGGTCGAGCCGGGGTTGGGTGAAGCGCAGGTGGACGAGTTGGAAGAGCAGCTCGAGATCGGCCGTTTTCGCGCCGCCGCCGAGGCCTTCCTCGAGCTCGTCGATGAACGGCCGGACGGCGACCACGCGGCCGGCGAGCATCTTGTCGAGGTCGATCTGGGAGAAGTTGCCGATGCCGGCGCCAGCCACCAGGTCCCCCGCGAAGGACGCCGTCCAGAAGTCTTCGTCGGAGGCGAGAGACGTGCCGCCCGGCGACACGGCGCGGAACAGCACCTCGTCCTTCTTGAAGTCGGTGGGTTTGAGGTAGACCCGGGCGCCGTTCGACAGCGTCCATTCCCAGGCGCCCAGGTCGGGTAGTTCGCGCCGCTCGACGATGCGGCCGGGAGTCGGCGGCGTCTCGATCAGCGGCCCGTCCACCACCCAATCGACGTAGGCGCCCAGGTCTTTCTGGGCGCGAGCGCGGTCGATGGCGGCGAGCAGGGCCTCGGGGGGCGGCAAGGCTTTGGCGTCGGCCTCGGGAGCCGAAACCAGGATCACCCGGTTGCCCGCGCCGGGCGGCAAGGCGCCGGCCCGCTCGATGTCGCGGCGGGTCAAGCCGGGTAGCAGCTGGGCTACCAGGGCCCGTTCCCCAGGAATACCGGGGATGGGCTCGCCTTCGAGGAAATTGCGCACGTATTCGGCGGCCAGGCTCTCCGAGGGATGTTCCTCGGTGGCCGAGCCGGCGTCCTCGTAGGTTCGCTGCATGACCCGCTTGGCGCGTTCCACTTCACCCTCCGTGAGGCCGTGCCGGCGCACTCGTTCGAGCTCGGTCATCAGGGCTTCGAGCCCACGTTCGAGTTGGTCCGGCCGAGCTGCGAGCCCCGCTTCGGCCACCGACGCCGTACGCACGAAGTCGCCGGTACCGGCCCAGGCGCGAACGAAGGGCGGGTCGGAGATGTGGGCGAGCTCGTAGAGCCGGTCATTGAGAATGGTGTCGAACAGGTTGCCCGCCAGCCAGCGGCGGTAATCGCCGATGCGGTCCTCGCGCTCCCGGGGAAGCTTGGTGTAGACCACCAGCTCGGTGTCGGTGAGCTCGGGGTCGGTGGTGACGGAGACCAGGGTGTCGGGGTGCTCGGGCAACGGGTAGAGCGGGCGTGGGGCCGCATCCGGCGGCGCCGGCAGGCGGCCGAAGCGCTCCACGATCAGGGTTTCGACAGCCGCGGTGTCGAAGTCGCCCACCGCGATCACCGCCATGCGGTCGGGCCGGTACCAAGTCCTGTAGAAGCGTTCGAGCGCCGCCACCGGGGCGTTTTCGATGACCTCGAGGGTGCCGATGGGCATCCGCTCGGCATAACGCGAGCCGCGCACCAGAACCGGCACCTGGCGATCGCCGATGCGCGCGGCGGCACCGCGTCCGAGGCGCCACTCCTCACGGATCACCCCGCGCTCCTTGTCGACCTCGACCGGGTCGAAGGTGATGCCGCCGGCCCAATCTTCGAGAATGTCGAAGGCACGGGCGAGGATCGCGAGGTCGTCGGTGGGCACGCGCAGGGTGTAGACCGTCTCGTCGAAGGAGGTCGAAGCGTTGATGTCCGGGCCGAACTGCATGCCGATCGACTCGAGATAGTCGACCAGTTGCTGCTCCGCGAAACGCCGCGTGCCGTTGAAGGCCATGTGCTCGACGAAATGCGCCAGGCCCCGCTGATCCTCGTCTTCGAGAATCGACCCGGCATCAACCACCAGCCAGATCTCGGCGCGGCCCGCGGGCGCCTTGTGCGGCTTCAAGTAGTAGGTCAAACCGTTGCCCAATTTCGCCTTCTTGAGCGTCGGGTCGAAGGGCAGCGGCGCCGAGAGATCGAGCCCGCCCGTCTCGGCCTGGGACGGGCGGGTCGTCGCTCGGGGGGCCGGCGGAGCCGAGGAACAGGCGGCGAGGAAGGCGAGAAAGAGGATCGCGGAGACGCGGGACGGCTTCATGGTCCGAGAATAACGCGAGCCGGTGGGGTGGGGTGGGCTCCTCCTAGCGTTTCACAACGATCTCGAGTGGGAGATCGTGGGGCCCCAGCTGCCGAAAGCCGCCGTCGAGGTGGATGCGGGTTCCCCCGGGCTGCGGTTCGTACCGCCAGCGCAGCCCGGAGAACCGTGCCGGCGTTGGGTCGAGAGGGCCTCCCGCCCCAGCGTTTGCGAGTCGTTGCCGCTCGGCGGAGGCGAGCACGGTGAGCTCGGCCGCGAGCTCGACTTGAGCGCCGCGGGGCCAGGCATCCCAGTAGGTCGGCATCACCAGCTGGGCCGGAACGTCCCAGCAGGGAAGGGCCTCCGGGTGCTCGGTGGTGAAGGTCACCGGGTCGAAGTCCTGGACGGGGATCGCCTTCGCCGCTGCGATGGAGTGGTGGAAGCGGCGCGCCCAGCTGCGACCACGCCAACGGCTCCAAACACCAAGTTGATCGCCGGCGGCGGATTGCGACGAGGTGCCCAGGTGGTGGTGCTGGAAGGCCTCGGCTTCGAACGCCATGATGAGCTGCTCGTGAAGTTTCAGGTTGGCAAGCCGCTCGGGCCATGAAGCCGGCAGGTCCGGCAGTGACCGCAGGACGAGCAAGTGGAGACGCACGAGTCGGTGGCCGATGAGCTGGGACAGGACCTGCGGTCGCTCGAGCACGGCGTTGGTCAGGCGCCAACTGGCGTCGAGCCGGAGCTGGGCTTGGTCGTGGGCTCCCGCCTCGAAGAGCAGCCGGCTGTCGGCCAGCAGCAGCCGGGTCAACTCGAGGATACCGAGGAGATTCGGCCCCGGTTGCTGGATTTCGCCTTCGAGATCGAGCCGCCAGACAGGCGCTTCACCCGCGAGCAGCAAACTCGAGACGGCGTCGAGCTGCGGCCGTGCGGCGCGAAGAAACGCCGCGACGTCCGCCGGGACGGACTGCGGGGACCGGTCGAGGTGGTTCGGGGTCTGGTCGAGGGTGATCAAGGACCCTTTGATGGCACGGTAACGGGCCGCGGCGTCGGGTTCGGGTGCGGACCGGCCGACCTCCTCCGCCGGGGACATCGAGAGCCCGATCGCCGCCCCGAGCTGCTCGAGCCGCAACACCGTGGCGTTGTCTCTCGTGGTGGGGTAGCGCTCGGGAAAGGTCGCTCCTCCGAGCTGGTCCCGCCAGGCGGCCGTGAGCTCGGGATCGGCCGACAAGCTCTTGACCGTGAAGACGCCGAAGCAGCTGGCTGCCAGGAAGAGGGGGACCGTGACCAGGAGGGCGACCTTGTGGTTGTGACGCATGGCAGATTCTACGGAGGAGGCAGGGGCCATGTCTTACGACAAAAAAGGCCGCCCCGAGCGAGGGGGCGGCCGAGGGAGGAAGAAACGCTCGGGAAGCCTAGGACACGGGGATCTCCGCCCGGGATGCGGTCGGCTCCGCCGTGATCGGCAACCGAACTTCGAGAATGCCGTCCTTGAAAGTGGCCTTGATCAGTTTGGGATCGGCTTCGAAGTCGAGGGCGAGGCGCCGGCGGAACTGGCCCATCTCGCGTTCCTGGCGCAGCAGGCCGTCCTTCTCGAAGTTCCGTTCCAGCTTGCGCTCACCCTCGATCACCAAGTCCTCGCCGTCGAGGGCGACCTTGACGTCCTTGCGTTCGACGCCCGGCAGGTCGGTCCTGACGACCATCTCGCCGTGGTCCTCGAAGACATCCATCTTGGGCACGAAAGCGTTCGGGGTGTTCCACAGGGCGGGCCAGTTCGGCTCGAAGGCGCGGAAGAGTTCGAGGGGATTCCAGGGGCGGGGGGCGAGGTCTTTGTTGCGGAGTTCGGCCAACATGACGTTCTCCTCGGAGCCCGGTGTTTCGTCTTCTCTGCGCTCGCTTGCTTTCCGGTCTCCGATGGCAATCTAAGCCCGTGGGGAAGGCGTGGAAACCTGCCGATGGGTGGTCTTCGAGCCACCCGCCGAGGTGGCGAAGAGGAGGGCCGGGAAGTGGTCAGCTAGAGAGAATCTTCCGCCAGAGTTCGGTGCAGGAGTCGGAGAGTTCGGCGAGGCGAGACTCGACTTCTTGCCGCCAGAGTGGACTCTCCGGCAGAGCCAGCAACTGGACGATGTCCCAGCTGTCCTGCGGCCCTCCGGCGTAGAGCTTGAGGAGGATCAGATCCGCCGGTCGCACGAGGGGGAGAAGCGAAGGCTCGGACGTGACAGCGCGGTCGAGGATCGCCTTTTGCCACAAGCCGCGGCCGACGACGAGGTCGACGGGCTTCTGCCCCTCTTCCTCGAAGGCGACGACACCCGCGAGCGGGTCGAAGAGATCGCCCCGCCGGATGTCGATCTTGGTGGGCGTGGCGAGGAAGGGGGCCCAAATCGCGGGATCGAGGCACCGGCGATCCACGGTCAGCAGGTCGTCGTCGAAGGTCGCCCGCCCGACTCCGTGGGAAGCCAGCGCGCGACCGCCGATGACTGCGTGGGGGATACCCGCCCGGCTAAGCGTCGTCGCAACCCGCTCGAGGAGCGTCAGGTGGGGAGGATCTGGAGACACTGGGAGAACAGGCGACCGGTTTGCCGCTGTTGGCGCAGGCGCCGACGGGACTCGTCGAGGTCGATGCCCTGGCTGGCCGAGAAGTGGGCGACGGCTTCATCGCCCAGCGAAAACGCCCTGGCCACGCGCTGCTCCGGGCTCAGCTCCAGAGCCTGGTTCCGTTGTTCCCTGCGGAGTTGATCGGCGACGGAGTGCATGACTGGGGATTATACGCCCTGGGTCAGCTCCTCGGCCGCTGCCCGCAGGTCCGCCAAGCAGGCCGCGACTTGCTCGCGATGGGTGCGGAAGGACTGGATGGCGATGCGGGGGGTGAAGCGGCCGTGGAGGCGCGTGCCGGAGAGGAACACGCGCCCGCGGGCGTGGGTGCGGTCGAGCCAGGCTTGGTTCAAGCAGTCGAGAGCCTCGCCGTCGAGCCCCGGCGGCTCGAGCCGGAACGCCAGGATGGTCAGCTCCGGAGCGGCCACCAGCTGCAAGTGAGGGATCGTGGGCAGCTCGGTGGTGATCCAACGGGCGAGGTCGAGCTTCTCGTCGAGGGCAGCGCGGAACGCTGCGACGCCATGGAGATGAAACGGCAGCCACACGCCGAGGCCCCGAAAGGGTCGCGTCAGCTCCGGCGACAGGGCCTGAAAGTCGGCCGCTTCGGGCACGTCCGGCGGGGGCGGTAGGTAATCGGCGGCGACGTGATGGGCGCGCGCCAAGGCGGCGCCGTCGCGAACCAGCAGGGCGCCCGTGCCGTAGGGAAGGAACAAGCCCTTGTGGGGATCGAGCACCACCGAGTCCGCCCGTTCGATTCCGGCGAGAACCGCGCGCCCGCGTTCGGTCAGCCGGTAGAAGCCGCCGTAGGCCGCGTCGATGTGGAACCACAAGCCCTCCCGGGCTGCGATCTCGGCGATCGCGGGCAGGGGATCGACGGCGCCGGTGTTCGTCGTCCCGGCGTTGCCGACGACCAGAAAGGGCGTCGCACCCGCCGCGCGATCCTGCCGGATGGCCGTTTCGAGGGCGGCGAGATCGAGCCGGAAGTGCCGGTCGCTCGGGATCGAACGGATGTTCCGGTCCGGAAAGCCGGCCAGCACGGCGGCCTTGGCGATCGCGTGGTGGGTTTGGTCGGAAACGTAGATCACACCGTTCAGGAAGTTCTCGGATAGGCGTTCGCGCCGGGCGGTCACCAGGGCCGTGGCCCCGGCCAGCGAGCCGCCACTCGTGAAGAGCCCGCGGGTGGCCGCGGGCAGACCGAGCATCTCGGCGAACCACCGGAGGACGTTGGCTTCCAGCTGGGCCAGGGCCGGTGCCGCGGCGTAGAGCCCGACGTAGCGGTTGATGCCTGCGGCGAGGAACTGCCCGAGGGCGGCGGCCGGCAAGCCGCCGCCGGGCACGTACGCCAGGAAACCCGGGTGGGTGGTGCCGAAGGACGGCGGCACGGCGACCTCGAAGAGCGTCGAGAGGATGTCTGCGAAGTCGCGACCGGTCTCCGGGCACGGCTCGCCGGCCAAGCCGCGGGCGACCGTCTCCCCGCCGGGGTGGCCAATGGCCGGGGTCCCGGGCAACGTCCGCCAGTGCTCCGCGAGCGCGGCCACGGCCGCCGCCGCCAGCCGCTCGAACTCGTCGCTCGCCAGCTCCAGCTCGCTCATGCCCGGGGGCGCAAGAAGAGCTTCTTGCGCGTCGAAGACAAGCGCTGGACCTCGACGAAGCCCTGGCCGGTCAGATGATCCAACACCGCCCGGGTGCCCTCCGGGCCGAGCAGCGCCGGGTGGATTTCGAGCACGATCTTCGCGACGCCACGCCAATCGAAGAGCGGCACCAGGGTGGCCTCACCGCCCTCGATGTCCATGATGACCACCGTGGGCCGTACCCGGGCGAGCTCGGCGGCGGCGTCGAGTTGGGGGACCTCGACCGGCCGGGCCCCCGCGCTGCGCTGCTGGCGCGACGAGGAGAGGTAGTGCTCCTCAACGTAGAAGGTCGCCGTGCCCGCCCCGGCGCCGAGAACGGCGTGGGTGAGCTGCGGGCGGACGCCGTTGCGGTCAAAAGTCGTGGCGATGAGCGGTAGAAGCTCCGGGTTGGCTTCGTAGGCGAACACGCGCTCGGACCCCACGTGGAGCGCGGCCAAGGTCGTCAGGTAGCCCCGGCCGGCGCCCACCTCGAGCACGACGTCCTGGGGTTCGAGGCAGGCCAGCAGGCAGCGGGCCTCTCCGCGTTCGTACTTCTCTCGATAAATCAAACGACGAATTTCTGGGCTCGTCCCTTCTTCGACGGCGAGGCGCACTCCGTTCAAAACCACTTCCCGCGGGTTTTCGAGAGTGCGACGGAATACGCGAAAAGGTCGCATCAAACGGTGGAGGAGGGTCGGGGCGGGCGGTGGGGCTGGCTTCATGGCGGTAGATCGGAGCGTATCAGGCGCTCCTTGTTTTGCTTTGGGTTGATGAGAGGTACTCATGAGTTTCGATCGCGAGCGCGCCCGGCTCATCGGGCCGGATCTGTTTCCCCGTTTTTCCTCCCGCGTCGGCCCCGTGCCGCTCCACGACCGGCCGGACTTGGCGGACGCCGAACATCTCCTGGTCCTCGAGCGGAACGGCGAGCGCCGCGGCTTCCGCATGAAGGAGCTGGCGCTCCACCACGTGGCGCAAGGGGAGCTCGGCGGCGAGCCCTTCTGTTTGTCTTTCTGCGTCGTCTGCGCCACCGCGGTGGATCTGACTCCCGTCCACGAAGGGCGCGTGCTGCACTTCTCGGCTGGCGGCTGGGCGGACGCCGAGGGGCTGCTGGTGGACGACAACACGGGTAGCTACTGGGACCCGGTGCAGGGGCTGGCGCTCACCGGGCCGCTCGCGGGCGTGCAGCTGCCCGTGCGGCCGGTCGAGTGGCTCACTGTGGCCGCCGCTCGCGCGACCGAGCCGAATCTGCCGGTCCACCTGTCCGAGGTCGAACGCTGGCATCCCCGTTGGCTCTTCGTGCGTTACTGGATTCCGCGCTTGACCCAGGCCGTGCGGTTTCCCCCGGGGTTTCACGAAACCGTGGGGGAGATCGATCCCCGTCGTCCCCTGCTCGAGACCGGACTCGGGGTGGTGGCGGGCGGCGAGGCGCGTTTCTTCCCGCTGAAGGCGATCCACGGCGGCGGAAGTGAACCTTGGCTCGGCCGGACCCTGGAGATCGTCCCCGGGCGCTTGGGGAGCTTCCCTCAGGCCCGTTGTGCCGACGGTGGGCGACCGTTCCAGTTGCTGTCGCGTTGGTACGGCTTCGCCCGGCGTTGGCCCGGCACGAGTCTCGGCGGGTTCGAGCCCTCCGAGCTGCCGCGGCTCTCCACCTTCATCGCGGAGGAGCCGGAGTTCGCGACGAGCGAGCTCGTTTCTCTGTCGGCGTGAGGATCGGTTCGGCATCTGCCGAGTTGGCCCATCTGCTCGGGCTCATTCCTCCGCGGTGCCCTCGACGATTTCGCGAGCGAGAGCGACTACCGAGTGGGGCGCCGAGCCCTCGGCTTTGTTGTTGATCGTCACGAACACCTCGCGGCGCTCGCGGACGGCGGCCCGGCACAGCTCGGCGAGCAGGTGACGGGTCGAGAGGTCGGGGGCCACGAGGCGATCGAACGGTGCGAACCGGCCGCGCGCTTCTTCGTAGCCGAGCCCGTGGCCGAGGTTCCAGCGGACCACGAGGGCGGGGGCTCCGAGCGCGAGGGTGATCTCGGCCTGGGTGCGCAGATCCGGCAGGCTCGGGTGGTGGCTGAGGCAGGGCAGGGCGCCGGAGGCCGCCAAGGCCTCGGCGAGCACCGGCCCGAACACGTTGCGGTTGCGCACCTCGACGGCGTAGAGCGGACCCCGAGGCAAGGCTCGGAAGAAGCGCCGCAGGGCGCCGCCGAAGCGCCCCGCCGTGCCCAGGTCCTGGGGCGGAAACTGGAACACGAGGACGCCGAGCTTGTCGCCGAAGCCCGCGAGCAGGGGGCCGACGACGGTGTCCCGGGCGAAGCCGCCGTCGAGAAACCGCGGGTTGTCCCCGCGCCGGCCGCCCGTTCGTGGGTGGCCATCGAAACGCGCCAAGGTGAGCTCCTCGGGTGCTTTGACGACGAAGCGGAAGTCCGCCGGAACCTCCTCGGCGTAGGCCAAAGCCTCGCCGGCCGAAAGCGCCCGGTAGTAGCCGCGATCGACCCCCGCCGCACGCAGCAGCGGGTGAGCCGCGTAAGCCGCCAAGCCGTCGCGGGACAACACCGCCTCGGTCACCGGCCGGTCGTAGACCAACCCGTGCCAGCCGGGAAAGGACCAGGTGGACGTGCCGAGCCGGATGCGCGGCGACAACCGCGCCGCCAGGGCCGCGACCTCCGCCCCCACGGCTGCCGGCCCCACACGGCGCCGATCCGGGGGCGTGGCGAAGAGGTCGAGCTGGGTGCCGCGGCTCACGGTTCGGTGGGGCTGTCAGTAGATCTCGAGGCAAGCGGCTGTGCCGTCCGTGCCAAATTCACGGATCGCCGCCTCGCTCGCTAGCAGAAGGTGGGCGACATGTTCGGTGGAGGTGTTGCCGCACTTGAGCCAGAGGACTTGTGGCGGGAATCCGCGGACGAGGCTCATGTCAGGAAAGTCGGAGTCCTTGGTGACGATCGTGAAGCCCTGTTGCTTAGCGACCTCCCACAGGGTCTCATCGTCGGCATGCTCTAGGCCCAGACGGTGAACCTGGGTCGAGCCAGGAAAGGCTCTTTCGATCCGCGCAAGCAGTCGATAGGACAAGTTCTGATCGAGAAGGAGCTTCACGCGGCGTGAATCGAGGTGACAAGGTGCTCGCGGTCGGCAGCGAAATCCAACGCTGCGCGGATGTCGTCGAGTTCCAGTTCGGGGAAGTCCTGGAGGATGTGCTCCGAGGTCATCCCTGCCGCCAGCCAGCCCAGGATGTCGTAAACCGTGATTCGCATGCCGCGGATACACGGCTTGCCGCCACGCTTCCCAGCTTCGAGAGTGATGCGTCCGCGAAGAGTCATGGCGTTACCTTAACTTGTGCCGGTTCGCAGGGCAAGAAGCCCGCGCCTGAATGTCTTGACAGCATAGAAATGTCATGAGAGCATCGCCGAGCCTTCCTGTCCTCCCTTGGGCGAGCCGGTGGTCGGCTCGCCCCCTTTTTTCCCGCCCGCTCGGCCTTTGCTTTCCCCCTCCCCTCCCTTACAATCCGGCGGCTTCGCCCCGATCCTGCCGCTTTCCTGCACTACCGCAAGAAGGATTCCGCCGCGATGACGAACCCGCTCGAGACTCCCAGCCGCGATTCGGAAATCCTGGTCACGGGCTCCTTGGCCTTCGACCAGATCATGGACTTCCCGGGTTTCTTCAAGGACCACGTCCTGCCCGACAAGCTGCACATGATCAACCTGTCGTTTCTCGTGCGCGAGCTGCGCAAGCAGCGCGGCGGTTGCGCGGGCAACGTGGCCTACAGCTTGGCGCTCCTGGGCGAGCGGGCGCGGGTGGTGGCGGCGGCGGGGCAGGACTTCGCGGAGTATCGGGAGTTCTTGGTCGGGCTCGGGGTGGATGTCGATCCCATCGCGGTCGATCCGAAGCAGGTCACGGCGTGCTGCTTCATCACCACGGACCGCGCCAACAACCAGATCACGGGCTTCTTCCCGGGGGCCATGAGCGGGGCGCGGGAATTGTCGCTGGCCAGCGCGGTGACGCCGCGGACGCGGTACGCGATCGTCATGCCGGACGACCCGGAGGCGATGTTGCGCCACTGCCGTGAGGCCAAGGCGGCGGGCGTGCCGCTGCTCTTCGACCCCAGCTTCCAGGTCATCGCGCTCGACGGCGCGGCGCTGACCGAGGCCGCCCGCGGCGCCTACGCCGTGTTGGTCAACGACTACGAGTACGCCGTCTTCCAGGAGAAGAGTGGCCTTGATGACCGCGGTCTGCTCGAGTTGGCCGAGATCTGGGTGGTGACCCGGGGCGAAGAGGGCAGCCGGATCCTCACCCGGGGCGGCGAGACTCTCGAGGTGCCGGCGGTACCCGCGGGCGAAGTCGTCGACCCGACCGGTGCCGGCGACGCCTACCGCGCCGGTTTCCTTACCGGCCTCGTGCGCGGTTGCGACCTCGCCACCTGCGGGCGGCTGGGCAGCGTCGCGGCGGTGTACGCCATCGAGAGTTACGGTACGCAAAACCACGGGTACGAACGCGACGAGTTTTTCGCCCGCTATCGTGCCCATTTCGGCTGAGGGGCGAAACACCGGGCCCGCGGCAACGTTTAACCGGGGTACCCTCGTCCCCGGCTGGAGGCCGCCATGAAGCTGGTCGCGTTCGCCCTCGCCCTCGTCGTTTCGCCCCTGGCCGCCGAGCCGACCCCGCTATCTCCCGCCGAGCTGGCCCTGCGCCGCCTGCCGGCCGGCTTCGCGGTCTGCCGCCCCGAGGGGGCCGCGGAAGACTTCCTCTGCGGCAAGTACTCCGTGTTCGAAAACCGGGCGACTCGCGCGGGCCGCAAGATCGAGCTGAACCTCGTGATCATCCCCGCCCGGGCGGAGCAGCCCGAGCCGGACGCGCTGTTTCTGTTCGAAGGCGGACCGGGAGGCGCGGTCACCGAGTGGGCACCGGGGCTGCCGCAGGAATTCGTCAACGTCTTGGCCAAACGCGACCTCGTACTGGTGGATCAGCGCGGCACCGGCGGCTCTCATCCTCTCCAGTGCGACCTCGGGGTGCGTCGCGAGAATCCCCAGACGGCCTACCGCGAGCCGTTTCCGCTCGAGGCCATCAAGGTTTGCCGGCGGGAGCTCGAGAAGGTCGCCGACCTGACCCAGTACACGACCTCGATCGCCATGGACGACATCGAGGAGGTCCGGGCCTGGCTCGGTTATCCCAAGATCAACCTGTTGGGCGGCTCCTACGGCACCCGCGCCGCCCAGGTCTTCGCCCGCCGTCATCCGGGGTCGGTCCGTTCGGTGGTGCTGACCGGTCTCGTCGGCATGAACCACCGCCTGCCGCTCTACCACGCCCGGGACGGCCAACGCGCTCTCGATCTGCTGTTCGGCTTGTGTGCGCAGGAGCGTTGCGGCGGAGCCTTCCCGAACCTTCGAGACGAGTTCCTGGAAGTCCTGAAGCGGCTCGAAACGACGCCCGGGCGGGCCACCATCGACAACCCGTTCAAACCCGGAGAGCGCGTCGCCCTCGCCGTCGACCGCCGAGTCTTTGGCGAAGCCCTGCGCTCGGCCCTGTACTCCGTGCGCGGTTCGACGCGGGTGCCCTGGGTCATCCACCGGGCTTTCCAGGGCGACTTCGCGCCCTTCTTCGAGCTCACCGTGGGCTGGCGGGTCGGCATCGAGCTCGGGCTCGCCCACGGCATGTACTTGTCGGTGTCGTGTGCCGAGGACACGCCGTTTTTCTCGGACGCCGACGAAGCTCTCGAGGTCGCGGGCACTTTCCTCGGCGACGTGCGAACGCGGGCGCAGCGGGCCGCCTGCCGCGAATGGCCCCGGGGTGAGATCCCGGCGGATTTCCACCAACCCCTGCGCTCGGATGCGCCGATCCTGATCCTCGAGGGCAATCTCGACCCCGTCACGCCGCCGATTTGGGCCTACGCGGCCCTGGCGACGCTGCCGAACGCCCGGGTGGTGACGATCGAAGGGGGCCACCACGGGTTCGAGGGGCTCGAACCCGGCGACTGCATTTCGGGCATCACGGATCGGTTCCTGGCAACCGCCGATGCCAAGAACCTCGACGTCTCCTGCGTCGGGCGCCTGGCGCGGCCGGCCTTCGTCGTGGGGGAGTAGCTTCGGCGTCAGCTCACTCGCGCAGCACCGACCGTCGACAACAGCGTCTCGAGGGTGAACGGCTTGACCAAAAATGCGAGCTCGCCGCGCTCGAGGCGTTGGCGGAGGGTGCCGTGGTCGCTACCGCTCGAGATGACGATCTGAGCGGGTCGACGGCCGGAATCGCGGATGCGGTCGAGCAGCCAAAAGCCGTCGGCACCCGGCAGGAGAACGTCGGTGACCACCACCGAGATGTCGCCTCCGGCCTCGTGGAACCGGCTCAGCGCCTCCTCGGCGGAGCCGGCCTCCAGGACCTCGAAACCGCAGCCGGCGAACAGCTCGGCCAGGGTGCCCCGGAGCTCCTCGTTGTCATCGACCAGGAGGATTGTGCATGCCGACGTCATGGACGACTCTCGTTTCCCTTCCCACTGCTCATCACGACCACTCCGGCCCGAGTTCTATCCCAGGCACGATGAACGAGGGATGACAACTCGCTAGGGTGAGTCGAGGACTTCGCGGAGGCGCCAGGAGAGTTCGTCGATTTTCTGCTTCGGAAGAATTTCAACCGTCGAAACAGGGGCCTCCGGCGAATCCTGGTGATCGTAGCCCGAAACCAACAACACCGGAATCCCCGGGACGATCTCGCCGAAGCGTACGCAGAGCTCGCGCCCGTCGGCATCGCCCAAGTGGACATCGGTGACGACCACGTCCACGCTTTCTTGCGCCAACCGCTGCAGGGCTTCGGCTCCCGAGGCCGCGGTCGTCACCCGGTAGCCGAGGGCGCGCAACCAATCGGCGGTGGATTCGCGGAACTCTTCGTTGTCATCCACCAGCAGGAGGTGCTCGGTGCCCGGTGGGGAAGCGCCCCGGCGCCTGCCGTCTCGGGAAACCTTGGGGGCATGGCTCCGCGGAAGACGGATGCGGAACAGGGTGCCGCGCCCCACTTGGCTCTGGACCTCGATCTTGCCGCCCGACTGCCGGACGATGCCGTAGACGACGGCGAGGCCGAGGCCGGAATGCCCCTTACCCGGTTTGGTGGTGAGGAAGGGTTCGAAGATCCGCGAGAGCAGCTCGGGCGCAATACCCTCCCCGGTATCTTCGATCTCCAGCCAGACCTCGTCTTCGGTCTGGGTCGAAGCCTCGAGGGCGGGGCGATTGAAGGTGGAAACCGTGACCTTGCCGCCTTTCCCCAGGGCGTCCTTGGCATTGACCACGAGGTTCGCCATCACTTGCTCGAGCTGGCTCGGGTCGGCCTCGACCGCCCACAGGTCCGGCGTCAGGCGCTTCTCGAAGGTGATCTCGGCGCCCAAGGTCGGCACGAACACCCGCTCGAGGTCGGCCACCAGGTCGTTCAAGTCGATCACGGCGAGCGCCAGCGGCTGGCGGTGACTGATCGAAAGCAGGCGGGTGAGCAGGGAAGACGCTTTGTCGACGACCTGGATGGCGCCGTCCATTCGCTTGGCCAGCTTTTCGCCCGAGGGGTGGGTCATGCGCACGAGTTCGCAGTGCCCCCGGATGGCCGCCAGGTAATTGTTGATGTCGTGCGCCAAGCCTCCGGCCAGGCGGCCCACGGCGTCCATCTTCTGCGATTGGAACAGCTGCTCCTGGCTCGCGAGTAGGGCGTGCTGGGCGGCGCGGCGCTGCAACTCGCGGGTCCGCAACGCCGCCGTGGCCCCGAGCACGATGATCGTCCACGCCCCCAGGATGCCGAGGAAAAGGTAGCGGGAGCGCCGTTCGTCGCGGATGCGCTGGACGGAGAGACCCTGGCGTAGTTGCTCGGCAAGGTCGAAGACCACCCGAAACTCATGGTCGAACGCTTTGTCCGCGTACGAGCCGATGCCCACGGGCAAGCCCTGGTCGTAGGACTTGCGGCGCAGGGCCGCGAAGGACCGGAACTCCCCCAACCGGTCGAGCAGTTCCGAGGCGATCCGGCGTAGGTGGGTATCGCTCAGCCGAGCCGCGTTCGAGACACCGTCGCTGACGCCACTGCCGAGCATGTCGCCGACACGGACGACCGCTTCGCCGAGGGCTGTGTCGATTTCCTCGACCGGTACTTCGTCGCCGGAGACCCGCTCTTCGACCCACAGGTGGGCCAGTGTGATGCGCGTCTTGATCTCCGCGGCGTTGGCCTCGAGCAGGGTGTCCTCGGCGACCACCCGGCTGCGCAGGCGGTCCGCCAGCAGCAGCACGACGATTGACAACACGCCGAAGACGAAAACGAAGACGTGGGCAAAGCGACCGCGGTCGGTGTTCCTGCAAGGCGGCGTCGAGGAAGGCGCTGCCGCTTCCGCCATCGACCTACTCCCGCCGGCTCTTCAACAGGTAGCCCGCGCCCTTGAGGGTGTGGAGCAGGCGTACCGGCCGGTCCCCGTCGACTTTGCGGCGGAGGCGGTAGATCACGACGTCGATGACGTTGCTCATGGCGTCGAAGGACTCGTCCCAAGCGTGCTCCGCGAGCTCGCTCCGAGTGACCACTTGATCGAGGCGCGAGAGCAGGTATTCGAGCACGGCGAATTCTTTGGGCGCCAGCCGTACCTCGGCGCCGGCGACGGTGGCTCGGCGGGCGGCGGGATCGAGTTCGAGGTCCTCGGCGCGGTAGGTCTGGAGCACCCGTTCGCGGCGCCGCAACAGGCTCCGGGCGCGGGCGAAGAGCTCCTCCAGGGAAAACGGCTTGGTGAGGTAGTCGTCGGCGCCGCTGTCGAGCCCGCCGATGCGGTCTTCGAGACCGCTGCGCCCGGTGAGCATGAGCACCGGCACCTGCCGGCCCGCGCTGCGCCAACTCTTGAGCAGGTCAACGCCGTTTTTGCCCGGCAAGGTCCAGTCGAGGACGACGAGGTCGTAGTCGTTGACGCAGACCATTTCGTCGGCGGTGGCGCCATCGCCCGCCCGATCGACGGCATACCGTTGGCCTTCCAGAGCCTCGACGAGAACCTCGGCCAGGTCCTCTTCGTCTTCGACGACCAGAATCCGCACCCGACCTCCTCAGGACCCTTGTTGGAACAGCCGGCCGAATTGTAACGCGAGACCGGTTTACAGTATGAACCTGATGATTCGTCACCTGGCGCACCCTCCCCGGCCCCCGAGCGACGAGCCGGGCCGTGCGGCGTGGGTCGAGATGGCCCGGGAGTTCGCCGCGGCGCCGCCGCTGACGGTGCACGCCGCGCAGCCGGAGGTGCTCGCGGCGGTCTGGGCCGTGTTGCGGGAGACGGTTTTGGTACCGGGGGCGGTGTCGCGCGAAATCAAGGAAGCGATCGCGGCCACGGTCTCGACCGTCAACGCCTGCCCGTACTGCGTCGACGTCCACGGGATGTTTCGGCGCGCCGCCCACCACGTCGCCGCGGCGCCCGCGGCCGAGCTCGCTGCCGCCGTCGCCTGGGCGCGCGCTTGCCGCAGTCCCGAGGACGCGCGGCTCGCCGCGCCGCCTTTTTCCAAGGAGCAAGCGCCCGAGATGGTCGGCACCGCGGCGGCCTTCACCTACATCAACCGCATCGTTTCGGTGCTGCTCGACGAGTCGCCGTTTCCCCGCGGTGTGCGTTTTCTGCGCGGGCCGCTGGGCCGGCTCGCGGGTCGCTTGTTGGCGCGCACGGTCGGGCGTCCGCTGGTTCCCGGCGCGGCCGTGGCCCGTCTGCCGGCCGCCGCGGTCCCCCCGGCGCTCGCCTGGGCCCGGCCGCGGCCCGCCATCGCGGCGGCGTTCGCCCAACTCGGCGTCGCCACCGACCGCGCCGTGGCCCCGGTACTGTCCGCCCCGGCGCGGCAGCGCGTCATCGCCGTGCTCGCCGACTGGCACGGAGACGAGCCGCCGTTCGGCCGTGCCTGGCTCGACGAGGCCGTTGCAGGACTGGCAGCGGAGGATCTCGCGGTCGCCCGCCTGGCCGTGCTGACGGCCTTGGCTCCGGCACGAGTCACCGCCGCGGACGTCGCGGCTTTTGCCGCGGATCGGCCCGGGGACGCGGCACTCGTCGCCCTCCTGGCCTGGTCGGCCTATCAAACCACTCACCGTGCCGCCGGTTGGCTGTGCGGCCCCTATCGTGAATTCCGGGAGATGCCGTGATCGATGACCCGACGCCCATGAAACGCCTGCCCCGGCCCCTCGATCCCGTCGAGATCCGGGTGATCGGAGCCTTGCTCGAGAAGGAAACCACGACGCCGGACCAGTACCCCCTGACCGTCCAGTCCCTGGTGTCGGCCTGTAACCAGAAGACCAACCGCGAGCCGGTGCTGGAGCTCGAAGCGCGGGAGGTCGAAGACGCCCTCGCCCGCCTCAAGGGTGATGTCTTCGTCTGGCCGGCGACGGGCGCCCGCGCCGTGCGCTGGCGGGTGTCGGTCGAACGCCGATGGGCGCTCACTCCCGCCACCCGCGCCGTGGTCACGCTGCTGCTGCTGCGCGGTCCCCAGACGGTGGGGGAACTGCGTTCGCGCAGCGATCGGCTGCACGACTTCCCGTCCACCGGCGCCGTCGAGCAAGCGTTGGCGAAGCTCGCCGAGGGACCCGAGCCGCTGGCGGTCCGTTTGCCGCGACGGCCGGGCCAGAAGGAAGAACGCTGGATGCACCTGGTCGCCGGCCCGGTGGATGTCGAAGCCCTCGCCGCCGAAAGCCCCGAGCCCGTGCGCCGCGGCGGCCTCGAGGACCGCCTGGCCGCGATCGAGGCGAGGTTGGCGCGGATCGAGGAAGCGCTGGGACTGGGGGGGTGAGGAAGAGGGGCGCAGCAAGCAGCGCCCCTACGGAAGATCTAG